>CAZRLM010000055.1:0-15894 GCA_964600835.1 uncultured Oscillospiraceae bacterium
GATCGTAGGGCGCGATCACATCGGCAAAGACGGCGGACAGGATGATGAACAGCAGGATGATCGTGGCCACCAGCACAATTTTTCTGCCAAACAGCGTGCGGACGAGCTGGCGGCGCTTTTGCGCCCGGTGCGCCCGGGCTTCCGCCCGATCCCGCTCATGGGTGTTTTGACTCATGCCTCTCACTCTCTTTCTTACGCAACCTTGATGCGCGGATCAACGGCCACATACACGATGTCTGTAATTAGATTCACCACGCTGGAGAATACCGCGATCAGCAGCACGCAGCCCTGGATGAGCTGAATATCCTGCGTGTTGATGGCGTTCACCAGCAGCGAGCCCATGCCAGGGATGACGAACACGTTCTCCACGAACACCGAGCCGCCCACCATGCCGCCCAGGCGCAAACCCATCAGCGTAATCACGGGGAGCAGCGCGTTTTTGAGCGCGTGGACGAAGATCACCTTCTTGTTCTTCAAGCCCTTGGAGCGGGCGGTGCGGATGTAGTCCTGACGGATGACCTCCAGCATACTGGAGCGCGTCTGCCGGGTGATGGAGGCGATGCCACCGATGGCCAGGCATAATACCGGCATAATGGTGGTGCGAACGCTCAGCGAGAAATCCTGCCACGGCCAGACGAAGCTGCTGGAAGGCAGCCAGCCCAGCTTCATGCTGAAGATGTACAGGAACAGAATACCCAGCCAGAACTGAGGAAGGCAGCAGCACACGTTGGCGGTCAGCGTCACCGCGGTATCCGCCGCCTTGCCGCGCTTGACCGCGCTGATGATGCCGAACAGGATGCCCAGCGGCACGCTGAGGAAGAAGGCCAGCAGCGCCAGGTACAGCGTGATCGGCAGCCGCTCCCCGATGACCTCCGCCACCGTGCGGTGATAGCTCTGCGACACGCCCAGGTTGCCCGTGCAGGCGTCCCGCAGCCACATCAAATAGCGAATGAGCACGGGCTTGTCCATGTTCAGCTCATGATACAGCCGATCGTATGTTTCACCGGAAATTTCTCCGCCCGTCATGGCCGCGATGGGATCGCCCGGCAGAAAATCGATCAGCAGGTAGGTCAGCAATGAAACGATGAACAGAATGACGAGCGTTTGCCCCAAACGCTGAAGAATATAGCGTACCATGCTTACCGCTCCTCTCGGCAGGATGCCGCCGGCGACAGGCCGGACAAGTGCATCGGGGGATCCAGTCTTGATGGAATCACTATACAAAACCCGACTATTTTCGTCAATGGAAGTGCCAGGCAATTTTGCTTGACAAATAAATATCATTTCATGATATGCGACATTAAAACGACATTTTGATTCATTTGTTTCAAAAACATTTCAATTTGCGCTTGTGGGATCTCCGACTCCGTGATATGATGGAGAGGAGCCGCCATGGCCACGAAAGGATGTCGCTCTCATGAACAAGCTGCTGATTGTCGCGCCCAACGCCTCCATCTATCAGTCCGCCATGGAAATTGTGACCGAAGCTCAGCTGGACGCAAAGGTTGTGCAGACCACCTCCGCGCACATTGTCGAGCTGGTGCGCAAGGAGTTCGCCAACGATACCGGCATCGTGGTCGCGCGGGGTCATCAGGCCCAGCTGGTCAAATCCCAGCTGAACGTTCCCGTGGTGGACATCGTCCTGTCCGCGATGGACATGGCGATCCTGCTGGATCATGCCCGCCACCTCCTGAATCAGCCCAGGCCGCGCATCGCCTTCGTGGGTTTCCGGTATATGTTTTCCGATTGTTCGCCCCTGGCCGACATCATGGATGTGGATCCCTATATCTACTACGCAGCCTCCGGCAAGGACGTGCCCGCGGTGGTGGAGCAGGCAGCGGCGGACGGCGCCAAGCTGATCATCGGCGGAGAGATGGCCTGCCAGCACGCGGCGCGGCTGGGGCTGCACTCGCTGTTTATGGATTCCATGAAGGAGAGCATTCGCACCGCCATCCGCACCGCCATCCATACACTGGAGGCAACGATGCTGGAGCAGCGGCGTTCCGCCGAGTTTTCGTCGCTGCTGGATTATTCCTTCGACGCCATTTTGAAGCTGAACGGCAACGGCTGCATTGAGGAAGCCAATCATCTGGCGGAAAAGCTGCTCCGGCAACCCATTGCGGAGCTGAAGGGCAAGAGATTCTTCGACATCCCGATGGTGCAAATCACGCCCGTGCTGTCCGAGGCCCTCGAGCAGCATCACAGCCTGTATTCCACTATCATCCGGATCGAAAACAATTCCTGCGTCGCCAACATTGCCTCCGTCGATGTGGAAGGCAAGCACGACGGCTTTATCGTCTCCATGCAGGAGTTCGGCGTGATCGACGACCTGGAGGAAACCATCCGTTTGGGACGGCGGCAGCAGGGCTACGTCGCCTTGAGGCGCTTTGAGCAGCTCTCCGTGCGCTCGCAGCGCCTCAAGGCGCTACTGTCCGACGCAAAGCAGTACGCGCAGTACGAGACGGCGCTGCTGCTAACCGGTCCGAGCGGCCTGCCGGCCTCCGAGCTGGCTCAATGTGTCCATAACGCCAGCCTGCGCCAGCGGAATCCCTTTGTCAAAGCGGAACTGAGCACCATTCCCATCGCGTCGCAGACGGAGTATCTCTTCGGCTCCGATGTGGTGCCCACCAGTCGCGGCCTGATTTCCATCGCGCATACAGGCACCCTGTTCATTTCGGACGCGCACCTGCTGACGGGCGAAAGCCAGCATCAGCTGCTCAACGTCCTGCGCAACGGGCACTATCTGCGCAAGGGCAATCCAAGCCCCACGCCCGCGTCCGTCCGCGTCATCTGCGCCACGTCAAAGGATCTGGCCTCGCTGGCGGCGGAAGGCAGGTTTTCCGAGCCGCTGGCGACCACCCTGCTGGCGGTGGCGATGCGGCTGCCCGCGGTATCGGACGTTCCGGAGGATATTCCGCCTCTGCTGGCCGACTGCATGGATCGGGCCTGCGCCAAGTACAAGAAGCCCCTGATGATGACGGACGACGCGATCGCCCTGCTGTCGCAATACGGCTGGCCGGGAAACATATACGAAATGGATATGCTCTGCGAGCGCGCCGTCATGCTGGCGACAAGTCAGTCCATTGACGCCGATTTTGTGCGGGAGCGCCTGCTGCCCGCGCAGACGGCTTCCGAAACGTCCTCGCCGCCGGTGCTGGTTGTCGCCAACCCGGAGGAGAACCGTCTCCGCGCCGCCCTGCGCCAAACCGGCGGCAACAAGCAGCTGGCCGCGGACAGCCTGGGCGTCAGCCGCTCCACGCTGTGGCGGCGTATGAAAAAGTACGGTCTTGAATAGGGAAAGCAACAAAAAAGAAAGCCCGCAAGGGGCTTTCATGAGCAAGGGCACAGCCTTTATCCCCGAATCAGCGCGACCGCCACGTCGTTCACGTTGGTGCCGGTCGGGCCGGTGAAGATCAATCCGCCGGTTTTTTCCAGCGCGTGGTACGCGTCGTTCTCCGACAGGACGGTCGGGATGGATACGCCCTGCGCCGCCAGCGCGGACGCGGTGTCGCCGTCCACATAGCCGCCCGCCGCGTCGGTGGGGCCGTCGGTGCCATCGCTTCCCACGCTGAACACCGCCACGCCGTCCATCCCCGCGATTCCGTCCGCCGCGGCCAGCGCCAGCTCCTGATTGCGTCCGCCCAGGCCGTGGCCCGTCAGCTTCACGACGGTCTCGCCCCCGGCAATCAAAGCCAGCTTTCTGCCTCGCCCCGCGTGGGTGCGCACGGCGGACGCCAGAAAGCTGCCTGCCTCGCGGGCCTGACAGCACAGCTGATCCGTCAGCAGCAGCGGCTCATAGCCCAGCGCGCGGCACGTCTTTGCCGCCGCCGCGCACAGCTCCCGCACGCTGCCGGTGATCTGCGTGGTCACATTGTCCAGCGCCTTGGGCGTTTCCTGCGCAAGCAGCGCCCGCGCCTGATCGCTCAAACGCAGATGATACTTTTCCGCAATGGCCAGCGCCTGGGCGCAGGTGGAATGATCCGGATACGCGGGGCCGGAGGCGATCATGTCCAGCGGGTCGCCCAAAATATCGGACAGCACGATGGAAAACACCCGCGCGGGGCGGCACAGCCGGGCGAAGCGCCCGCCCTTGACCGCCGACAGCCGCTTGCGGATGGTGTTGATTTCGACAATATCCGCGCCGCTTGCGAGCAGCTGGCTGGTAACGTCCTGCAATTCCACGCCGGAAACCAGCGGCTTCTCAAACAGGGCGGAGCCGCCGCCGGACAGGAGGAACAGCACGGTATCCTGCGCCGTCAGGCCCGTCACGAGCTGAAGCGCCGCCTCCGTCGCGCGGAAGGACTGCTCGTCCGGTACGGGATGGCCGCCCTCATAGCAGGCGATACGCGGAATCGGCCCCATCACATGGTCATACTTGGTGCATACAACGCCCTTCTCGATGCGCTCGCTCAGGCAATCCGAAGCCGCCCTGGCCATCTGCCAGGCCGCTTTGCCCGCCGCCACAAGCAGCACCCGCCCCGGAAAAGACGCCTGCGCCAGGGCGCGGGCCACCGCCTCGTCAGGCTGAACCGCATGAATAGCCGCGGCGACAATAGCGTCGGCGTCCGCGCGAAGGTTACTCTGCATTTCAACACCCCTCCTGCATTTTTCCCGGATTATAGCATGGAACGCTTTTCTTGTCGAGCCTTACCTCGCCCCTCCCGCCAAAAAAGGGCTGTTCATCCGAGGCAAATCATGGTATAATATAAGAAGCTCATTTCACGAAAGCGAGGGTTTTTATCATGCGCAGGATTCTTTCCACTTCCAACGCGCCCGCCGCCATCGGCCCCTATGCCCAGGGCGTTCAGGCAGGCAATCTGGTCTTTGTCAGCGGTCAGCTGCCGATCGTTCCCGCCACGGGCGAGCTTCACACCGGCCCCATCGGCGAGCAGACCCGGCAGTCCATGGAAAACATCGTCGCCATTCTGGCGGAAGCCGGCTGCACGCTGGCGGACGTGGTCAAGACCACGATTTTCCTGAAGGATCTGGGTGATTTCGCGGAGGTCAACGCCGCCTACGCCACGTTCTTCCCCGAGGACGCGCCCGCCCGCGCCTGCGTGCAGGTTGCCAAGCTGCCCAAGGACGCGCAGGTGGAGATTGAAGTGATCGCGGTGAAGGGTTGAGCCGCCCGCTTCCAGAAAAACAAAGCGAAGTGTGTAAGCTGTCTGTCGGCTTACACACTTTGCTTGATATGGTTTCAAACCGAAAGGAGGAACACGTCCTGTAATCAGGGCTTCCGTCGGTCGGTTTTGTCCCTTCGCTGTTTTTTACTTGACAAACCCGGAGGGGTATGCTATGATTTGCCCGATCATTACCCCTTGGGATCAGGGAGAGGAGGCGCAAAGATGTTCAGGCAGATGCAGATTTTGATGGTTGCCTGTATGACGCGCGCGTGTATCCGCACGCAGCTTTGCGCAGACCGTCCGAAGGGAAGGGCTTGAACGGCGGGGAATTTCCCGTCCTCCCCTCAAAAAGTCCGTCAGGCGCAAGGCTGTGGCCGCGCCCTCTCCACGGTTTTGGAGAGGGCAGGCATTGTATGGCCCTGCGCTTTTCTTGTGTCCTTTTTCTAATGCAACGAAGGAGGCTTTCCCATGCCCGACGTGCTCTCCGAGCGTTTGACGGCGCTGCTAACCTGGTTCCATCGCCACCCCGAGCTGGCGTTTCAGGAGACGCAAACCACTGAAAAGATTCGGGAAACCCTCGCCGCGGACGGCATCCCGACGTTCCCCGGCGGCACGCAAACCGGCCTGATCGCCGTGATCGAGGGGGGCGCGCCCGGCCCGGTCGTCGGGCTGCGCTGCGACATCGACGCGCTGCCGATTCAGGAGGAGTCCGGCGTGAACTACGCCTCCTGCAACCCGGGCGTGATGCACGCCTGCGGGCACGACTTCCACACCACGGTCATGTTAGGCGCGGCGCAGCTGCTCTGGCAGGGGCGGGCGACCATGCGCGGCACGGTCAAAATTGCCTTTCAGCCCGCGGAGGAATCCTCCGTCGGCGCGCCGCCCTTCCTGAAAACGCCGCTATTGTCGGACGCGTCGCCCTTCCTGGCGATTCACTCCTATCCGGGTCAGCCCGCGGGCTGGGTCGGCATCAAGGAAGGGGCCGTGATGGCCTCCGTCGACCGGTTCAGGGTGGACATTCTGGGCCGGGGCGCCCACGCGGCGCAGCCCCACAAGGGGGTCGACCCCATTGTCGTTCAGGCGGCGGTGATTCAGGCGCTGCAAACCATCGTCAGCCGCACGCTGTCCCCCTTCTCCTCCAGCGTGGTCAGCGTCACCCGTGTGGAGGCTGGCACCACCTGGAACGTCATCCCCGAGCGTGCGACGCTGGAAGGCACCGTCCGCACGCTATCTCCCGAGGATCGCGACCGGATCGAAGCCGCCTTCCGCCGCACGGTCACCGGCGTATGTCAGGCCATGGGCGCGCAGGCGGACATCGACTGGCAGCGCAGCTCCGGCGCGGTGATCAACGACCCCGCCCTGTGCCGCCTGGCGCGGCGCGTCGCCGCTGACTGCGACTTAACGGTCGGACGGCAGGAGGACACCATGGGCGGCGAGGATTTCTCCTTTTACCTGGCGGATCGTCCCGGCCTGTTTGTGCGCATCGGCACCGGCGGGGATTATCCGGCGCACCACCCGCGCTTCACCGTCGATCCTGCCGCCCTCGCGCCCGCCGCCCGGTTCTTCGCCCGTTTGGCCCTCGCCTGCCTGGAAAATCCCGGCGGCGATTGCGCATAAAATCCAAGCATATTGTAAGGAGGATTCACCATGAGCAAGCATCTTCGCACCCTGACCGCCCTGGTGCTGACCCTGACGCTTGTGCTGTCCGCCTCGGCGTTCAGCGTCGCCGAAGGGGACGCGCAGTCCGTCAATGTGGCGGTCACCAGCGACATCGGCACCCTGAACCCCCTGCTGATGGGCGCGGCGGAGGTCACCAAGTACGCCACGTCCCTGACCTTCCTGCCGCTGGTGGAGCTGAACCGGGATCTGGAATTCGTGCCCATGCTGGCCGAATCCATCACCACCGAGGACAACGAGACGTTCACCATCACGCTCCGGGACGAGGCCGTCTGGTCTGACGGCACGCCGGTGACGACCGAGGACGTGCTCTTCACCTACCTGTGCATGACCAGCCCCGAGTGCGGCAACACCGGCATGAGTATGCAGGCGATCGTCGGCGTGGGCGACGACGGCTACGTTGCCTCCGGCGCGACGTCGATCGAGGGCATTACCCTGGTCAGCGACAAGGTGATGACCGTGCGCACCAAGTGGAAGACCGCGCTGTACACCTTCGAGAACAACTTTGGCCGCTATGTGCTGCCCCTGCCCGCCCACGCGCTGGCGGACGTGCCCCGCGACCAGCTGCTGACCTCCCCCTGGTTCAACAAGCCGGAAGTGATCTCCGGCCCGTACTTCATCAACGATTTCGACCTGAACCATTACGTCCATTACGAGGCGAACCCCAACTACTTCCTGGGCGCGCCAAAGATCAAGTACCTGAACCTGAACGTGCTCGACCCCGCGCAGCTGCTCTCCGGCCTGACCTCCGGCGAGGTGGACATGATCCAGCAGACGATGTCCAACCTGCTCCTGGAGGACTACGACGCGGTGAGCGCGCTGCCCAACGTGACCGCCGTGAAGGGCACGCCCATCACCAACCAGTCCATCTTCATCAACGTCCAGAACGTGACCGACAAGCGCATCCGGCAGGCGCTGCTGTGCGGCATCGACCGGCAGACCATCCTGACCGAGCTGGTGCACGGCAACGGTGAAACGGTGGACGGCTTCCTGTGCTCCGCCAGCCCGTATTACAGCGATGAGCTGGGCGTGACCGCCTATGACCCGGAGAAGGCCGCCGCGCTCATCGCCGAGGCGAAGGCGGACGGCGCGTCCACGAACCTGACCTGGTACGTCAACAGCGGCGACGTAACCATGGTCAACGCGTCCAGCTTCATCGCGGCCATGTTCGCCGAGCTGGGACTTTCCATCGACATCAAGACCGTCGACCTGTCCACGCTGATGACCATCGCCGGGGACGGCACCTTCGACGTGATGAGCGTCGAGTACACCTACGCCCCCGTCGATCCCTACACTGACGTGAACTGGCTCCTGTCCGACATCGGCTGGACGCGCTACGTCAACGCGGAGGTGTCCGACGCGCTGAACCGCAGCCAGCAGCTGACCGATGTGGACGCGATTCGCGACTGCTATCTGACCGTGAACCGCGCGATGCAGGAGGACGTGGCGATGATCTCCGCCTACGTCATCAGCACCCTGGGCGCGACGAGCAACCGCCTCCACGGCGCGACGCCCGACGTGTTCGGTACTTTCATCAACGTCCACGAGTGGACGATCGAGTAAATCAATCTTCCGGCGCGGAGGGAGGCGTTCGTCTCTCTCCGCCCGTCTCCGCAAGCCGGCCCGTCGCCGGCCGGTTTGCGGAGACGGCGTGCCGCATATCACCGGCGTATGCCAGAAAGGCGGAGCGCGCCATGACGCCTCTCCTGCAAGTCAATCAGCTTGACATCGCCTTTCGCCAGGGGCGCACCCTGACGCAGCGCGCCGACGGCGTGACCTTTTCGGTCAACCCCGGCGAAATTCTCGCGCTGGTCGGCGAGTCCGGCTGCGGAAAATCCATCACGGCTATGTCCATTTTGGGGCTTCTGCCCCGTCAGGGGCAAATCACAGGCGGCCAGATTCTTTTTGACGGCCGCGATTTGACGACCCTGGACGAAAAGGAGCTGGACAAAATCCGCGGCCGGGAGATCGCGATGATCTTTCAGGACATCATGTACAGCCTGAACCCGGTATTTCCCATCGGCAATCAGCTGATCGAGGGGATGCGCCGCCACCTGCGTCTGCCCCGCCGCGAGGCGGAGGAACGCGCCGTCGCGCTGTTAAAGCGCACCGGCATCAAGGACGCGGCGGCGGTGATGCGCAAATATCCGCATATGCTCTCCGGCGGAATGCGCCAGCGGGTGATGATCGCCATGGCGCTCTCCTGCGGCCCCCGCCTGCTGATTGCCGACGAGCCGACCACCGCGCTGGACGTGACGATTCAGCTGCAAATCATGCAGCTTCTGCGCCGATTGCGGGACGAGGAAAACATGGCCATTCTGCTGATCACCCACGACATCGGCCTGGTGACCGAAATGGCCGACCGGGTGGTCGTGATGTACGCGGGGCAGTGCGTGGAGGAAGCGTCGACCGAGGCGCTGCTGCGCGCGCCGACGCACCCCTACACCCAGGCACTTTTGCGCGCCGTGCCCGGGCTGCACGACGAAAAGAGCAAGCGGCTCTACGCCATTCCCGGCACGGTGCCGGAGGATTATCAGGCGATTGCGGGCTGCCGCTTCGCGCCCCGGTGTCCCTACCGGGCGGATTGCGCCGCCCTCGCGCCGAAAATGCGGCAGGTTGCGCCGGAGCACTGGGCGCGATGCAGCCGCGCCATGGAAAAGGAGGCGACCGGCGATGTGTGAGGAGCATCCCGTGCTGCTGGAGGCACGCCATCTGAGCAAACGCTACCGGGACAGCGGCGGCGCGAATCCCTTCCGCCCGGCGGTCACGCAGGCCGTGCGGGACGTCACTTTGTCGCTGCGCCAGGGGGAAACCTTCGGCATTGTGGGGGAAAGCGGCTGCGGCAAGTCCACCGTCGCGCGGCTCCTGACGCGTCTGGAGCGCCCCACCGCCGGGGAGATTTACTTCCACGGGCAGCGGATTGACAACCTGTCCGAGAACGCGCTGCGTCCCCTCCGGCCCAAAATGCAGATGGTGTTTCAGGACAGCGGCTCCAGCCTGAACCCCCGCAAACGCGTTGTGGACATCATCAAGGAGCCGATGCTGTACCACCGCGCCGTCGCGCCCAAGGACGTCGACGCGCGCATCGCCGAGCTATTGACACTCGTCGGGCTGTCCCCGGACATGGCGCGGCGCTACCCCCACGAGTTTTCCGGCGGGCAGCGCCAGCGGATCTGTATCGCGCGGGCGCTGTCGCTCTCCCCGGAGCTGATCGTGCTGGATGAGCCGGTCAGCGCGCTGGACGTTTCCGTTCAGGCGCAGATTTTGAACCTGCTGCGCGACCTGCAAGCCCAATTGAAACTGACCTATCTCTTTATTGGCCACGGGCTGGGCGCGGTGCGCTACGTCAGCCACCGCATCGCGGTGATGTACATGGGCGCGATTGTGGAATCCGGCGACGCGGAGGCGCTGTTCGACCGTCCTGCGCACCCCTACACCCGCGCGCTGCTGGACGCGGCCCCGGTGGCGGATTACAGCCTGCGGCACAGGGAGCGCGTGGTGCTCTCCGGCGAGGTGGACGCGCCGCTCGCGGGCGGCTGTCCGCTGTACGGGCGCTGTCCCCATGCCGACGCGGGCTGCCGCGCCGCTTCTCCGACGCTGCGCCCCGTCCCCGGCGAGCCGGATCGCCTCGCCGCCTGCACCCGGGCGCTGGATGCGTCCCCGCAAGTTCTGCCGCAAGGAGCGTCCGCCTGATGATGTGGAAATACGTTTTGAAGAAGCTGCTGCTGGCGATTCCCGTGCTGCTGGGGATCACCATCCTCGACTACCTGATCATGAGCCTGGCGGGCAGTCCGCTGGACATGATGATCAACCCCCGCATGACCGCCGAGGCTGTCGCGGTCAAAGCCGCCAAGCTCGGGCTTGATCAGCCCATCTGGGTGCAGTACTGGACGTGGCTCAAGCAGCTGTTTCAGGGCAACCTGGGCTTTTCCTACAAGAGCTATCAGCCGGTGGCGGAGATGATCGGCAGCCATATCGGCCCCACGCTGCTGCTGATGGGCGCGTCGCTGCTTTTGCAGCTGCTCATCGCGGTGCCCGCTGGCGTGTACAGCGCCGTCCACCGATATCAAAAACGGGATTACGCCGTGGTCGCGGCCTCCTTCGTCGCCTCCAGCGTGCCCAGCTTCTTTCTGTCGCTTTTGCTGATCTACCTCTTTACCGTCGTGCTGGGGTGGCTCCCCTCCTCCGGGATGTACACCCCCAACACCGGCGGCGACGCGCTGGACGTGATGCGCCACATGGCGATGCCCGTGCTGGCGCTGGCCGTCTCCTCGGCGGGCAGCACGATTCGTTACATCCGCTCCGCCGTGCTGGAAATCCTCGAGATGGACTACCTGCGCACCGCCCGCGCCAAGGGGATCGGGCGGCGGCTGGTGATTAACAAGCACGCGCTGCGCAACGCGCTGCTGCCCATTGTGACGGTCGTCGGGATGCAGCTGCCCACGCTCTTTGGCGGCGCGGTGATCATCGAGCGGGTATTCCGCTGGCCCGGCCTGGGGCTGCTGACGATGAACGCCATCACCGGCCGGGATTATCCGGTCATCATGGGCGTCTGCCTGCTGTCCGCCGTGGTGGTGCAGGCCGCGAACCTGCTCACGGACATCGTGTACGCCCTCGTCGACCCGACCATCAAATACTGAAGGAGGCGGCAAGCCCATGCATCCATCCGGTTTCCGGGCCGTTGCCCGCCGCTTTTGCCGCCACCGCGCCGCGGTGGTCTGCCTGATTCTCCTGATTGCGCTCGTCGCCCTGGCGCTGCTCGCGCCGGTCATCGCGCCCTACGCGCCCGCCAAGGTCACGGGGCAGTTCAACAAGCCGCCGTCCGCGGCGCATCCGCTGGGCACGGACAAGGTCAGCCGGGACATTTTCAGCCGCCTGCTCTACGCCGTGCGCGTCTCGCTGCTGGTCGGGTTGATGGCGACGGCGATCTCCACCGCCATCGGCGTGGTGTTGGGGCTTGTCTCCGGCTACTTTGGCGGCGCGGTCGACAAAATCATCATGGGCTTCACGGACATGGTGATGTCCTTCCCCTATATCCTGCTGGTGCTGGTGGCCGCGTCCATCTTTGAGCCGGGCCTGTGGTCGATCATCCTGATTCTGGGCTTTGTGGACTGGCCCGGCGTGGCGCGGCTGGTGCGGGGCAACGTGCTCTCCCTGCGGGAGACGAACTTCTGCAAGAGCGACGTGGTCGCCGGAATGCCCCGGCGGTACATCCTGTTCTCCGAGATTCTGCCCAACACCATCGCGCCGGTGCTGGTATACGCCACCAACGTGTTCGCCCTCTCCATCCTGGACGAGGCGGCGCTGAGCTTCCTGGGGATGGGCGTTCAGCCGCCCACGCCGTCGCTGGGCAATATGCTCAACGACGCGGAATCCCTCACCATCCTGACAAGTATGCCCTGGCTGTGGCTGCCGGCGGGCGCGACGATCATCGTGCTGGTGCTGTGCATCAACTTTGTCGGCGACGCGCTCCGGGACGCGCTCGACCCGCGCAACGCCTGATCACAAACGATACAAAGGGAGACGATCCTCATGAAGAACGTGTTGGCCTATCAGATGACCGAATTTGACTGCGGCCCGACGACGGTCCTGAACGGCATTCGCTTTCTGTTCGACCGGGAGGAAATCGCACCCGCGCTGATCAAGGGCGTCTGGATGTACTGCAACGATACCTATAACGAGCAGGGCGAAGCGGGCAAGCGGGGCACGTCCAAGGCGGCTGTCCGCTTCCTGTCCTCCTGGCTGACGGATTACGGCAAAATGACGCATTTCCCCCTGCGGGCCGAGTGCGTCGACGGCGCGGACGCCAACCTGCTTCCGGGCAGCCGCACGATGCAGTGCCTCGCCGAGGGCGGCGTGGCGCTGATGCGCTGCTGGATTGAGGAGTACGGCCATTATGTGCTGCTGACCTCCATCGAGAGCGAGCGCGAGCTGGGACTGTTCGACCCCTACGACGAACCGGACGAAGAGGTTGTCAAGGTGGACGGTATGCGCATCATCCATGACCAGCCCCTGCGCCTGAACCGGATTGTGCCCATCGCCCGCCTCAACAGCCGCGAGAAGCTCGACTACGCCATGGGCGACGACGATCTGCGCGTCAACCTGCTCTTGTGGCGCACCGCCGCGGAGAAGGCCGAGGCGGAGAAAAAGTAATCAAAAAATAAATTTCAAAAGCTTGCTCCTCTCTCCGATTTTTGCTATACTATGCTTATCATGGAAGCATTTGGAGAAGGGGGCTTTTTTGTGTTGCAAAAGCGTTGGATTAGCCTATTGACGACAATTTTGATGCTGTGCTGTGCGGTCGCGCCCGCCGGCGTATTCGCGGAGGACGGCGCGTCCGCCTACAAACAGATCGAGATAACGGCGCTGACGCCCAATGAGACTGCCCATATTTCAGACAGCTATTCAGATATAACCTTCACGCCACAGTATGAGGGAAGCGGCGAAATCGCGTCGATTGAGTTTTTTCTCCACGACAGCCATGGGGAGGTTATAGAGGAAGAAAGCTATACTGCCGAGGAGGGCGACGATTCCCTCAAATCGGCAACCTTTAGATTTTACCCGGATAACTATCCGGAAAGCGATTCTTTCTATGGCCGCGTGCGCATCACCGCAAGGAACGGCGCACGTTCGATGATCAAAAGTCAATGGGTATTCGTCGTAAAAGTGCGGGAGCAGGATGGCTTTCAGTACTATGTCGATCATGACAGAGCGGTTGTGACGGGATACGTCGGCGAAGATTTGGACAACGGCTTGCAAATTCCCGCCAAGCTGGGGCGCTACCCTGTCCGGAGAATTTACGCCTCCGCCTTCTCTTACCGCTCCGATCTGACCGGCCCGCTGTCCATTCCGGACAGCGTCACGCGCATTGGCGACAATGCCTTTGAATCCTGCACCGGCCTGACCGGTTCGCTGACTTTGCCGAGCAAGCTGGCTTTTTTAGGGAACAACGCCTTCTGCAATTGCACCGGTTTTACCGGCGCATTGGCGCTGCCGGACAGGCTGACCTATATCGGCAATTCGGCTTTTGACAGCTGTACCGGACTGACTGGTCAGCTGGTTTTGCCGGATCAACTGACCTACATTGGCGATCGAGCCTTTAATTCCTGCGAAGGGTTCACCGGAAGCCTGGTTTTCCCCAGTACGTTAACCCATATTGGTGATTATGCCTTCGTTTACTGTCATTTTACCGGTAGCTTGATTTTCCCCAAAAGAATCACTCACATTGGCGATTATGCCTTCTATTCCTGCCCCGACTTCACCGACAGCCTCGCCTTCCCGGGTGGCCTGAAAGAAATCGGTGAGGGCGCTTTTGATGAATGCGTCGGTTTGACCGACGCCACGGTTTATGCCCCCGCCGGTTCCTACGCGGCAGCATGGGCCGAGGAGAACGGCTACGCCTTCATGGCGAAATAATGCTGCGTCGCCCCGCGGTATTGCTTTGATCTGCTTTTTGTGATAACATTTGCTCAGCAGGATGAACAAAACGATAGAAAAGTGGGGAATCCATCATGTCACAAAAGCGTTGGATCAGCCTTTTGACGGCATTTTTGATGCTGTGCTGCACGGTCGCGCCCACCGGCGTATTCGCGGAGGACGCGTCCATCATGCCCGTCGAAACGACGGAAACGCCAATCATCGAAACAACCGAAGCGCCCACGAAAGTCCCGGCGGAGGTACTGACGGAGGCTCCCACGGAGGAACCGACCGAAGCGCCTGTCGAGGTACCAATGGAAGCGCTGACAGAGGAACCTGCGGAAGCACCCACCGAAGCCCCTACCGAGGCCCCCACGGAGGAACCGACCGAAGCGCCTACCAAGGCCCCGAATGCGTTCGTCCCGGGCTACGCGCGGCTGAGCGGCGGAACAAAGCTCTACGACAGCCCCGCTTTGCAAGGCGAGGCGGCAAAGCTGGACGGCAGCGCCGTCGTGTACGCCGCGAAGCGCACCGACGACAAGACCGCCGTTCAGGTGGCCGTGTTCAACGGCGCATCCGTGATCGAGAAGTGGGTCAAGGCGGAACGCGTCGCGATGATGTCCGCTGCAGAAGTCCAGCAGCACGAGGCCGCTTGCGGCGACGGCTGTGCGACCTATGCAGGCTGCAAGCTGCCCGCCGCGACGGTTATCGCGCCCCAGTCCGCCGTGACCGAAGTGCCTGCTGATACCGAAGCGCCCGTTGCAACCGATGCGCCCGCGCAGGCCCCGGGCCTCGCAGACGAAATCGAAACTGCCGCGACGAAACCGCCGGTTGTCGCTCCGTCGCTGCCCTCCGGCGAGCAGGTCGTCGACGCGGCGAGCCGCTCCCCGCTGCGGGCGAAAGCGCTGCACGCCATGAGCGCGACGGCCAAAGTTGGCGACTGGCTGACGTTCACCACCGAGTTTGAAGGCTCCGGCGACATTGCGTGGATCGAGTACCACATCTACAACATCCACGGCCAGCACCTGACCGGCTATCGCGGCGAGGGCGCGGGCATTTCCGGCGTGTACCACTACGACACCAGCGTCACCGGCCCCGGGAGTTACTGTGGCCGCGTGTATCTGATGGCGAAGGATGGCACGTTCACCCACGTCGACAGCATTTGGGTGGAGGTCACGAGCGCGAACCCATTGCAGGTGACAGCGCTGACGCCGGATCGCACCTCCTGCACCGCTGGGAGCGGCGAGACGGTCTACTTCACGCCGACGTATGATGGTGCCGGTGAGATGGCGTATTTGGAGTTCTATGTGTTCGACAACACATGGAACGTCGTGACGGCCGCCCAGTATACGCCGGAGGACTTGAAGAACAATCTTGGCGCTGACAACCTCCGCAGCGCGAAGCTTCCGTTCAAGGCCGACGACTACCCGAATCGCACCTCGTTCTTTGCCCGAGTGTACGTCACGGCGAAGGACGGCACCCGTTCCGTGGCGGAAAGCGCATGGGTGAAAGTCGTGGGCGACCCGCTGCAGGTGACGGCGCTCACGCCGGATCGCGCTTCCTGCACCGCCGGAAGCGGCGAGACGGTCTACTTTACGCCGGCGTATACGGGCACCGGCGAGATGGCGTACCTTGAGTTCTATGTGTTCGACAACACCTGGAACGTCGTGAAAGCCGC
>CAZRLM010000056.1:0-15740 GCA_964600835.1 uncultured Oscillospiraceae bacterium
ATGGCTCTTTGCGTAGGTTAAACTACCCGTGTAGATGCGGGACGGCCAAGCGACCGGCCCCGCAAGTAGGATTTGAAGGAGGAACCCCTGTATGAAGAAGCTCTTTTGTCTCGCGCTGGCGCTGATGCTGGCGCTGTCCTGCGTCTCTCTGGCCGCCGCCGAGGACAAGACCTACAACATCGGCATTGTGCAGTTGGTGCAGCATCCCGCGCTGGATGAGGCGACCCGCGGCTTCAAGGAAGCGCTGACCGCGCTGCTGGGCGACAAGGTCGTCTTTGACGAGCAGAACGCCTCCGGCGATTCCGCCGCCTGCACGACCATCGCCACGACCTTCGTCGCCAACGAGGTTGATCTGATCATGGCCAACGCCACGCCCGCGCTGCAGGCCGCGATGAACGCCACCGGCGACATCCCGATTCTGGGCACCTCCGTGACCGATTATGCCACCGCCCTGGATATGCAGGATTGGAACGGCACCACCGGCATCAACGTATCCGGTACGAGCGATCTGGCGCCGCTGGACGGCCAGGCCGCCATGGTGAAGGAAATGTTCCCTGATGCCAAGACCGTCGGCATGATCTACTGCTCCGCCGAGGCAAATTCCTTCTATCAGGTCAGCGTGATGAAGGGTTATCTGACCGAGTTGGGCATGGAGTGCAAGGAATATCCCTTCACCGACTCCAACGACGTGGCGTCCGTCGTGCAGAGCGCCACGGAATGCGACGTGCTTTATGTCCCCACCGACAACACCGCCGCGACCTATGCCGAGACCATCGCGAATGTGATCATTCCTGCGGGCAAGGCTGCCATCGCCGGCGAGGAAGGCATCTGCAAGGGCTGCGGCGTCGCGACGCTGACCATCAGCTACTACGACATCGGCTATAAGACCGGCGAGATGGCTTACGAAATCCTCGTCAACGGCGCGGATGTGTCCACGATGGAGATCGCCATGGCGCCTCAGTTCACGAAGAAGTACTGCAAGGCAAACTGCGACGCGTTGGGCATCACCCCGCCTGCGGATTACGTCGCCATTGAAGCCGAGTGATTCATTTTCCTGCAAGAAGCCATGAGGGGCGGCGCCTTTCATGGCTTTCTTGCGGGTATGGCGTTTCCCGCCCCGGCGTACATCTGACATCGAGGAGGAACCTTCCTTGGACATCGCGAAGCTGCTTAATCAATTGCCCGGCGCGCTCTCCCAGGGCGTGATCTGGGGCATCATGGCCATTGGCGTCTACATCACCTATCGCATTCTGGACGTTGCCGACCTGACGGTCGACGGCTCCATCGCCACCGGCGGCGCGGTCGCGGCCATGCTGATCATCAACGGCTGCAACGCCTACGTCGCTCTGCTCGTCGCCTTTGTGGTCGGAATGCTCGCCGGACTGGCGACCGGACTGTTCCATACGGCCATGGGCATTCCCGCCATTCTTTCCGGTATTTTGACGCAGCTCGCGCTGTACTCGATCAATCTGCGCATCATGGGAGGCAAGGCAAACACACCCGTCAGCGTCAACAAATATACGCTGCTCCTTTCCTCCCGGGACGTACGCGCGCTCGGGCTGGAAAACCCGATTGTCCCGCTGCTGATCATCACCGCGCTGCTGATCGCCGTGATGTACTGGTTCTTCGGCACGGAATACGGCTGCTCGCTGCGCGCCACCGGCGCGAACCAGCAGATGGCCCGCGCGCAGGGCATCAATACGAACCTGGGCAAGGTGGTGGGCCTGATGCTTTCCAACGGCATCGTCGCTTTTTCCGGCGCGCTGCTCACCCAGTTTCAGGGCTTTGCGGACGTGCAGATGGGCCGCGGCGCGATCGTCATCGGTTTGGCTGCGGTCATCATCGGCGAGGTCGTGCTCGGCAAGGTTTTCACGAATTTTGCCGGCAAGTTGGTGTCCGTTTCGGTGGGCGCGGTGCTGTACTATCTGGTGATTCAGGTGGTGCTGTGGCTCGGCCTGAACACGAACGACCTGAAAATGCTGACCGCGCTCGTCGTGGCGCTTTTCCTGGCCGTCCCCTACTGGAAGGGCAAAGCGGCTTCGCGCCGCGCCGGGCAGAAGGGAGGCGCCGCTCATGCTTGACATCAACCACATCGCCAAGACCTTCAATCCGGGAACCATCACCGAAAAAACCGCGCTGACAGACGCGGATCTTCACCTGAAGCCCGGCGATTTCGTCACCGTGATCGGTGGCAACGGCGCGGGCAAGTCCACCATGCTCAACGCGGTGGCAGGCACCTTCCTGGTGGACAAAGGCTCCATCCTGATCGACGGCGTGGACGTCACCCATCTGCCGGAATACAAGCGCGCGCGCTATTTGGGCCGGGTATTCCAGGATCCCATGACCGGTACCGCCGCCACGATGAGCATTGAGGACAATCTGGCCCTCGCGTTCCGTCGCGGCCAGCGCCGGTTCCTCAAGTGGGGCATCACTGCCGCCGAACGCACGCGCTATCGCGACGAGCTGAAGCAGCTCGACCTCGGGCTGGAGGATCGAATGTCCAGCAAGGTCGGTCTGCTCTCCGGCGGCCAGCGCCAGGCGCTGACGTTGCTGATGGCGACGCTGCGCAAGCCCAAGCTGCTTCTGCTGGACGAACACACCGCCGCGCTTGATCCAAAAACAGCGCAGAAGGTGCTTCGCCTGACCCGCAAGCTGATTACGGAGCACGGATTGACCGCGCTGATGGTGACGCACAACATGAAGGACGCGCTGCAATACGGCAACCGCACCATCATGATGCACGAGGGCCGTGTGATCCTTGACATCGGCGCAGAGACAAAGGCCCGCCTCAAGGTTGAGGACCTGCTGATGATGTTCGAGAAGGCCAGCGGCAGCGGTTTGAACAACGATCGAATGCTCCTTGGATAAACAGAAAAGAAAAGCCCCGGACGAAGCTGTAAAGCGCGCTCGTCCGGGGCTTGCCGTTTATTCAGGCGTGATCGTGATACCAAGTGTAGTCATAGCCGTAGTCCGACTCGCCGGACGCTTTCGTCAACGTGAAGCGCACAACGGCGTTCTCCCGAAGCGTCAGGGTAAAGCGCGCCTCGCCCGACTGCGCGTCTATCCCCTCGCTGGAGTTCGCGGGTATGCCCGCCGTTCGCAGGAAGGCCAATTGCGCCTCCGTCAGCGTCGCCGGTTCTCCCATGTCATGCCAGCGCTTGAGCGGATTGCAGCAGTGCTCGTCCACCACGCTGCACAAGAGGGCCATACGCCCCTGCGCGGGCACGGTCATGTCCAGCGCGACTTTTTCCCGACTATCGCGGCACAGGTTCCATGCCACGCCCTCATAGCTGCCGTCCGCCCGGCGCGTCATTACGCAGTGCTCGTCCCGGTAGACCGGTTCGCCCTTCAAACCGTTAAAGAACGCGAACGTCCACAGCGTCGGCTTCGGAATCCGCTGATTCGCCATCATGCCGAAGCCGCCATGGAACGGTCGGCTCGGCACGCCCGACTCCTCAAACACGTCGCCAAACGTCCAGTAGGAATAGGACGCAGCCACGTCGCCCAGCCTGGACAGCAGCGCCGCGATATAGGCCGCGTTCAGATTCGTATCGTGAATCGGGCAGAAGGGATTGTAGGAGGTGTTGAACTCGGTCAGGTGCATCTCCATCCCAGCGTACTCCGGATAGCTGTCGATGATTTCCCGCGTGCCGCGCATTTCCTCCATCACATCATCCACGTCCCGCATGGTGTGGTACAGGTAGCGCCCCTTCGTTTCCGGCGTGTTGCCCAGGTAGGCGTGACGGGTCACAAAATCAAGCGGGAGCCGTTTATCCCGGCAGAAGTTCAGGAAGTGCCGGATCCAGTCCGGCGTCGTCGCGCCGCCGCAAACCGCCGGGCCGCCCACCCGCATCCCGGGAACCGCTTCCTTTACGGCCTTTGCGGTGATTTCGTACAGATGCAGATACTTTTCCTCGTCCGCATTCTCCCAGAACCCGGCCAGGTTCGGCTCATTCCAAACCTCGCAGGGCCAGGAAGCCACCTCGTCCTCGCCGTAGCGTTCCGCCAGATGGCGCAGCGTTGCGCGCACCAGCGCCGTCCACCGCTCGTCCTGCGCAGGAGGCGTCACGTTGCCGCGCCAATAGAAGATTGTCTGCGTGCCGCTTGCCATCGCGGCGGGCATAAAGCCCAGCTCCAGAAACGGCCTCAGGCCCGCGGCGCGGTAATCGTCCATCACCCGATCCAGATAGGTGAAGCAGTACGCGTCATGCAGGATACCCTCCGCGTCCCGATAGGGCTGGTAGATGCTCATGTCCTCGCAGAACAGCCCGTGGCCGCGGATGTGCTGAAAGTGGCACAACGCCTGCACCTCCCGGAGCTGATCCTGATACTCCCGCTGCAACGCAAGCCCCATGCGCCCGGTGCCCACGCAATACGCCGCATTGTTGACAAACGCCGCGCGGCTGTCCGCGCCAATCTGAATCTTCATCATTTTTCTCCTCACTGATCGTTCGGAAACGCCTTGCGATAATCAAACACCAGCAGCTGCCCCTGCGGCAAATCGAGCTGATGCGTGTCGATCGTCTCCCACCCCGGCATCCGGACAGGCGGCGCATTCCGCAGCGCATCCTCCGTCAGACCGTCCAGGAACGCGTCCATCATCGCGCGTTCAAACAGCGCCGGCTGATGGGAGCACAGCACCTGCGTATAAGGCAGCTTTTGCAGGCTGCGGACGTTGCGCAGATAGTCTTGCACCGGCAGCGCCGCGGGGAAGAACAGCCAGGTGCAGGGATTCCAGTCATCGCCGGACAGCAGCAACGCCCGTTCCGGCACATAGACCACCGCTGAGCCGGGCGTATGCCCCGGGCAGCGGAGCACCTGCGCCGTCATGCCGCCCAGGTCAATCGCTTCCTCCGCCAACGGCGCGGGCATGGGAATCGCGTCGTTCATGAAGGCCGCTTCATCGACCGGAAGGTTACGCGCCATCGCCGATTTCAGGATCCGGCGGCGCGTCGCCTCACCGGAAAAGTTGGTGAAATCCGCCGCGTCCTCCTGAAACATCCGTGTATGCGGAAACCACTTTGCGCCCAGCGCGTGGTCGTGATGGCCGTGGGTCAGAATCACAGTCAGCGGTTTATCCGTCAGCGACGCAACATAGGCCGCAACGTTCTCCACGCCATAGCCGGTATCCACCAGCAGCGCCCGCTTCTCCCCCACCAACAGGGTCATGCACACGCCCAGCCCGTCTTGAATGTGGTGAACTCCCGGCAGAACCTCCCGCTGTGTCATCGTCATCGTGCGCTCCTCGCTTTCGTTCCTTTTAGTTGTTCATTCGGCGGCTCTTCCCCTATTTCCTTTTCCTTTTTGAATAGCTTGTCATATTTTCTCGACCATGGTATAATGAAGCAAAGAGGGCCTCATCGCCCCTCAACGGAAAGGAATGACATCAACATGAACGCAATGCAGCAGCGTTTTTCCTGGCTGCCTTTTCTCCCCTGCGGCGTAAGCGATCAATGGACAACGCCCCGTCAGGTGGCCGAGTCGGAACTTTCGCAGGCGCTTCCCGCCCTCGCGCCGGGCAAAGCAGCCAAAGTATGTGTCGACGCGACGATGGGCGACGGCTATCGCCTGGATGCAGGCAGTGACGACTACACCGTCACTGGCGGCGAGACCGGCGTGCTCTACGGCGCGTATCGCCTTCTGATGGCGCTTGCTGCCGACGAGCCGCTGCCCGGCGGCGTGCAGGCGCCCCGCTACGATCTGCGGATGATCAATTGCTGGGACAATCTATCCGGCGACGTGGAGCGCGGCTATGCGGGTCGTTCCCTGTTTTTCGAGGGTGGCCGGTTCGACTACGATCCCGTCCGGATGCGTCAATTGGCGCGTCTGCTCGCGTCAGTGGGCATGAATGTGCTGTGCATCAATAACGTCAATGTGCACGAACCGGCGCAGGAGCTGATTGAGGGGATGCTGCCGGAGCTGGCCGCGCTGGCCGCGATCTTCCGTCCCTTCGGCGTGCGCCTGATGGTCTCGGTGGACTATTCCCAGCCGATGCGCCATGGCATCCCGACCGCCGATCCGCTGGATCCGCAGGTGCAGCAGTGGTGGGTGCAGCAGGCAGAACACGTTTACGCCGCGGTACCCGATCTGGCCGGATTCCTGGTCAAGGCGGACAGCGAGCATCGCCCCGGCCCGTTCACCTACGGCCGCAATCACGCCGAGGGCGCGAATATGCTGGCCCGGGCATTGGCGCCCTTCGGCGGCGTGCTGGTGTGGCGCTGCTTCGTCTACAACTGCCAACAGGACTGGCGCGACACGAAAACCGATCGTCCCATGGCGGCTTATCAGCATTACGCGTACCTGGACGGTCAGTTCGACGACAACGTGATTCTGCAAATCAAGCACGGGCCGTTCGACTTCCAGGTGCGGGAGCCGGTGTCCCCGCTGCTGTTCGCCATGCCGCAAACCCGCAAGGCGATTGAGTTCCAGCTGGCGCAGGAATATACCGGCCAGCAGATTGACCTGTATGCCATGCCGCCGATGTGGCGTGAGGTGTACGACGAAATGGGCGCGGACAAGGTATCCGCCATCGCGGCGGTCAGCAATCTTGGCCGCGATGCCAACTACACCGGTCACCCCTTCGCCGCGGCCAACCTGTTTGCCTTCGGCCTGTTCAGCTGGGATCCGAACGCTCAGGCAGAGGCTTTGCTTCGCCTGTGGAGCCGCCTCACCTACGCGCTTCCCGCGCCACAGGAGGACACGCTCGTGCGCCTGCTGATGAACAGCCGCGCCGTGTACGAAAAGTACACCGCCTCCCTCGGCCTGTGCTGGATGATCACGCCGCACGTCCATTACGGCCCCAGCCCCGACGGCTACGAATATCAGGCATGGGGCACCTATCATAAGGCGACGCGGGACGCGGTCGGCATCGACCGTACCGCCAGCGGCACCGGCTACCTGCTGCAATATCCCGAGGAGCTTCAAAAGCGTTACGGCACGCCGGAAGCCTGCCCCGACCTGCTGAAGCTGTTCTTCCATCGGCTGCGCTATGATTATGTGATGGCCGATGGCCGGACGCTGATCCAGCGCCTGTACGACGATCACTTTGACGGTCTGGCGGAAACCCGCGAGATGGCCCGGGCGCTTGCCACGCTCGACCTGCCTTCCCCCGACCGGGAGGAAGCGGCGGAACGGATGCAGCGTCAAGTAGCCAACGCCCGCGAATGGTGCGACATCGTCAATACCTTCTTCTGGCGGCTCTCGGGCGTGGACGACGCGAAGGGCAGAACGATCTACCAATA
The DNA here is from genome assembly GCA_964600835.1 of uncultured Oscillospiraceae bacterium. Classification (GTDB taxonomy): domain Bacteria; phylum Bacillota; class Clostridia; order Christensenellales; family Aristaeellaceae; genus UBA11524. Next base: position 7,242 of record CAZRLM010000056.1, read on the forward strand.
AGTTGAATCAAAAGGCGGCGATGATCCGAAACGCGTTTTGCTGGATCATCGCCGCTTTTGTTGTCGCGCCAAACGATGGCGGTCAGGCCGTCAGGTCGATCCAGTAGCGCTCCAAATCGACCTGCTCCTCCGGTTCAAAGACGGTCGACTCATACACGCCGCCGTTGGCGAGGATCGTCCTCCGGCTGCCCTCGTTGCCTTGAACACAGCTGATCATCACCCGTTCCAGGCCAATCTTCCGGCAGAGCGGCAGCGCTTCCGCCAGCATCGCCTTGGCGTAGCCCTTCCGACGCTCGCCGGGGCGCACGCTGTATCCGATATGTCCTCCGTACTGCGCAAGATTCGCGTTAAGCGTATGGCGAATTTGAATCATGCCGACAATCCGCTGGTCAGCTTCACGGACGAAAACCAGCTGTGTGCTGATCACCCAATCGGGATTGAATTCTCCGCGGCTCAGCTTCCGGTTGTCCTCGAGCCATTCTAACGGGTCGGCGCGGCGGCGCAGCGTGCCGCAGCCATCCATCGAGCTGCCCGCGTCCAGCATTTCCTTGCGGTAGGCAGTAATTTCCGCCGCGTCGGAAGCCTCCGGCGCGCGCAGTGTCATTCCGTCCATCCGTATTCCTCCCGTTACGCCTGCAATGCCTGACGAATCCCCTGCACCCGCTTGGCCACGTCCGCAAACTCCTCCGGCGTAAGGGACTGCGGGCCGTCGCTGAGGGCGTGAGGCGGATCGTTGTGCACCTCGATCATCAAGCCGTCCGCGCCGCTAGCAGTAGCGGCCAGCGCCATGGGCTTCACCAGACGGCTGACGCCGGTCGCGTGGCTCGGGTCAATCACCACCGGCAGGTGCGTCAGCTGATGCAGCACCGGCACCGCGGACAGATCCAGCGTATTGCGCGTCGCCGTCTCGAACGTGCGGATGCCCCGCTCGCACAGGATGACCTGCTCGTTGCCGCCCGCCATGATGTACTCCGCGCTCATGAGCAGCTCTTGCAGCGTGTTCGCCAATCCGCGCTTGAGGAGAATCGGCTTGCGTAGCTTGCCCAGCTCCTTGAGCAGCTCGAAGTTCTGCATATTGCGCGCGCCGACCTGAATCACGTCCACGTCCTCAAAATAAGGCAGGTGAGACGCGTCCATGATCTCCGTCACAATCGGCAATCCCGTCGCCCGCTTGGCTTCCAGCAGCAGGCGGATGCCCTCGGCGTGCAGCCCCTGGAAGGCATACGGCGAGGTGCGCGGCTTGAACGCGCCACCGCGCAACAGCGTTGCGCCCGCCGCTTTGACCGCCTTGGCAACCGTGATGATCTGCTCCTCGTTTTCCACCGAGCACGGCCCGGCAATGATCTGAAAATGCCCGCCGCCCAGCGGCACGCCGCCGCAGTTCACCACCGTGTCCGCCGGATGGAACTTGCGGTTCGCGTTCTTGTACGGCTCCTGAATCCGCCGGACGGACTCCACCGCGTCCAGCGCGACGATCATGTCCGGATCAACACGCGTCGTGTCGCCGATCAGTCCCATGATGGTGCAGTTATCGCCCTGGGAAAAGTGGATACCCAGCCCCATGCCGGTAAAGAAATCCTTCAGGCGGTCGATTTGCTCCTGCTTGGCTTCCTGCTTCAAAATAACGATCATGGTTTCTTCCTCCCATCGCTTAGAAAAAAAGGAAGCGCCCGCACGGCCTTTGTGCCGCAGGGCGCTCCGTTCACATCATGCAAAAGCACGCCCTGTATCAGCCATACAGCGCGTAATAATAAGCATACAGGTTCGTGCGCATGACGGACATCCTCCTTCTTTCCTTGTCTTTATCATACGCCTTTCGCCCGCATTTGACAAGAGGCGTTCGGAAAAAATACAAAGCCAATACAGCGCGTTCCGTCAGAGGCGGCTTGAGGCCGCGCTCAGTCCTTGCCGGTTTCCTCCAAATAGCGTTCCAGCTTGCGCTTCACGCGCTGAAGGGCGTTGTCGATGGACTTGACGTGCCGACCCAGATTATCGGCGATTTCCTGATAGCTCTTGCCGTCCAGGTACGCGCGGAGCACCTCCTGCTCCAGGCCGGAGAGCACCTCGTCAATTTTATGGTTGATGGAGCGCAGATCCTCCTGCCCGATGATCAGCTCCTCCGGGTTGGAGGCGTGGTTTTCCGTCATCACGTCCAGCAGCGTCCGATCCGACTCGTCGTCGTAGAGCGGCTTGTTGAGCGAAACGTAGCTATTGAGCGGAATGTGCTTCTGCCGGGTCGCCGTCTTGATCGCGGTGATGATCTGCCTTGTGATGCACAGCTCGGCAAAAGCCCGGAAGGAGGACAGTTTGTCCGGCTTGAAATCGCGAATCGCCTTGTACAGGCCGATCATGCCCTCCTGCACAATGTCCTCATGATCCGCGCCGATGAGGAAGTAGCTGCGCGCCTTGGAACGGACGAAGTTCTTGTACTTGTTGAGCAGGTACTCCTCCGCCAGCTTATCGCCCTGCCGGCATAGCGCCACAACCTCCTCGTCGGCCATGGAGGCATAATCGGAGGAGAGATGCGTATCCTCGCCCAGACCGTCGGAAAGCTCCAAAGCGTCCGGCAGCGCACCGCGCTCCCTGTGCATTTCTCTCACCTGACGAATTGCCGCGAGCGTTTCCAGCTCCTCTTCGGTGAAGTCCAAATCACGGTCATCCATTGCGATTCGTTCCCGCCTTACATCAAGTATCATTCCCGCGGCGCAGCTTTTCCAGCGCGAGCCGCGTTCCCTCCGGCAGCCGGGATTCAAGGGACTGCTTCCTGCCGGCCATGCTGGCGCGATGCGCGTTCAGGCCGCTTTGCCGCGCGTGGCGCAGCTCAATGAGCAGCTCCCGCGCGGTCAGCCGCGTCGCGCCGGTGGAAAGCACCTGCGACTGCTCCAAGCCGTCCGAGGTGGCCACCCGCACCGTCCGGTAGCGCGGCGTTTGCGCGACCAGCCGCTCAATGTAGCTGTCCGCCGTCTCCCCGTGGCAGGTGTAGACCAGCGTCAGGCAGCCGTACGTCTCCTCCGTGCGGAGGCGTCGGTCGGACTGGTAGCCGTCAAACACCAGCACGACGTCCTCCTCCGTGTATCCGCCGTAATCTTCCAGCAGATGCAGCAGCCTGTCCCGGCACTCGTCCAGCGCCCAGCGGTTCTTCTCCGCCTCGCTCCACGCGCCGATGACGTTATAGCCGTCTACGATCAGCAGGGGTTTCATGCCTTGCGGCGGGACGACAGCACGCGGTACATCATCACGCCTGCCGCCACGGAGGCGTTCAGGCTGTCGATGCAGCCCTCCATCGGCAGCGAAACGCGCTGATCGCAGCCTTCCAGCGTCAGACGGCTGATACCTTCGCCCTCCGCGCCGATGACAAGCGCCACGCCGCCCTTGAAGTCCACGGTTTCGTAGTCCTCACCGTCCATCGTGACCGCGTAGGTCCAGATGCCCTGCTTCTTCAGCTCATCCATCGTCCGGTTCAGATTCGTCACCCGCGCAACCTTCATATGCTCGATCGCGCCTGCCGAGGCTTTCACCGCCGCGGGCGTCAGGCCGACGGAGCGGCGCTCCGGCACGATCACGCCATGCGCGCCCACACACTCGGCGCTGCGGATGATCGCGCCCAGGTTGTGGGGATCGGTCACGCCGTCCAGCAGAATCAGGAACGGCGGCTCCTCCTTGGCCCGCGCTTCCTCCAGCATTGCGTCCACCGTCGCGTACTGATAGGCGGAGGCAAAGGCAATCATGCCCTGATGATGCGGGGCCAGCTCGTCCAGGCGCACCTTGTCCACCTCCTGGACAATGATGTGCGCCGCTTTCGCTGTCTGCACGATCTCCCGCGCAGAGCCGGACAGCTCACCGCGCTGCACCAGCAGCTTCTCAATATCGCGGCCGCTCTTGAGCGCCTCGCGAATCGGATTGCGGCCAACGAGCAGGTTCTCCCGCTCCATCGGCTCGGCCTGCGGCTGCGTCATCGGACGGTACTCATGATCCAGGTAGGACGGCTGCGGGGCGGGCGTCGGAACCGGACGCGCCGGGCGCACGGGCCGCGGAGCCGTCTCCGGGCGAGGCCGACGCTCAACCGGTCGTGCGGTGCGGGAACGATCGTCCCGGCGGAAGCCGTTCGACCGCTCCAGCTGATCCCGGCGGGGCGGGCGGCTGTCGCGACCGCGATCGTTATAGGGACGATCCTCCCGCGGACGGTCATTGCCACGGCGGAAATCTCCGCGGGTAGGCGGCGCGTAGGACGCGCGTCCGTCCCGATAGCCGCCGCGGCGGGCGCGGTCGTCTCTGGGCGCTCCGCCCTCGGGGCCGAAACGCCGGGCAGCGGGTCTGTTGTAGCGGGAGCCTTCATCCTCCCAGTTGCCGTCATCGGCGTAGTTTCTTTTTTGCGGGCGCTTGCCCGGTGCATCCTGATAATATGCCATTCCGTTCTTCTCCTTGTTCTCCCCGCTTGAAACGGGGGATCTCATGATTCTTCCTGCGTCGCAAGGCGCTCCAGCATCGCGCGCCTCGCCTCGCGGATCTCCGCAGCGCGGCCGCAGGACTTCTCCCCTTCCGGGCAAGCGCCGCGCAGACAGCCTGGGCCTGCGTCGGCGAAAAGCGCCGGGGCGACCATCATGCACAGCCGGTGCATCTCCGTGGCCAGGGCGCGAATCTCCCACTGTGCCCGGCTGCACATCCTGAGGCTGAAAAAGTGCCGCAGCTCACGCATGTTCATCGTGACCATCAGCCGCGTCTCGCAAGCGCCCGGAAGCACGAACCGCGCGTCCTCGTTGCTGCCCTCTCCGTTCCCGAGTTTTTCCTGCCAGGCGCAGTACCATGCGTGCATCTGATCCATTTGACGCGCGTACTCCGCCGCCGCGTCCTCGCCCAGCGCGCGAATCTTCGGCGGCACAATGTAGCCGAAGCCCGATTCATAGGAAACGTAACGCTGGCTCTGCACCGAAAAGCTGGCCAACCGATGGCGGGTCAGCTGCGCCAGCAACACCCGGCTGACGCCCTCGATGCCGAAGGTGAAGGAGGCGTGCTCCAGCACCGACTCGTGCCCCATGGACATGATCCGCCCCACAAACGCGGACTGATCCTTCTGACTGACGCGGCGCGTCAAATCGTCCACAGTGGCGCGGGAGTAGCACAGCCGCGCGCCCAGCGCGACGACCTCTTCCGGCGACAGCGTATGACGCAGCAGCGCGACTTTCATCTTTGCCTCAGGCATGGGCTTCCTCCTTCTGGCTGCAAACAAACAGCGTCCGCAGCCGATCCTCCTGACCGGTTACATACAAAAAGCCAAAGAGCGCCTCCAGCCCGGTGGCCGCCTGATAATCTGCCGGGTTTTGGTGCCTGGGCGCCGGATGGCGCGCATGGGCGTTTCGCCCGCGACGGACAATGTCCGCTTCCTCATCGGTCAGCAGACCGTTCAGCCGGGAAAGCGCCGTCGCCTGCGCTCCCGCATTCACACCGGCCACCGCGTCGCGATGCATATGGTGGACGTTGCGGCCAAGATACAGCAGCCGGGAGCGAATCATCAGCTCCCACACCGTATCGCCCAAGTAGGCCAGCTGCAGCGGATTGAGCAGCCGAGCCGCCTCCGGCGTCATGGGCGGAGATTCCCGCAGGGTCAAGCGCCTCGCCTCCTCTGTACGCATACTACTTCATTATACCATGTTCGCCGCGTTTTGGATAGTCTTTTCTCCCCCGGCGGAAAGATTTCTTTATCTATATGCAAAAAGAAGGCTGACATCGCAGCCTTCTTCGTACACCATTAGGGACTCGAACCCTAGACACCCTGATTAAGAGTCAGGTGCTCTACCAACTGAGCTAATGGTGCATATCGTCTCTCGCGAGCAGTGCTCCCGATCAACGTCAATTATTATACACACCTGTCAGAGGTTTGTCAACCCCTTTTTTTATATTTTTGAACAGAAAAAGAAGGTCAACGCTGTGACCTTCTCGTACACCATCCGCAACTAAATCCGAACCTGGAGCGTGTGAAGTGGGCGCGGAACTGTCGTCTGCGGAGAGGTCGGTGGCAGAGATGAGATCCATGTAGGATACCTGCTTGCCGCCGCGGATGTTATAAAAGACAATCATGCGGTCATCGTAAAGGTACACCGCGTTGATGAAGGTGTCGATGACGCGGCGGCGGAAGTCGTCATCGAGTGGGTCGCCATTGCAGAACTGCCGGAGCCAGGCCGTGACTTCCTGCTCGGTGAGCTGGATCCGCTGGGCAATGCGGAGGCGCGCAAGGTCGGCAGATGTCTCGTTCTTTTGAAGTTCAAGGGCTTCCATCCGGTCGTGAATCTTCTTGTGCATCGCTTTGGGCGTTTCAAGAAGCGCGTCGAGGAGCTTATCCTGCTCGCGATCAAGCTGGGACAGAGTGCGCTCCAGCTCGCCGATCCGGCTGTTTGAAAACTCCTTGCGGTACTCGGCGACAACAGCTTCGGCGACGTGCTCCATGCGGCCGGGCGCAAGAACGTACTGCATCGTCTGCTCGACAACATACCATTCAATGAAACCCTTGCGTTCTGCTTTTTTCTTGCAGGCGTGATTCTTCTTGCGGGTTGCGCAGGTGTAATAGTGGTGCATGACCCCTGTGTGGGAGCGCCCGCACTCGCCGATCATGGGCGCGCCGCACATCCCGCAAAAGACCTTCCCTTGCAGCTGGTAATCCGTGCGGGCCTTTGCGGCTGCCGGGGCGCGGGCGACCAGCTTCAGGCGCGTCTGCACCTGGTTGAAGGTGGCCTCCTCAACGATAGGCTGCGCAAGGCCTGGAATGACAACGCCGCGGTATTTGTACTGCCCGATGTAGGCCGTGTTGGACAGGGCGCGCTGGAAGGCCGTGTGGCCCAACAGTTTGCCGTTCCTGGTACGGACGCCGCGGCGGTTCAGCTCGTCAATGATCTCCTTCTTGCTGACGCCCTGGGCATACTGCTCGAAGAGATAGCGGATGACCGGCGCTTCCCTGTCGTCGATCACGAGCTTGCCTTCCTGCGATTTGTAGCCATAGGGCACCGTCCCGCCACAGAAATTGCCCTTTGCCATGCTGGCAGACTGGCCGCGACGGATGTTCTGCGATAGGTTTGCGGAATAATACTCCGCCATGCTTTCCAGCAGTCCTTCGAGGATAATTCCTTCTGGCGAGTCCGAGATGATTTCTTTCACGCTGACAACGCGCACGCCGTACTTCTTGAGCTTTGCCTTGTAGATGGCGCTGTCGTACCGGTTGCGGGCGAACCTGTCCAGCTTCCAGACGATGACCATGGTAAACTGGCGCTTGGCCGCATCGGCGATCATGCGCTGAAAGTCCGGACGAGCGTCCCGGGTGCCGCTTTGGGCGCGGTCGATATACTCCCCGACCACCTGAATCCCCTGCTGCTTTGCCCAGGCGTAATTGTCGTGCAGCTGCCCTTCGATGGATTGCTCCGACTGGCTATGCGATGAGTAACGCGCATAGATCACGGCGGAAACTAGCTCTGTCAATGCGCTTCACTCCTTTCTGTGCGGGTGGACGGTTCAGGGCCGACGCGTTGCCTTTTGCTCTGCCAGCAGACCGCGCAGAACCCGCATAAGCGTTTCCTGATGCTCCTGATCCAGTTCGGCGAAGAGCCGCAGAAGTTCGGCAACGTGCTCATCTGTTGGGGCAGACGCGTTTTCATCTGTTCCAACAGATAAATCAATAATTGTCATGTTAGCCTTTTGACTTAGTTCGTGCAACGACATATTCATGGCGGCAGCGATCTTCTTCAGTGTGTCAACCTTTACCTTGATGGGTTGCCCGGTGCTTGGGTTCGTGTTCTTCTCAAGCATAGCAATATATCCATTGGACAGATCACAATTCAGCGCGAATTGTCGCTGTGAAATGCCCATCTTCTCCCGATACTCTTTGATGTACTCCCCTAACGTCATGCGAGCTTTCCTCCTTTTGTGCAATTTATTATACAGAGAAAGCCTTGCTTCGTCAATAAAAATGTTTAATGAAATGGAATATTTGTTTAATCCACTTGACAGTCTGCTCCGTCCGGTGTATGATGTTTCGTGTAGTCCGTTACACAAACGAAAGGAGACGTGCTATAATGGGGGACAAGATCAGGAGCATCCGAAGGGCAAGGAACATGACCCAAGCTGAATTGTGCGAAAAAAGTGGCGTGAGTCGTGGTACTCTGATCGCGTTGGAACGAAACCAAACGAAAAATGTCATGCTTGACACGCTTTTTAAGCTGGCCTGCGCGTTGGAAGTAACAGTAGATGCATTTTTTTGACTCAGTGTGTTATTGATTGCACACTTTAAGAAAGGCGGTGCGACCATGATGAAGGAGAAAGAGCAGTACATTCAGGTCGGCGTGACAGCGATGCGCGACTCTGAAACCGGGGAGTTTTTGCCCGCGGTGCCGCTGTACATCAAGGCGGAAGATGGCGCGAAAGAGGCCGAGGACGCGCTGATCCGCGACATTGGAAAGCTGTTTGCTCATGTGAGATAAAGAAGTAAAAGAAGTGTAAAAAATTTTGCCGTTCCCT
>CAZRLM010000057.1:0-15614 GCA_964600835.1 uncultured Oscillospiraceae bacterium
ACAAGGTCATGGAGCAGGAGCGGGAATACTTCGTCCACGGCATGGTGAACGATGCGGGCGAGGTCGTCATCCCGGGCTGCGTGCGCAACGGCGTGCCGGAGGACGTGGCCAATCACCTTTACGACGAGATGATCTCCTTCGCTTCCTACGCGTTCAACAAATCCCACGCCGCGGCGTACAGCGTCGTCGCTATGCAGACCGGCTGGCTCAAGCGGCATCATCCGGTACCCTTCATGGCCGCGATCATGAACAGCGTGTACGGCAATCCGGGTAAGATCGCCGGTTACATTCAGTACTGCCGCAGCCGCAGCATCGCCATTCTCCCGCCGGACGTGAACCACTCCCAGTGGAAGTTCACCGTGCAGCGGATGCCGGACGGCAGCCTGGGCATTCTCTTTGGCCTGGGCGCGGTGAAAACCGTCGGGCAGGGCGCAGTGAACGAGATTCTCCGGGAGCGGGAAAAAGCGCCCTATGAGGATATCTTCGACTTCTGCGAGCGGATCGACCCCGGCGAGTGCAACAAGCGCGTTGTTGAAAGCCTGATCAAGGCCGGCGCGTTCGACTTCACCGGCGCGAACCGGCCGCAGATGCTTGCCGCCTACGAGCTGACGATGGACGCGAACATCGCCCGGCGCAAGCAGAACGTGGACGGCCAGCTGTCCCTGTTCGACATGGCCTTTGGCGACAGCGCGCCCCTGCTCAAGGAAGCGCACGTTCTCGCGGATCTGCCGGACTTCCCGCTGCGCACCAAGCTGGCGCTGGAAAAGGAAATCTCCGGCGTGTACATCACCGGCCACCCGCTGGATGACTACCGCGCCGTGCTCGACAGTCTCTCCTTCTCTACTGCCGATCTGGCGGAGCTGGATGAGCAGGCCGACCACGGCATGGCGCTGGACGGGCAGGCGGTGGACATGGGCGGCATTCTGACCGAGGTCAAGGGCAAGTCGACGAAAAAGGGCGCGTACATGGGCTTCCTCACGCTGGAGGATCTGACCGGGCAGATTGAGTGCCTGGTGTTCCCCAAGGTGTTTGAGCGCTATCAGGGAATGCTGGCGACGGACGACCTGGTGGTGCTCTCCGGCAAGCTGTCCATCCGCGAGGAGGACACGCCCAAGCTGCTGGTGGATCGCGTTGTCCCCCTGGAGGAGTGGAACGACGCCGCGCCCGTCCCGCAGCACGCCGCGGAAGGCGACCGCCCGCGCCCCGCGCCCAAACCCGTCCACCGGGAAGCAAGCGTGCCGAAGCTGACCGACGCGCAGGCCGCCGCTCAGTCCCCCCGAAAGCTGTACCTGCGCATCCGGCGCGATCAAATGGATCAGGCGACGGCGATGTTGTCCCTTCACCCGGGCAGTGTGCCGGTGTACCTGCACATTCCCCAGGAAAAGCTGACCCTTCTCGTTCCGCGCCTGAACTGGTGCGACGCGACGGAGGACTGCCTGCGCCGCCTCAGCGCCGCCTATGGCGCGGACAACGTGCGCCTTGTCGAAAAGTAAAACGATGGAGGATTCACGATGCGAAAGCTCAAAGTATGGCTCGCCGCCCACGCGCGGCTAACGGAGCTGCTCCGCTTCGCCCTGACCGGCGGCGTGTGCTTCGTGATCGAATTTGTCGCGCTGGTGCTGCTCAGGGAAGGGCTGCGCCTGCCGGTCATGGTCGCGACGCCCATCGCCTTTGTGATCTCCGTCGCGGCGAACTATCTGCTGTGCGTGGTCTGGGTATTTCGGGGCGCGAAGTCCGGCGGCGCGAAAACGCAGGCGGGGTTCTTCCTCACCAGCCTGATCGGGCTGGCGCTCAACCAGCTGTTCATGTGGATTTTCTGCTCCCTGCTGGGCGAGGACACGCTGCTGTTCACGCTGGCGGGCCGAGCCGTCACTATGTATATGCTCAACAAGGTGTTCGCCACGCTGCTTGTCATGGTGTGGAACTACTTTACCAAGCGGCTGGTTTTGAGACCCCGCGCCGGGAAGGGAGCGTAAACGATGAAGCCTGTGATCTTTTTTGACTGGGACGGCACCCTGGCCGACAGTATGCCCCTGTGCATCCAGCAATTGCAGGTAGCGCTTGAACGCGTGGGATTGCCGCCGAAGCCGCCCGAGGAGCTGGCGCTGTGCAACGGCCCGACCTATGAGGAATCCGTCGGCGTGCTGCGCATTCCGCCGGACAAAGCGCAGGCGTTTCTCGACGCCCGCCTGAAGGCGGAGCTGGAGCTGGTGCCCACCGTGCAGCGGCTCTTTCCCGGCATTCGGGAAATGCTGACCGCGCTGCGTCCCGTCGCCGATCTGGTTGTGCTGAGCAATGGGCTGCCGGGGTATCTGTCGCTCTCGCTGCGCACGCTGTCGCTGACGGATTGCTTCACCCGCGTGCAGCCCGCCATTCCCGGCAAGACGAAGGCCGAGGCGCTGGCGCTGCTATTGGCGGAAATGCGTCCCGACCGCGCCGTGATGGTCGGCGACCGCCTGGGCGACCTGAACGCGGGCCGCGCCAACAACCTGCCCACCGTCGCCGCCTGCTATGGCTTCGGCACGCCCGAGGAGTGGGCCGAGGCCGACCGGCAGGCCGAATCCGTTGAGCGGCTGACGGCGCTGCTGCTGGACTTCGCCCGGCGCTGAGGCGAAAAGCGCCATTGCCCTGCCGAAAAAAGTATGCTACAATACTCATCGTGTCTGTCTGACAGACAAGAACGAAAGAAAGCGAGCAGCGTATCATGCGTCTTTTTGCGGACAAGCACTTTAACCGAAACCTGATCCGCCTGACCATGCCCATTGCGCTTCAAAGCCTGATGCTGGCGGCAGTGGCCGCGGCGGACGCGTTCATGCTGGGCGGCGTGGAGCAGAACGCCATGTCGGCGGTGTCGCTGGCCACGCAGATTCAGTTCATCCAGAACATGATCCTCTCCTCGGCGACGGCCGCCGTCGGCGTGCTGGGCGCGCAGTACTGGGGAAAGCAGGATACGCGGACGATCAACCATGCTTTCTGCATCAGTCTCCGCCTGTGCGGGCTGACCTCGCTGGCCTTTTTCGCCGGCTGTATGCTCATCCCGGAAACCCTGATGCGCATCTTCACCAACGAGGAAGCGCTGATCGTCATCGGGGCGGACTATCTTCGCATCGCGGGCTGGTCGTACCTGCTCACGGGCATTTCCCAGTGCTACCTGACGATCATGAAGGTCACGGATCACCCGTCCTCCTCGGCCATGATCAGCTCGGCGGCGGTTATGATCAACATCGCGCTGAACGCGGTGCTGATCTTCGGTCTGTTCGGCGCGCCCGCGATGGGCGTCCGAGGCGCGGCGATCGCCACGTTGGTCGCCCGCGTGGTGGAATTGGCCTGGGCGGTCGTGCTGTCCCGGCGGGCGGGTTACATTCGTCCGAGGTGGCGCGCGCTCTTTGAAAGGCATCCGCTGCTGATGAAGGATTTCCGCAAGTGCTTCCTGCCCATCCTGGGCGCGAGCCTCCTGTGGGGCGTCGGCTTCACGTCCTACTCGGCCTTCATGGGCCACATGGGCACGGACGCGACCGCCGCCAACTCCATCGCCGCGGTCATCCGTGATCTGGTCTGCTGCCTCTGCAACGGCCTGGCCAGCGGCGGCGGCATTCTGGTTGGCAACGAGTTGGGCGCGGGCAAGCTGGACAAGGGCAGGGAATACGGCGACCGCATGACGCTCATCGCGCTGGTGTGCGGCGTGGCCTCCTCGGCCCTGATGTTCCTGCTCACGCCGCTGGTGCTGCGCTTTGTCAAGCTGACGGACGGCGCGCTGATTGACTTGCAGGGTATGATGATCGTCATGGCCGTCTACATGATTGGACGGGCCGTGAACACGATCGTGATCAACGGCATCTTCGCCGCGGGCGGCGATACGCTCTTTGACATGTACAGCCTGACGATCACCATGTGGCTCTTCGCCGTGCCGCTGGCCGCGCTGGGGACGTTTGTGTTCCACTGGCCGGTGATCGTGGTCTATGCCTGCACCTGCCTGGACGAGGTCGGCAAGATCCCCTGGGTGCTGGTGCACTACAGGAAGTACATCTGGGTCAAGGATCTGACCCGGGAAAGAACGTAACCTCCGAACCGCCCGGCGCATTCATCGCTGCCGGACGGTCTTTTGTACCGGCTGATTGCGCGCTCGGCTGACAACGCTGGAGCAATCCGCCAGGATCAACCCATTCATCCCGCAGGAAAGGAGAAAATACGGTGAACCATGTTTTTCAGGCGCTGAAACGGGCGCTGACGGCGCGCCAGTGCCTGCTGACGGCGGCGGGGAGCGCGGTGCTGGCCTTCGGCCTGTGCAACATCCACGCCTATTCCAACGTGACCGAGGGCGGCGTGCTGGGCATGACGCTGCTGTTGCAGCATTGGCTGGGCTGGTCGCCCGCGGCGACGAGCCTTGTGCTCAACGGCGCGTGCTATGTGCTGGGCTGGCGGACGTTGGGCAAACGGTTTTTGCTGTACTCGCTGCTGGGCAGCGGGCTGTTTTCCCTGTTTTACGCGCTGTTTGAGCCGTTCGCGCCGCTTTTTCCGGCGCTGCTCTCCTCGCCGCTGCTGTGCGCGCTGGTGGGCGCGCTGTTTGTCGGCGTTGGCGCGGGGCTGTGCGTCCGGGCGGGCGGCGCGCCCAGCGGAGACGACGCGCTGGCGATGAGCCTGTCCCGCGTGACCCGCGCAAAAATCGAAAACGTGTATCTGATCAGCGACCTGGTCGTGCTGGCGATGTCGGCGAGCTATATCCCGCTGCCGCGCCTGGCCTATTCGCTGCTGACGGTGATCCTGTCCGGCCGGATCATCGGCTGGATGCAGCCGCGGAAGCGCTGAACGCGGCATGAAAAACGCCCTCCCGGGACGGCGATTGCCGCTTCGGGAGGGCGTTTCGATCAGGCGCGTTTCATCAGCTTCATGACCCGCGGCGCAATGATGACCGCCAGCACGATGCAGATGATGGTGTCCGGGATCAGATAGGCGCCGTTGTAGACCAGGCTGGCCCACGGGGCGGTGTCCCAGAAAAAGATGCCCGCCAGCGTGGCGGAGAGCGCGCGCCCCGCGGCGGCGATGACCATCGCCAGGTACAGGCTCCACTTGCTCCATTCCTTGGGGAAATGACGGTACAGCCCCGCCAGGCCGATCATGGCGAAGGCGAGCGGATAGTCCAGCAGGAACTGAATCGGGTGGACAAACCAGCCGCCCTGGACGTATTGCAGCAGGCCGTCGCACGCGCCGACCAGCAGGCCGGGGCCGACGCCGTAGGCGGCGGAGAAGAGCATGAGAGGCAGCATACTGGCCAGCGTGACCGAGCCGCCCTGCGGCATCCTGAATATCTTGACATAGCTGAGCACGAAGCTGAGCGCGACGCTCAGCGCGGCGAAGGCCAGCGATTTGGCCGTCCACTGCTTGCGCGTGGCGCTCATCCCGATGCAAACCAGCACCAGCACCACCAGGGCGGCCAGCGTGATCCAGCCCGTCGCGCCCCAGTTGCTCACGTTGTCCGCCACCTGACCGAAGAAGCCGGGATCAGCCGCTTCCTCCTCCGCCAGCGCGGCGCGCAGGAACCAATCCATCATAAAAAGACCCCCTTCCATCTACTGGCAATGCAAGCCGAATGAAGGGAGCTGTCCCAAAAGAAAATCCCGCGCATGAACGCGGGAAAGCAGAACGGCGTATACGCCGGGGCACGGCGCGAGGCCATGCCGGATCCGCTTCCCTACGGTAGGATTACCTACACAGGTTCCAAGGGTCGGACAAAATGTCCTCTCAGCCACAAATGTGTTGCGCCCCCAGCGGCGATGCAATTGTCGATCCTTATTATAGGCACGGCGAAGGCGTTTGTCAACTATTTTCGGAAAAAGCCGACGAACGTGCAGGAAAAAGGTCGCTTTTCCCGTTCTTTTGGTGTATGATAGGAGGGTACGGCACAAAGGAGGAAGGGTGCATGAATACTTTTTTTGCTTATATGTCGCGGCTGCGGCTGATCCGCCGGTGGGGGCTGATGCACAGCACGCAGCCGGAGAACGACGCGGAGCATTCCCTGCAGGTGGCGATGATCGCCCATGGCATCGCGGTGATCGGCCGGGAGAAGTACGGGCGCGATGTGTCGCCGGAGTCCGTGCTGTCGCTGGCCGTTTATCATGACGCGACGGAGGTGCTCACCGGCGACCTGCCCACGCCGGTCAAGTATCACTCGCAGGAGCTGCGCGGCGCGTACGGACAGGTGGAGGAGATGGCGGCGCAACGGCTGCTGGCCATGCTGCCTGACGACATGAAGCCGTCGTTTGCGCCCTACCTGACCCCGCCGGACGGGTATAACCGTCGCGTGGTGAAGGCAGCGGATCGCATCAGCGCGTATGTGAAGTGCGTGGAGGAGCAGCGGGCGGGCAATCACGAGTTTGACGCGGCGGGGGAGAACCTGCGCCGGGACATCGAGTCGATTGAGCTGCCGGAGGTGCAGGACTTCATCAGGACATTCATCCCGGCCTTCTTCATGACGCTGGATGAATTGAACGCGCCGGGAGGCGCCGTCAAATGATCATCGGCCTGAGCACTGCCGGTTACTATGGCCGGATGGAGACGGAGGAAGCCGCCGCTCATGTGGCGGCGCTGGGCGCAGCGTGCTGCGAGGTGTTTCTGGAGGCGCAGAGCGAGTACAGCGCCGCCTTTGGGCGGCTTGTCCGGGACAAGTTGTCGGATGTGCCGTGCGTGTCGGTGCACCCCAAGGGAACGCAGTTCGAGAACGATATTTTCGGCCGCAGCCGCAGGCAGGTGGCCGACGCGCTGGCTTTGTTCACCGGCGTATGCGACGCGGGGCAGGCGCTGGGCGCGCGCTACTATGTGATGCACGGCCCGGGGCTTGCCTATGTCGCGCCGCCGGAGAAGATCTACGCGGTGAAGGAGCGCCTGGCTGTAATGCGGGAGATTGCCGGAACGCGCGGCCTGACCGTGCTGTGGGAAAACGTCAGCTGGTGCAACGTCCGCACGGTGCGGGATGTGGCGGCGGTGCGCGACCTTGCGCCGGAAATGGGCTTTGTGTTGGACATCAAGCAGGCGAAGCGGGCCGGGCAGGACGTCGCCGCGATGGCGCGGGCAATGGGCAGCGCGCTGCGCCATGTCCATGTGCTGGACGACGCGGCGGATGGGCGAATCTGTCTGCCCGGCGACGGGCGCGTGGACTGGCCGGGCTTCTTTGCGCTGCTGCGGGAGATCGGCTTTGACGGCGCGGTGATTTTGGAGCCGTACAGCGAGCTGACGGCGGACGACGACGACGTCCGCCGCGCGCTGGACGTTCTGCGCGCCGCCGGTTGCAATTTGGGGAAAACGGTCGTATAATAACAATATTGAGCGAAAAGGGGGACAAACGCGTGAAGGGCTTGAACCGGTTTATCGCGCTGCTGACGGCGCTTTGTATGCTGCTGAGCTGCGCGGCGCTGGCGGAGGACGAGGAACTCTCGATTGAGGAAGTCATGATCACCGAGGACGGCGAGGAGATTCCCGTCGATCTGGAGGAGGCCGAGGAGGACGACGAGCTTGTCATCGGCGAGGAAGCGCAGGAGGCGCTGGCCGAGCTGGAGATGGGCGAGCTTGACACCAGCATCAACCCGGACGATCTGGAGCTGAACGCGAATCTGCCGGACAATGTGGTCAATATCCTGATGATCGGCGTGGACACCCGCTCTACCAGCCTGGACGACGGCCTTCAGCACGGCGACGTGCAGATCATCCTGTCCGTGAACAAGGATACCGGCGATGTGAAGCTGACCAGCCTGATGCGCGACCTGTACGTCACCATTCCCGGCTACAAGAACAAGAACCGCATCAACGTGGCCTATGCCTACGGCGGCGGCGCGCTGGCGATGCGCACGATCAACCGCCTGCTGGACATGAACATCGAGCACTACGTCGTCATCAACTTTTACGGCCTGGCCTCCATTATCGACGCGATTGGCGGCATTGACATCGACCTGACCCGCAAGGAGGCCTCGGCGATCAACACCTATCTGCGCAAGCATCCGCCGAAGTACGACAACACCGACGGCTCCACCCGCGTCGCGCTGGAAAAGAAGGACGGCGTGCAGCATCTGGACGGCATTCAGGCCGTGATGTACGCGCGCGTCCGCTCCATCGACAATGACTTTGAGCGCACCGCGCGTCAGCGCCACCTGCTGGAGCTGCTGCTGCAAAAGGTGATGCAGGACATGAGCGTGGACAAGCTCCTCAGCCTGATGGACGTGTGTCTGCCCTACGTCAAGACCAACATGAGCGCGATGGATATGTTCTCCCTGGCTACCGACGTGCTGAACAGCGACATCATCGCGCGCGCTCAGGCGGGCGAAAGCCTCCTGACGCAGCTTCGCGTCCCTATGGACGAGACGTGGAAGTATTACACCACCGACGGCGGATCCAGCGTGATTGCCTTCCGCAACAACAAGCGCGTGACCGAGAACGTCGAGGGCGTGCACAACTTCATCTACGGCGATTACTATCCGGCTGATTAAGCGGAAACAACGGTACGCCTGAATATTCAGGCCCAATCAAGCCGCGGCGCAATCACAGCGTCCGCGGCTTTTGCAATGCCATGATCCCCTTGCAGGCAGGAAATGCGCAAGAATTGTCAGCCCTGAAAAAAAGGACAATGCTGAAAACAAAAAAGGAGATTGACCCGTCCAGACCGCGATTGCTATAATGCCGGTACAGAGCAGCCAATAAAAACTGAACAACGGATGGAGGAACGCTTATGAGCAACGGAGGAGAACTGTACCTGAACCACAGCGGCGTGCTGACCCGCTTGCAGGCGGTGGCGGACGGCGTCATCCGCGTGACGCATACGGCCCGCGATCACTTTCTGGATCAGCCCACGCCCATGGTCGTCTATGACGGCCGGATGGACGCGGAGATGGAGGAAACGGAGGAGGAGCTTCGCTTATGCGCCGGCAGCGTGACCGCGGTCATCGCGAAGGCGACGGGGGCGATCCGCTTCCTTGACGCGGAGGGACGCCTACTCCTTCGGGAACCGGATCGTCGCCCCCATTTGTTGCAGGAGAAGCCCGTTTACCTGACCCGCTTTGACGAGAACGCCGCCATCCGGGAGGAAAAGAGCATTGACGGCGCGCGGGCTTCGGCATCGCCTGCGGAAACGTATCTGGATCATATGGCCTATGAAGGCCAGCAGCGGTTTGCTTTTGCGGAGGACGAGGCGCTGTACGGCCTTGGCTCGCACGAGGAGGGCTATGGCAATCTGCGCGGCAGGAGCCGGATCCTGTACCAGCACAACATGAAGGCCTGCGTTCCCGTGCTGGTGTCCACCAGGGGCTGGGGCATTCTGTTCAACATGGGCTGCCTGATGGCCTTTCACGACGATCCCCTCGGTTCCTACCTGTGGGCCGACTGCGCGGACGAGCTGGACTGGTACTTCATGGCCGGCGACGGCAGCTATGGCGACGTGATGCGTCGGTATCGCCTGCTCACAGGCGAAGCGCCCATGCTGCCCCGTTACGCGCTGGGGTATATTCAGTCCAAGGAACGCTATGTGGACGGCGCGGAGATGGTGGCCGTCGCAAAGGAGTACCGCCGCCGGAACGTTCCGCTGGATATGATCGTGCTGGACTGGCAGAGCTGGCCCGAGGGACAATGGGGCTATAAGGTGCTGGACGAAAAACGCTTCCCGCACGACGGCGAGTTCCTTGCGCAGCTTCATCAGATGGACGTGAAGGCCATGGTTTCCATTTGGCCCTCCATGCAGGGCGACCAAAACGAAAATCGCCGGGAGATGCTCAGCAAGGGCCTGATGCTGGGCAACAAAACGATCTACGACGCGTTCAACCCCGAAGCGCGCAAGGTCTACTGGCGGCAGGCAAGGGAAGGACTTTTTGACAAGGGCTTCGACGCCTGGTGGTGCGACTGCTCCGAGCCATTTGAAAACGATTGGCACGGCTGTATGCGCCCGGAACCTTTCCAGCGCGTGGCGCTCAATGCCGATGAAGCCAAGAAGTATCTCAATCCGACCCAGCTCAACGTGTACAGCCTCCATCACAGCCGGGGCATCTATGAAGGGCAGCGCAGCGTGACCGGAGAAAAGCGCGTTCTGAATCTCACGCGTTCCTCCTATGCGGGGCAGCACCGTTACGCGACCGTCACCTGGAGCGGCGATGTGTCCGCCAACTGGGAAACGCTCCGCCGCCATGTCCCGGAAGGACTCAATTTCTGCGCCACGGGCGAGCCTTACTGGAGCACGGACATTGGCGGATTCTTTGTATCGAACAACCAGCGGGCGTGGTTCCTTGATGGGGATTACGCGGAGGGTGCGAAGGATCCCGCCTATCGGGAGCTGTTCACCCGCTGGGCGCAGTATGCGGCCTGCCTGCCGATGATGCGCGCCCATGGCAGCCAAACGCCGCGGGAAATCTGGCGCTTTGGCGAGCCGGGCGAGCCCTTCTACGATGCCATTGAGAAGGCCATTCGTCTGCGCTATCACCTCGTTCCCTTCCTTTACAGCCTGATGTACGAAACCAATCGCTCCGGTATCCCGATGCTTCGCGTGCCCGCGCTGGTTTTCCCCGAGGATCCGGCGCTGCGCCAGATCGAGGATGAAATGATGCTGGGCGACTGCCTGCTGGTGAAGCCTGTCACGCGCCCGATGCTGTACAACGCGGAGGCTGAGCGCGTGGCAGCCCCCAACGAGTATGAGCGCGTGTATCTCCCGGCCGGGCATCAATGGCACGACCTGAACACGGGCGACGTCTATTCTGGCGGACAGTGGGTGCAGGTTCACGCGCCCCTGGACGTCATCCCCATGTTTGTCAGAGGCGGCACGATTCTCCCCTGGGCGAAGGTTGAACAATCGACCGCCGCCATGAAGCGGGAGGACGTCGAAATCCGTGTGTTCCCGGGCGAGGACGGCAGCTTTACCCTCTATGAGGACGCTGGCGACGGCTACGGATACGAGCAGGGTCAGTACAGCCTGACGGTTTACCGTTGGGACGACAAGGCGCAGCAGCTGACGAAAGATCAGGGCTGACAGACAACAAAAAGAGCGGGCGCAGGATGGCCTTTCGGCTTCCTGCGCCCGTTGCGTTTTGCACATCGCCCGTTGGGAAGGGAGACTTTTTTACCAGGGGATTTCCCGCAGGAAACCGTCGCGCATCACCAGACGATCCTCCTCGTTGTGGCAGGCAGGCTCGTCCGGGTGGCAGGCCAGCGGCATCAGGAAGTACTCCGCGGCGCTCATGGGCGCGTCGGCGCCTTCCTCGGCGTACCAGCGGAAGGTGAAGCCCTGGGGCCGCAGGCGGTTGAACAGCTCCCGGCCCATCAAGTTCAGCCCGGCCATGGCCATGTGGTAGGCCATGCGGTCGGTCTCCCGGGCGTAGCCAATGCTGGACTCCCGCTCGGTCAGGCAGGCAATGCGCTTCATGCCGTCCTGCATCAGCGGCAGGCTTTCTTCCACCACGTTGGCGAGGCCGCACCCCATGTAGGTCAGCTCCGTCAGCATGATTTCCGTGTCATGGCCGGAGCCGATGGCCCCGTCCGCCGTCATGGGCGGCACGCCCAAGATCAGGATGTCCATGCGCCCCAGCTGTTCCAGCGCCAGGCGGACGGTTGCCCGATCCAGCAGATCGACGGCGCACACCTGCGCGCCGGGCAGGGAATATGCCTCGCGGGCGAAGATAAACACCTGATCGCCCACGTCCGCAAACCGCTGCGCCGTCTCCTGGACGGAGGCGCGGCCCGTGTCGATCATCAGAATGGTTCGCATCATGCGTGTTCCTCCTCACCAGGGCCACAGATGGCCGGAAATATCCGTCATGGCCAGCGCGTCCTCCCAGGAACGCTCCTCCACGAACTGCCGGTAGGCCGCCGCGGCGGATTCCTCCGGTTCAAAGCGCCCGTTCAGGTTCTTGAAACCCTGCATATAGGAGCGCACCCAGCCCGGGTGATACAGCCGGAAGGTGAACCCCAGCGGGCGGAGCTGACGGAACATCTGGCTGATGGCCATGTTCAGCATGGCCTTTGAAAGCGTATAGCCGACGCCGCCGTCCCGGTGGGCGATGGAAATCACGCCCGCCTCGCTGGATACAAAGGCCAGCCGCTTCAGCCCCTGCTCCATCCGGGGCAGAAAGGCTTCCACCATCCGGATCGCGCCCAGGCTGTTCACCTGATAGGCTGTGCGCACGCCGGAATCGTCCTCGCCTCCGGCGACGCCGGCGCACAGCACCAGCATATCCAGCGCGGGTACCTGCGCCGCCGCCGCGCGGACGGAATCGTCGCTGCCCACGTCAAGCGGCAGGATGTGCAGCGCCTCGCCCCACTGCGCCGACAGTTCATTCAGCCAGGACCATCGGGGCAGATACTGTCCCGCGTACACCGACCAGCCGCCCCGGAGAAACTCCTCGGCGAGGCAGAAGCCGACACCCCGGTCGCAGCCGGAGATCAGGACGGTTTTCATGGCATCTCCTCCTTCATGCACCATGCCATGGCGTTTTGCAACAGGCGTTGGAACATGGGCTGCTCCCACACGTCCATCGTGTGGCCCGGGGCCAGGGCGCACAGGCGCCCCTGACCCAGCAGCCGTGTGTAGCCAGCAGGCTGAACGCCGCTCGTGTCGGATTCGCTTTCCAGGAAGCATTCCGATAGCGGATCGGTCAGGCTGACTTGATAGTGCTCGTCGCGGCAGACAAAACCGGTCACGCCCCGCGCGATGGGATGATCGGGGTCTTTAACGCGCCACGCGACCCGGCAGCGCGGCGGGTGGCCGTTGAACTCGCTTCCCAGCAGCGCGTTCATGCCGGGAGTATCCCGGTAGGCCAGCCCTGAGTGTACGGCCAGGAATCCGCCGCCCGCGCGGACGTAATGCTCGAAGTCCTCCGGCATGACCTCCGTCACCCCTGCCTCAAACCAGGGCGCGCTGTTGCCCTGGTTGACGCAGTTGCTTTTGCAGCACAGGATGAGCGGATAGTCGGCGATGCGCGCGGGCGTCAGGATATCCTTGGCGGTTTTGACCACGTCGAAGCGGTACTTCTCCCGGGGTAGGAGCGCTAGTCCGCGCTTGATGATCTCCGCCGGGTGCCACAGATCGTCACAGAGAACCAGAATACGCTTCTGCTCCATGGTGACGCCTCACAGCGCGGCGATGCGATAGGTGCGGCCTGCCTCGGCGCTAAACACCACGCACTCGCCATTGGACGTATCCAGCGTGAAGGGCACGGCCTGCCCATCCTCGCCGGTCACGGCGACGGGGCGGCCCGGCCAGGGGTTCATCAGCTGGCAGGGAATGGCGCGGGTGGCGGTCACGGTCACGCCGTTTTCCACGCCGTCGGCGCTGCGCGCTGCGCTGACATGGAAACCGCCGCGGGCCAGGAAGTCCCGGAACTCGCACTCCGTCCAGTCCGGCACGGCGGGGAAGAGATGAATCCGGCCCGACCGGCTGTTCATCAGCCGCTCCGGGGCCTCGTCCAGCTCGCGCAGCAGCATGGCGTGGTCGGTGATCTTCTTCGCGCCGTAGGCGTAGCGGCGCGGAATCTCATCCCGGCATGATCCGGTGAGCACATAAGGCTCCCAGTTGCGGGCGCTGCCCAGCACGTCGGCGGTGCGGGTCATCATGTCCTTCAGCTCCTGCGGGCTGTCCAGGTTGATCTCGTCCGCCATGTTAACCGGGAAATAGCCGGTGAACATGAAGTGGTCGCCGCGGGTGAACCGGGGGAAGGCCATCTCGTTACCGCCGATCACCTTGCCGGAGCCGACCTGGAAGGTAGGATACGGCGGCAGATGCTCGGCGACCTCGCGCCAGCCGGGAATCAGCGCCTGATCCACGCCCAGATACTCGGCGGCCTCGCAGGCACGGTCAAGCACCCAGCGGAACATGGCGATGGTGCCGGTGCAGTTGCGGGTGTACTTGAGCTGATAGCTCACGCCGTAGGACTCGGTCTCCACTGTAGGCTCCAGGTTGAACTGCTTGCCATCCCAGCCGCGGCGGGCGAACGCCTCGTAGAAGATGGCCAGATCCTTCAAAATCGGCCACGCCCGGCGGCGCAGGAAGTCCTCGTCGCCCGTGTAGTCCCAGAAGTTCCAGATGCACTTCATGATCTGCCCGGGAACCTCCATGGTGAAGTCCAGCGCGTTGTTCTCCATGTACCAGGGGCTTTGCGCGGCGGCGGGCAGGTAGCCGTGCGCCATGCACATACCCGGCAGGCCGAACTTCAGCCGCGCCTTCTCCTTCAGCGTCTCGTGCCAGGTTTCGATCAGCTCGATCCACAGCAGTTTCGGCTCGGGCCGGTTGCGCACGAAGTACGGCCCGTCGGCAAAGATTTCGTTGTAGCAGGGCAGCGAATGCCAGGACTGGGTGTCCACCTCATAGCAGGCGTAGCTGGCGCTGCCTTCCAGATGCGCCGGACGCGGACGGCAGAAGCCCATGTGGCCGCTCGTCCAGGAGGCGAACGCGTCCAGCACCATCTGCCGGTCGCTGGCCTGACGCTCCTGCTCGGTCGAGCCGCAGACCAGACGCCCCTTTTCCCGGCGCTCGTACAGCGCGTCGTACCAGGTTTCGTTTTCCTGCGCAAGGCCGTCGAAGCCCATGGCTTCCGCCTCTAACAGGAGGCGCTTGGCTTCCTCCATGTAGTCCGGGGTGTCGTTGCAGGTTACCACCGCCACATACAGGACGCTGTCGCTTGCGTCGCGGGTTGTTGCGGAGGCGGCCACGCCCGGCGCGCCGGAAACGTAGGTGTAGTTGGTCGCCATGATCTCGAACATCTCGGGATGCGTCGTGGTGCGGATGCCCGGCACTTGCAGCATTCCCTGCGAATCGCGGCCGATATAGGGCTTGGTGCCCAGATCATGCGCCAGCGCGTGCTCGGTGATCGTGGCCTGTGGATCGCCCAGCATCGCCATCATCACATACCGGAAGCCCTCCGGGAAGGTCTTTTCCGCTGGGAATACCTGATGAATCCAGAAGAAGCGTCCGTCATGGCCCGTGGTGGGCGGCTCGAACAGACCGTTCACGTCCTTGTCGGCCTCGTAATCGTAATAGCCCAGCGGTTCGTCGGGGTTGGCGGGGCGATAGACCACCGTGGGGATGTACTGCCCCTTCTCATCCATATAGCGGCGGTGGCCCTGATCCACGTTGCGGTACAGCCGCACCTCCGGCGGCTGCGCCATACCGCTGTAATGCAGCCGAAGCGCCGCCACATTGCGCGCCATGCCCATCACATACTCGGCGCGGAGGGCGCGATTCTCCTTGCGCATATCCACCGTCACGCTGCCGTCCTTCAGGCGATGCACTGCCTCGGGCCGGGGCGCGTCCTTCATTTCCGGCGCGCGGACGATCACCTGCCCTACGCTCTTCTGGCACGGGAAGGGATACACCTCCGACCACAGCGCGTGATTGTAGCGTCCGCCGCGCTCGTCCAGCACGGCGAAGGGCGGGCGGGTCATGCCGGCCATGGGCATATCGTTCAAGTCCTTGTTGGCCTCGCTGAACGCGCCGCGGATCAGGTCGTCCATGGTGAAGTGATCCTTGTCCACATAGCGGCGGTCGATCACGTCCGTCTTGAGCGGGCTCAGCGTCAGCTCATCCGTGCCGCCCCACAGCGCGGCCTTCATGGCCGGGGTGGTCAGGCGCGTGAACGGGCCCATCATGCTCCCGCCCA
>CAZRLM010000058.1:0-15602 GCA_964600835.1 uncultured Oscillospiraceae bacterium
CACTGCTCCACATCCCGCGTGCGGACATACTGCCCGTCCTGCCAGGTGGAACCGATATGCCCCTGAATATACCAGCGCTCCCGCCGACCCTTCAGCGCCATGCCGAGGTTGGCGCGCACATTCGGTTCAGCCATCCAGCAATCCAAAATGTTAATTCCCAATTCCTCCGCCCGGTTCAGCACGGCTTTGCATTCTTCAGCAGAATGCCGTTCCATCCATTCCGCGCCAAACCCAATCTCGCTGACCATCAGTCCGGTTTTGCCAAGCCTGCGATACTTCATCGTTTATCCGTTCCCTTCGCTTTTTATCGTCTATTTGTATGATAACACACTGTGTGCAAACAAACAATATCAATGATCGGGGACAATATGATCAGAAAAGGCGGCTTCTGCCATTGCGAAAAGAAGCGTTTGGGGCGGGAGGTTCATTCCCGCGCCGTGTCCAGCATATGGCGGAGCGCGTTTCGGCGGCCGCGGGAAAAAGCCTGCCTGATCCGCTCGGCGATGGTCGGCTCGCGCAAACGCGAGGTCAGCAGGGGCGAGAAGCGCTTGCCCTCCAGCTCCAGAACATCGCTGACGGCTTCGTCGAAGGTTTTCTCGATGCCGGTATAGATGCGTGTCGCATGGGTCACATTTTCCAGCCAGTCAATCAGGCCAATCACATCCACCATTTGACGCTCAGGACATTCCAGCCGGCAGTATTTGTTCGGGTCGCTGTGGGAGCCGTCGTACCAGACGTGGTGTCCCAGCGCGGAGGAGGCAAAGGCCTGTGTGGAAACGCGCGCGGACAGCATCGCCTCGCCCGCAATGGTATGCAGGTGAGCGGCCTCATACTCTTCCTCGAACCATTGCCGCGCAACGCGGGAATACAGCTCGATGAAGTTGATCTTTCCCACGTCGTGAAAGACGCCGCAATCCATCGCGTAATGGAGAACCGTCTGCCGTTTGGCGTCGGGATCGGCAATGTCGCCGATAAAGGGGATGTCGTCAAAGAAGCCCGGCTCGTCATCCAGAATGCTCTCACAAAGCGCCTGCGCCGCATAGCCGACTTTTTGGGAATGAATGTAGACCGAGGGCGCGAAGCGCACCAGGAGCCGCTGCAAAAAATCGCCGTAGGAAATGCTGTTTTCCGTTTCCAGATAGGTATGACAAAGCTGGCGAAGGTATTGGAACAGGTTGAACTCGCCGGGAGGATTGGAAAACCGGTGCACATAATCCACAATGCGGCGATAGAGGTTTTCAAGGTAGGCCGCGCGCCCCGCCATCCTGTCCGGATGCTGGGCAAGGAACTGACAGTAAAATGCCGGCAGCGACACCATGGCATACATCCCGTTGAGCGAAAAATCATGGGGGTCGGCGTTGTCCATCAGCTGCTCAATCTTGACCAGCAGATCGTCGAGGCTGTAAAAGCCGCAGTAAAACTCAATGGCGTAGTGAGGAAACGCCCATCGGATCGGCATGGATTCCTGATGCTCGGCAGTCTCCTGAACGCGCCGCTGATAGACGATATAGGTGGATTCCATAATGGCGGCGGTGTCGTCGGGCGTAAGGATATTCTCCCGGCCATAGGGGATGCTGGCGGCGATCTGCTGATGAACCATGTAAATATAACGCTCCCACGGCAGCGCGGGCGCTTTTTGCCGATAATCCGGATCCTTCATGATTTGCAGCGTTGATTTGAGGAGACGGATCTTTTCCAGGGGCGACCTGAACTGGCCGAGCGCCATGTTCGCGCGGGAACGCAGCACATAATCCCGCGACTCGTCCTCCAGCTCGTCGTAATACTTCAGGTAGGCGGCGGCTTCGGTGAAGCACAGGCGCATCCGCGTCATGTACGGCTCCACGTTGTCATAGGTCAGTCCCACCAGCTTGCGGCACCGGCTGTTGCTGCCGATGCCCAGCCAGTACAGCTCGCGGATAATGCCGGCGCGATCCTTCTTCTGCCGGGCCAGCGCGAGCAGCGCCTCATGAATGCGGCAGAACAGGCCGTCGTCCAGCTCCTCCCGGCTGTTGAGCAGCTGCGCGACAAATTCCTTGAGCGACTGAAGCAGCGCGTCGGACGCGGAAAACAGGTTGTCCAGCACAGGAAACAGGTCGGTGCGCAGCAACTCAATGTTGCGCTTTTCCAGCCGATGAAGCTCGCCGTCCTTTTTTCGCACCTGCGCGGCGAAATCGGCGGCAGTCTGCCCCTCCTCCGGCTTCCAGACGGATAGCGCGACGATTGCGCGGAGGTTGTCAATATACTCGGTTTGATAGGCTTGCACGGTCATTTCCTCCGTCGCTTATTGCGCCTTTCCTGCGTGGGGCGTAAGCAGCTGCCCCAATACTTCCATCAGACGGTTGTAGTCCACCGGCTTGACGATATGGTCGTTCATGCCCGCGTCTCTGGAACGGCGAACGTCCTCGACGAAGGCGTTGGCGGTCATCGCGACAATCCACACGGAGGCCGCGTCCCCGCGGGACAGGCTGCGAATGCGTTCGGTGGCCTCGTAGCCGTTCATGACGGGCATCTGAATGTCCATGAAAATCAGGTCGTAATAGCCCTCGGCGGAGCGCTCAAACATCTCCACGGCTTCCCTGCCGTCGGCAGCCGTTTCAATCTGCAAGCCGGTCATGCTCAGCAGTTCAACGGCGATTTCCCGGTTCAGCTCGTTGTCCTCCACTAACAGCACGCGGAATTGGCTCAGCTGAAGGGTTTGCCCAGCCGCGGCGTCCTTTTCCGCCCCGGCGGCCTCCGTCAGCTCGGAGAGCTTTTCCATCAGGCAGCTGCGGAACAGCGGGCAGGGCACGAAAGCGTTGATGCCGACACGGGTCGCGTGGTATTCGATCTTCGCCCAGTCCGCCTCAGACGCCAGCAGCACGGGAAACGCCTTTCCCGTCAGCTGGCGCACATGGGAGGCCATGTCCAGCATATTCATATCGGTCAGCGCCTGTCCCAGCACCAGCGCGCAGGGCAGACGATTTTCGTATTGCGATTCGGTCAGCCAAGTCACGGTTTCCGTGCCGCTTCTCAGGCATACAGGCTTAAGCCCCGCCTCCTCCAGGTAGGAAGCGATTTGCCGCGCGTTGTCCTCGATGCTTTCCGCCACCAGAACGGTCGCCCCCACGGGCAGCGCCAGCTCCTTCCTGCGCAGCGGTGAAACGGCGATGGGCAACGATACGCGGAACTCGCTGCCCTTCCCCAGCTCGCTCTCGATCTCAATCGTACCGTTCATGCTGTCCACCAGCTTTTTGACGATGCACATTCCCAGTCCCGTGCCCTCAATGCGGCTGATGGTGGTGTTGTTCACGCGCTCAAACGGCAGGAAGATCCGTTTCAGGAAGTCCCCGGTCATGCCGATGCCGTTGTCGCGGCAGGTAAAATCAAGCCAGAGGAAGCCCTCCCGCTGCGCCACCGGGCGCTGGGAGAAGCGAACCAGCAGCTTGCCGCCGTCGGGCGTATACTTGACGGCGTTGCCGATGATGTTGACCATAATCTGTCGCAGATGCAGCGGATCGCCCACCAGCGCCTCCTCGAGAATCTCGCCGATTTCAAAGCGCAGAGCGTGCTTTTTCTGCTCCGCCTGCGGGCGTATGATGATCGCCACGTCATGCACCAGCTCCGGCAGCGAAAACTCCTCCGAGTGCAGCACCAGGTTGCCGCTGTCGATGCGGGACATATCCAGCACGTCGTTCACCAGGCTCATCAGGTGCGTGGAAGCGGTCTTGATCTTGTTCAGGCAATCCTGCACGCGGCGCTTTTCATCAATATGGGCCAGCCCGATGCCGGTCATGCCGATAATGGCGTTCATGGGCGTGCGAATGTCATGCGACATATTGGACAGGAACCGGCCCTTCGCCTGGTTGGCCTCCTCCGCCGCCTTGAGCGCCTGTTCCAGCGTGCGGCGCATTTCCTCGGGATCGGCGGGCGACTGGTCGGCCGCGCGCAAAATCCACAGCGCGTGCCCGCCGTCAAGGCGTTCCTTTTCGACCTTCAGACCGCTGACGGCCCGCTCGGGCGGCATCCGCACAAGCGCCTCCCGATCCGCTCCGCAAAGGTCGCAGGCGCCGTCGTCCGCAAACAGAATACAGTCGCCCTGAAGAACGAGATGGCCTACCGGACTGAGTCGGCTTTTAAACTGCTGCATTCTCAGCACATCCTTTCGGAAAACCCTGGGGCGGCGCACAACTATCCACCCATTTTTTATCATACCACTTTTATCTGCGAATTTCCATATCATTCATCGCTTTTCCTCAGCAAACACGATTTGCCCCGGCGCGCTTTCCATCGTCTCCCCGGCTTTTGTTTTTACAGAATATGTGACATTTTCGTCTCCGAGCCGGAAAAAAGAAGAAACGGGGTTGACACCTGTCGAATCATGTATTATGATTGGATACAAAGTGCATACAATGTACAGGCACTTTTCACGAATCCCCTGTAAGGAGTTGCCGCTATGAACACACTCGTCTTTCAGCCCATGATGGAGAGCCGACCGATCCGTGAGATCGCCTATGAGGTGCTTAAGCACGCGATCATCACCGGCGATATTGCCGCGGGCGAGCGCATCGTCGAAACGGATTACGCCGAACGGCTGCACATCAGCCGCACGCCGCTTCGGGAGGCGCTGCGCAAGCTGGAGCGGGACGGGCTGGTGGAGTATGTGCCGCGTCGCGGGGTGGTGGTACGCGCCTTCACCATTCAGGATGTGGAGGAGATTTATACCATTCGCAACGCGCTGGAGCTGCTCACGCTGCCCAGCATAGTTCAGAAGGCGACGGCGGAGGACATCGCCGCGCTGCGCCAGCGTCTGCGGGACATGGACGAGGTGATGAACCGGGGCGACATCGCGACGCTCTCGCCTATGGCGCGGGACTTCCACGCGCATCTGACCCGGATCTGCGGCCAGAACCGCATTCTGCGCGTCATTGAGGGGCAGGACGAGTTTATCACCCGTTTTTCCGCCATGGCCATCCGGCAGGAAAACCGCCGCACCGCCGCCCACGAGGAGCATTATCTCTTAGTGGACTATGTGGAGCAGCGCGATCTGCCGCGCCTGGAAGCGCTGATGCGCAAGCATATCGAGCGCAGCAAGGAGAACTGCCTGGCCGCGCTGGCGGAGCAGCGGAAAAATCAGAATCTGTAAGGAGACGGTCTTTCCATGAAGGCGAACTACCATACGCACACCACCCGGTGCCACCACGCCCTGGGAGAGGACGAAGCCTATGTGCAGGCCGCGATCAAGGCGGGATTTGACGTGCTGGGCTTTTCCGACCACGCGCCCTGGCCCTTTGCCAGCGGGTATGTCAGCCACATCCGCATGAGCGTCGAGGAGCTGCCCGGCTACGTCGCGTCCATCCGCGGCCTGCGCGAACGCTATGCCGACCGGCTGACGCTTCATATTGGGCTGGAAAGCGAGTACTTCCCCCGCTATCACGATCACCTGCTCCGGATGCGAGACGCGGGCGTCGAATACTACATTCTGGGCCAGCATTTTGTCGACAGCGAGGAGGACTCGCCCTATGTCGGCTCGGACAGCCAGACGGACGAGGGCGTGCTCCGCTACGCGGACAGCGCGGTGCGGGCCATCCGCACCGGCCTGTTCCGGTACGTCGCCCACCCTGACCTGTTCATGCGCCGCCGCAATGTGTCGCAGTTCACCAAGGCCTGCGAGCAGGCGGCGGATATGATCTGCCAGGCGGCAATGGAGCAGCGGATGCCGCTGGAATACAACCTGCTGGGCCGCAGCGAGCAGCTGAACGGCACGGACGACCCGAACAGCGGGTATCCTTCCGCGCCCTTCTGGGCCTACGCGCGCCGCTACAACTGCCCGGTGATCCGCGGTGTGGACGCCCACGACCCCCACGACCTGACCAACGCGGCCGTGTGGACGGTGGGCACGCAGGAGCTGGAAGCGCTGGGCTACACGATTCTTGATCATCTTGAGATGGAGGGATAACGCAATGGATTGGACCTGGGATCTTTCTTTCCTTTATTCCGGCTTTGACGACGAGCGTCTGGCCGCAGACATGGCCGCCCTGCCGGGCATGATCGGCGCAATGCGCGCACTGGTGGACGAAAATCTGCCGGCGCAGGAAAAGCTGGAGAAGCTGGTGGACGCGCAGAGCGAGATCTCGCGCGTCATGCACCGGGTGCTCTCTTTTTGCAGCCTGACGCTGTCGGTGGACGCGAACAACGCGACCGCTGCCCAGCTGATGGACAAAATGGATCCGGTTTCCAATGAGATGTCGATGGCAACCTCGGCCATGAAGCGCTACGTCGGCAGCCTGGACAACCTCGAAAATGTCATCGCCGCCTCCCCGAAGCTGACCGAAGTCGCCTTCCCCCTGCGGGAGATGGCGGCCAACGCCCGCCACACCCTGCCCGCGGCAATCGAGCCGTGGATTCTGGACATGAGCCTTTCCGGCGGCAACGCCTTCAGCCAGCTCCGCGACCGGCTGGACTCCAACCATATGGTCTCCTATCGCGGCAAGGAGCTGCCGCTGGCGGCGGTGCGCGGCATGGCGTATGATCCCGATCCGGCGGTGCGCAAGGACGCGTATGAGGCCGAGATTGCCTCCTACAAGAAGATGGAGCTGCCGATGAGCTTCTGCCTGAATGCCATCAAGCAGGAGGCCCGGACGCTGGCCAAGGCGAAGGGCTACGACTCCGTGCTGGGCATGACGCTGAGCCAGAGCCGCATGGATCAGGAAACGCTGGACGCAATGTGGACGGCCATCCGCGAGTACCTGCCGGACTTCCGCCGCTATCTGCGCGCCAAGGGCGCGTACCTGGGTCACCCGGACGGTCTGCCCTTCTACGACCTGTTCGCGCCGGTCGGCAAGGGCGGTCGCGTGTACACGGTGGAGGAGGCCCGGCAGAAGCTGGTCGACGAGATGGGCAAGTTCACCCCGAAGATGGCCGACTTCATCGACAACGCCTTCGCCCAGCGCTGGATTGATATGTTCCCCCGGGAGGGCAAGACCGGCGGCGCGTTCTGTGCCCGCTGCCACGAATATGACCGCAGTCTGGTGATGACCAACTTCCAGGGCAGCTTCTCCGACGTCAGCACCCTCGCCCACGAGCTGGGCCACGCGTGGCACAACCGCTGCATGGCGGGCCTGCCGAGCCTGCTGACGAGCACGCCCATGCCCCTGGCGGAGACGGCGTCCATCTTCAACGAGACGATGCTCAGCCACCAGGTGCTCTCCGGCGCGTCCAAAGAAGAGCAGCTCACCCTGCTGGAAAGCGGCCTGATGGAGGCCACGCAGACGGTGGTGGACATTTACAGCCGCTTCCTGTTCGAGCAGGAGGTCATCAACACCCGCGCTGATCACGCCATGAGCGTGGACGAATTGAAGGACGCCATGCTCCGCGCCCAGGACGCGTCCTACGGCGACGGGTTGGACAAGCAGGTGCGCCACCCCTATATGTGGGCCTGCAAGAGCCACTACTATTCCTCCGGTTACAACTTCTACAACTTCCCCTACGCCTTCGGCCTGCTGTTTGGCAAGGGCGTATTCGCCCAGTATCTTGAGCGGGGCGACGCGTTTGTGGACGACTACTGCCGCCTGCTGCGCTCCTGCGGCTCCGGCACGGTCGCCCAGGTGGCGGCCAGTGTGGGGATCGACGTGCGCAGCGTCGATTTCTGGCGCAGCAGCCTTGAGGTAATCAAGCGCGACATCGACAAGTTCTGCGCGCTGTGCGAGGAGCAGTAAGCAAACGAACGCGCCCGGCGGAAGCTCTCTTTCTTCCGCCGGGCGCTGTTTTTATGCCTGATCAAAATGGTAGATGGCCGAGCGCCGCTTTCGCGGCCTCGTCGAATACGGCTCCGGCATTCCCTCCCGCAGCGTCACCCGCGCCATTTCCAGGAGCACCGCGCCGCCCGCCTGTCTGAGCTGAACGCCCGGGCGCACGCACTGCGCCACCTCGGGCAGCGGCGGCACGTCCTCCCCGGGGGACAAGCACGGGCTGTGGCTCGATGGGTCAAAGGGCGAACCGGGCGCGGCATAGAGCACGTCCAGCCCCAGCGGGCGAATCGCGTCCTCCATGCGCGGCAGCAGCTCGTCCGCCAGCTCCGGCGCTTCCTCCCGCAGCGCGTTCCACAGCGTCAGGTAGAACGACGCCAGCGGACGCATCGTTTCCTGCGTCCGGCTTTGCTGGAAGGACTGCGCGTCGCTGTACACCGACTGCAAGAACTCCGTCGCGTCGGCAATCGCCTGCCCCGCCGCGTCCAGGCCGTCCTCCGTGCGCGCCATGCGGGAGGCCAGGTCGTCCCCGTTTTTCCGTTCCGTGGCACATCTGGCGCGGCAGACCGTTTGCAGCGACGTCATTTCGCCCAGGAACGTCTCGTCAATCCTGACCAGCAGCGACTCGCGCCGCTCCGCCTCCGCCCAGGTCAGCGGCTCCTGCCTGCGGGAGAAGAACACACGCCGCTCCTCCCGGTAATGCGGCACCCACATCGTACATTCGGACGCCTTTTCCCCCGCGACCAAAACGCGGTACGCCTCACGCAGCGCCGCATAATTCAGCAGATAGATTCGCGCGCCGGGATGGCTGCGGGCGTTGGCCAGGTAGGTGTTGAGCAATCGGCTCGTCCCCGCGGCGGACAGCTCGCGGATCAGCGCGTCCCGCAGGGTCAGATAGTACGCCCGGCGGCGCTCCCGGCTGTGACGGCCGTCGCTGCAATCCTCCACACAAATTTGGTAAGCGTCCTCCAGGTAGGCCATCGTCTCATCTCCCTTGCGCGCCGCGTGATACGAAAAATCATAGCGCATTTTTCGACAAATTGCAAGCGGATTCCCGTTGCGGCAAGCGCGAAAAGCTGGTATGATGGAGGCGGAGGCGATTGACAAATGGAAACGCGTCGCGTGTGCAGGCGCTGTCTGTTGGGCGATATGCCGGACACGTCCGAGCTGTCGCGGGTGATTGCCGAGCGCATTGCGCTCCTGCCGGAGGAGGCGCGGGCGAGCGCCGAAACGGTCGCCCGGCGGCTGGCGGTCTGCCGCGGCTGTGAATACCTGACAAACGGCGGCTGCGCGCTGTGCGGCTGCTATGTGGAGCTGCGGACGGCCAAGGCTGCCCTGCGCTGTCCGGACGTGCCGCCCCGCTGGCTTCCGGAAAAATAACCGCACGAATATTTGCGTTCCGCCGCCGTGTTCCCCTTGCAATCATCCGCGCGGCGTGATACCATAAGTCAGGAATTTAGAATAGGAAAGGAAGTGTTCACCATGGCGACGAAGAAGGCGGCCAAGCCGGAAAAGCCCGCCGCGCCCGAGAAGAACGGCGCGCAGGAGGAAAAGCTGAAGGCGCTGGAGCACGCCCTGGCGGATCTTGATAAGCAGTACGGCAAGGGCGCCGTCATGAAACTGGGCGAAAACGTCAGCACGGGAAGCATCCCGGTTATCTCGACCGGCTGTCTCACGCTGGACGCGGCCCTGGGCGTGGGCGGCATTCCCCGCGGCCGCATTGTGGAGATCTACGGCCCCGAGTCCTCCGGTAAAACGACGGTGGCGCTGCATATCGTCGCCGAGGCGCAGAAGGCGGGCGGCATCGCCGCGTTCGTGGACGCGGAGCACGCCCTCGACCCCGCCTACGCCAAAAAGCTGGGCGTGAACATCGACGATCTGTACGTCTCCCAGCCGGATACCGGCGAGCAGGCCCTCGAAATCGCGGAGGCGCTTGTCCGTTCCGGCGCGCTGGACGTGGTCGTGATCGACTCGGTGGCGGCGCTGGTGCCCAAGGCCGAAATCGACGGCGAAATGGGCGACAGCTTCGTCGGCCTCCAGGCGCGGCTGATGAGCCAGGCGCTGCGCAAGCTGGCGGGCATCATCAGCAAGACCGGCTGCGTGGCGGTGTTTATCAACCAGCTGCGTGAAAAGGTCGGCGTGATGTACGGCAACCCGGAGACGACCCCCGGCGGCCGGGCGCTGAAGTTCTACGCCTCCGTCCGGCTGGACGTGCGCCGCGGCGAGCAGCTGAAGAACGGCAGCGAGGTCGTGGGCAACCACACCAAGGTCAAGGTAGTCAAGAACAAGGTCGCGCCGCCCTTCCGCGTGGCCGAGTTTGATATTGTGTACGGCGAGGGCATCAGCAAGGAGGGCACGCTGCTGGATATGGCCGTCGAGCGGGACATCATCCACAAGAGCGGCGCCTGGTTCTCCTACAAGGATCAGCGCATTGGCCAGGGCCGTGAGAACACACGGCTGTACCTGCGCGATCATCCCGAGGTCACCGGCGAAATCGACGCCATCATCCGCAAGGAGCTGTTCGCGGACAGCCCCGCGGCGGACGCGCCCGTGGACGCGCCGGCGGAGGAGACCGTCGATGAGGATGATCTGGCGCTGCTGGAGGAGGAGCTGGACGGCGCGGAGGAGCCCTGACGCGCCGCGCCTGTTCCCGAAGGGCGGAAGGGTGCCTTTCTTCGGAAAGCTGCCCTTCCGCCGTCTTTTTGTTGAGCTGACCATCATGAACCAGGGATGGAGGAACCGGACGTGAAGCGAATTGTGATTGCCTGCGGCGGCGAGGGCGCCAAGGCGGCGGAGGCCGTCGTGTATGCCGCGTGCGCCGGGGCGCTGAGCGGACCCGTCTCGCTGCTGCTGGTGGATACCGACGCGCTTGACCCGGCGGGACAGCGCGTCGAGGCGCTGCGAACGGATTACGCCCAGGCGCAGCCGCTTTTCGCGCCGCTTCACGGACAGGCGTTTCATCCGGCGCTGGATTTCCGGCGCTGGCCGGAAGCGGACGCGCCTGAACGCGCCTCCGCCTGGCTGAGCAGCGACGAGGCGCTGCGTAGGGCGCTGTGCGACCTTCCCCCGGCGGAGATGACCGGCGCGGGCGGCTTTCATGGCCGCGCGGACGCGGCGGCGCTGTGCTATATGGGCTGGCTGAACGATTCGCTGCGCCGCGAGAGCGCCCTCCGCGCGTTGCTGGAGGAGGCGGAGGCATCGCTTGCCTCCGGGGAGGGCGCGCGGTTCGTGCTCATCGCCGGAGAGGCGGGCGGTACGGGCAAAGCGGCGGCGGCGCTGCTCGCGCGGCTTGTGCGCCAGCGCTTCGGCGGACGCGCCCGCGTCGCGGCGGTGACCGTCGGGCCGCATTTCGGCGCGCCCACGCCGCCGACGTTTTCGCCCCTGCTCCCGCTGCCCGACCTTGCGGCGCAGTGCGACGCGGTGTACCGCCTCGGTCTGCCGGAGAGCAACCGGGACGCGGGCGCGCCCGAGTCAGCCCGGCTATGCGATTGGCTGGCCATGCTGTGCGCGGAGGACGCGTTCCGCCGCGAGGAGGGCGCGCCGGCGCGACGCACGATGGGCGCGTCCGGCGGCGCGTTTTCCTGGGCGGACTTTGGCGAGGACGGCGACGCGCTGCGCCTTTCCTACGGCCGCCTGCTCAAGTGCGCCGCGCTGATGCGTCTGGCGCTGTCCCCGGCGCTGGAACAGTACCTGTCCCAGCCGAACTTCCTGCGCGACCGGGTGAACGGCTGGTACGCGGGCATTTTCGCCAAGGCCCGCAAGGGCGCACCCGAAAAGCGGGACGCGCTGCTCGGGCAGCTCCGCGCTGTCATGCGCCTGCTGGACGGGTATCGGCAATGGATTCAGCAAATCACTGATACCATGCCGCCGCAGATGCGGTACGCGGCGCACATTTCCGCGCTGCGCCGGGCGGCGGAGCACAACTACCTGCTGGTGGTGGAGCTGGCCGGTCAGCTGCGGGAGATGGAGTACGCTGCGCAGGTGTCCGGCATGGCGGAGGAAAAGATCGTCCACCGGTACAGCATGGCGGACAGCGAGGCCGAGCAGCTGATGAAGCGCATCGAGGCGGCGCGGGACAAGCTGTCCGGCCTGCGGGAGCAGCAGGCGGCGCTTAACCAGCGGCTGGGCGGCGCGGGCACGCGGGCCATGCTCGAGCGATTTGAACGGATTTGCGCCGATCAGTTGACAGATCTTCGCCGACAGGTCGCGGAGGCGCGGGATCGCATCGAGCAGGCGGCGACGGACGTATCCGCCCAGGAGCAGTACAAGGTTGTCGCCGCCAGAACGCGGCTAGCCAACGTGGAGCGGCACGTCGCGACGCTGGAGGGCCGCCTTGCCTGCGTCCGGGAGGACAGGCTGCGCGTCGCCAAGGAGCGGGTCATCCGTCCGCCGGAGCCTGCCGGCGCGGACGCGCAGCCGGAGAGCGGGCTGTTCCCGCCCGCCGCCCTCGCCGTTTTGGCAGACGCGCAGACGCAATCCGCCGGGCTCAAGCAGCTCAAGCCCCGCCTCGCCCTGGCAGAAACAGTCTGGACAGGACTGGTCGCCCCGGAGGGCCGGGACGCGGCCACCGTCCAGGAGGCGCTGGCGGGTTTGGCGCAGTGCGCCGCGCCGGAGGAGGGCGTCTCCCCCGTCGCGTACCTGATCGACCGGCTGATCACCCTGTCCATGAAGGAGGACGCGTAATGGCCCAGGAGAAGCTCGAACAGATGACGGCCTTCCTGCCGGAGGACGCTTCGGTCGCGTCCCGCGGCGTGACCGACGACCCGACCGCGGCGCAGCCTCCGGCGGACACGCCGGTGGACGAGCGGCTGTGGCGCGGCCTGATCGCGGCGGCGCTGCTGCTGGATGGCTATCCCGAGGACGGCTGGACGCTTTCCGTGCGCCCGGTCGCGCGGGAGGAATCCGCCCTGGCGACGCTGGTCGCGGACGTGCGCGGCGCGCTGCCGCCGCTCCGGCTGCTGGTGATGCGCCACAATGGGCAGGAACGGGTGCTGGGCGCGATCTCACCCGAGCTGGGGCTGCTCCCCGCCCCGGGCGAAACGTGGACGGCGGCGGACTTTCCGCCCGCCTGCGCCTGGGTCGGACGCGGCGAAAACGGCGCGATGGGCGACCCCTGCGCCGTGCTGGACGACCGCGACCGGGCGAAATTGATACGCCGACTGTCACTGCTGGCCGGGTGCGGCCCGGCGGCGCGCTTTTCCGCCGACCTGGCGAAGGCGGGGCTGGCCGCGGCGCAGGCGCTCAAGCGCCAGGAGCCGGAAGCGGTG
Source organism: uncultured Oscillospiraceae bacterium (assembly GCA_964600835.1). GTDB lineage: Bacteria > Bacillota > Clostridia > Christensenellales > Aristaeellaceae > UBA11524. The sequence goes on from CAZRLM010000058.1 coordinate 12,992, forward strand.
CGGGCGCTGGCCGTGCGCTGGCAGGCGATATGCGGCCTGTTAGGCGACCCGTCCTTTGAGGCGCTGGCGCAGCGTGGCACGACCCGCCGCGCCGGGACGGTCAACCCGCTGCTGGAAGCGCTGTCCCTGCGGGAAAGCACGGCGGAAGAGGTTCCGGAGCAGCAGACCTGGCTGTGGCGCGGGCTCCCTTTTGCGCGCACCAGCGCCGCGCTGGGCTACGAAAGTACCGGCGACGCGGACGGGCAAGCTCTTCGGGAACTGGACGAGGCCGTTTCCCGGCTCGTCGCCTGGTCGCCGCGCTTTGCCGCCGCGTTGGCGGAACGGCTCACGGCGGGCCTTGCGGCGCTGGACGCAAGCCGCACGTTTCTCCCCGAAGCGCGGACAATGGTCGAAGCCTGCCGTGACCGGGCGCGGGAGGCCGCGCAGCAGACGCGGCCCGTCATCGAGCTGACCGCCCCCTGGTCTGCGGATGATCCGGCAGTGCGTTATCTGCTGCGCGAGCAGCTGGGCGACGCGGCGGACGCTGCCCTGCATCCGCTGACCGACCGCTTAGCGCTGATTGAGAATGCGCCCATGGGCACGCTGGGCGACCCGACGCTCGACGCGCTCTGCCGCGTCGGGGGCTGCGCGGTCATCCCGCCCGTTTCTCCGGCGCTGGCCGCCGCGTTTCCCGCCGTTCCCCGCTGGGACAGTCTGCGCATGACCATGGACGAAGCGGGCGCAATCACCGTCCGCCTCGCCCTGGAGGGGCGCTACGCGGCGATCGTGATCAGCCGGTGTTATGCCCCGGAGGCGCAAGCCCGCCTCGCCCCGGAGGACGCGCCCACCGTCGCCCTGTGGCCCGGCTTCGCGCTGCCGCCGGAAAGCTGGCGCGCCTATTATCTGTGCGCGTCAGGCGGCAAGCTGACAGCGCATATGCCCTGCGGCGACGGCTGGACAAGCGGCGCGGCGGCGCAGTCGTCCGCCTTCCCGCCCTGCGTCGCGCTGCGTTTGGCGGGCGAGGACGTGGGCACGCTGCCCGCGCCCCATCGACCAATGTCCATTGTCCGCGGCGAGGAGGCGCTTGTCGCCCTTGACCTGGGCGCGACCGGCCTCGCCATGGCGATTCGTCAGGGCAACCGGGTCGAACCGGCGCACGGCGCGGCCTGGCACACGGCGCTGCTCACCGGCCCGGCGACCTGCGAGGCGCTGGACGCCCTTTCGCCGCTGGAACCGGTGCTCTCCTGCGCGGTCACGCTGACGGAGGAAAGCGAAGCGCCGCTGCGCTCCGGCATGGTCTGCGCGCCGCGCTCCGCCGCGTGGGTCGCCGCGCTGCCCGGCGACAGGCTCTGCTGTATGCTCAAGTGGGGCGTTGAGCGGCGCGAACGGCAAGCCCGCGCGCTGATGCTGCGGGAAGCCATGTTAGGCGCGTCGCTCGTCGCGGCGCTCTCGGGCGCGCCGTCCATCCGCTGGGCTGTCGCCCTGCCGGACGCCATGGCAGAGGCGGGTCGGGAAACGCTGCTGCGTCAGGCCGCCGAAGCAGCCGCCTGGGCAGCGGAAGCAACCGGCCTGCCCTGCCCGACCGACCGACCCGCCGTCAGCTGGGCAACAAACGCCGCGGCGCTGGACGCGTACCACCGGGCGCATACCGGCGTTTCCGGCGCGTACATCGGCATCGACCTGGGCGGCGGGAGCATCGGCCTGACGGCGCGCCTGCGCGGCCTGGATCATCCGGCAGCCATGTGTCCTCTGGACTGGGGAATGCAGGATCTGCTGCTGGATGCGTTCCTCGCCCGGCCGGAGCTTCTCACGGCGGACTTGTCGGACGCGCCCATCCCCGGCGCGGCCCGCGACGCGCAGTCGCTGGCCGATCTGCTGGCCCATTCCGGCGGCAGTCGCCGGGCGCTGGACAAGGCGCGCTTCCTGCTGGACGTGTTCCTCGGCCAGTACCTCGTCCCCCTTGTCCCCTTTATGAACGAGCGCTGGGCGCAGGGCCGCATCACCGCGCTGCAGGCGCTGCTGATCGGCGCGTTCACCATGGTAATGACGATGGCAGGGCTGCTCCTGGAGCAGATCAATCAGGACGCGACGCTGAACGACCGCCTGCCCTACGAGGTTGCCCTCTGCCTGACCGGACGCGGCAGCACCCTGCTTGCCTGCGTCCCGGAGGGCGCGCGCGACCTGCTGGCGCGGTTTGTTCGTCTGCCGCTCGACCCTGCCGCCCCCGCCCGAACGCTCCGCCTGATCGTGTCCGATCAGCCAAAGCTGGAGGTTGCCCTCGGACTGACCGGCTGCCTGCTGTCCGCCGCCGCGCCCGCTTCGGAGCGCGCCGCCGCGGCCCCCGTCAATGCCGCCGCCTTGCCCACCCGCTACCTGCTGCTGCTGCGCGCCGCGTTCCCCGACGTATGCGAGAAGCTCTACCCCGGCCTGACCGGCGTGAACGATATGGGCAGCGTCACCTTAGAGGACGCCGACGCGGTACGCGCCACCGTCGGCCGCTGTTTCCCCGGCGAGAACGCCGGCGAGGCTTTCGCCGCCTGCGTGACCGCCCTGCGCCGCCTCCAGTCATAACGGGAAAAAAGCTAACCACCCGTCAAACGGGTGGTTTCCACAAAGGCTAAAAGCCTTTTGA
>CAZRLM010000059.1:0-7022 GCA_964600835.1 uncultured Oscillospiraceae bacterium
TCAGCATGGTGCGGGCCTGCATGGGGCTGGTGTGGGTGCGCAGGACGATGTTGTCGTCAATATAGAAGGTGTCCTGCGCGTCCCGCGCCGGATGGTTGCGGGGAATGTTCATCAGCTCAAAGTTGTAGTGATCCAGCTCCACCTCCGGGCCTTCGACCACCTCAAAGCCCATGCCGGTGAAGCAGTCCACCAGCTCGTTCATCACCAGCGTCAGCGGATGCTCGCTGCCCAGGGCGGGCAGAGGCGCGGGCTGGGTGACGTCGATGGTTTCCCGGGCGAGGGCGGCCTCCCGCTCCCGCGCCTTCAGGGCGGCGAGCTTGTCCTCCAGCATGGCGGTGAACTGCTCCCGCGCCTCGTTGATCATCTGTCCCGCAGCGGGACGCTCCTCAGGCGACAGCTGACCCATGGAGCGCAGCAGCGCCGTCAGCTCGCCCTTCTTGCCCAGCACCTTGACGCGCAGCGCGTCCAGGGAGGGAATGCCGTCCACCTGCGTCAATTCGCCGGCGACCATCTCGCGAATCTCCGCCAGCCTTTCCTTCATGCCCATTCATCATCCATCCTTTCTTTTGACCACGCGATGGCAGGAAAAAAGCCTTCGCCCCGGAAAGGGACGAAGGCTTGAACGCCGCGTGTTACCACCCTTTTTCCGCACGGCGGACTTTCTCCGCGATGCGCTCGCTGCCTTTCACGGGGCCGACCCGTCGCAGCCTACAAGGGCGAAACGCCCGTTCAGCCGCGCAGCTCAGGAGGGAACAGCCGGAATCACCTGCCGGGACGCTCGCACCAGACGCGCCCCTCTCTGGGGACAGGCTGTGCGCTCCGGCTTTGTCTCCGTCACAGCCTTTGATGATTGATTCAGATTATACCATGGTTTTCCCGCCTTGACAAGCCTTTTTTCGCCATGCTCCATCTGCGCGTCGGAAACGCTTTTCCATTGACAAACAGGCCGTCATGGATAAAATAGAGATGTGGCTTTTTCATTCATTTTGTCATCATTCATTGACCGGCCACAGGAAAGGGAGAGAAAAACCATGTTTGGATTCAGACCGGACGGGCGACGCGTGTCGGACATCGACCCGATTGTCGCCGTCACGCCGTACCTGATGCCCATGCGCTGCGACGCGCAGGTGTTCCTTCAGCACAAGGTGGACTACGAAAAAATGGCGCGCTACATCGCGAGCCAGAGCGCGCAGGGCGAGAAGATCACCTTCATGCAGATCATCATCGCGTCGTTTGTGCGGGCCGTCAGCGAGCACCCGGAGATCAACCGCTTCATCATTAACAAGCAGTTCTTCTCTCGAAAAAACTGCACCGTGTCCTTCACCATGCTCAAGGATCCGCACAGCCCGGAGGGCGGGGAAACCGCGGTGAAGATCAAGTATGACCTGACCGACACCATCTACGACGTGCGCGACCGCATGAACGCCGTCATTGAAGCGAACCGGGGCGTTGACCAAAGAAACTTCGCAGACAAGTTAGCCCGGGTTGTGCTGGCGTTGCCCGGCCTGGCGACGGTGCTCGTCATGCTGGTGCGTCTGCTGGATCGCTACGGCCTGTGCCCCGGCGCGCTCCTGGACGAGCTGCCCTTCCACACCAGTATGTACATCACCAACAACGCGTCCATCGGGCTGCATCACGTCAACCACCACATCTACAACTTTGGCTCCACGAGCCTTTTCTTCGGCATGGGGTCGATCGAGAAGATCGCGGTGGTGGAGGACGGCAAGGCACGGATGAAGCGCTGGCTGCCCATCGGCATTACGGCGGACGAGCGCGTATGCTCCGGCGCGCACTACGCGGAGTTTTTCGCGAGCATGACGCGGTATCTGGACAATCCGGCGCTGCTGGAGGTACCGCCGGAGACGGTACGGTTTGACCGAAAGTGCGAGTATCATCAAAAGAAGCTGAACGAGCGGACGGAAACGAAGGGCGCGGAGATCAGCGCGTAACAGCGAAAAAGGCGGCTTCGGCCGCTTTTTTGATGGCATTTCACGGATCAAATGTCTTTCCGCAGGAGTGCATTATTCCGGCAACGAAAAAAAGCTGGGCTGTCCAGCTTGGGAGATCCAGGAGGGTCATGCAGCCCTCCTGGCGAGAGAGCCCAGAGGGGGGGCAACGCCCCCTCTGGTGAGGTTCACAGGGTGAGCAGGTCATCGTAGCGGTGCTGGTCGCAGCCGTCGTTGGGGGTGAGGAAGGTGCAGGTGAGGTGGCCGCGCTGGAGAAGGTCAAGGTCGCTGCCGGGAGTCGGGTGGTCGTCCTGTATCTCGGGGGTGAGCCAGTAGTATTCAGCGCCCCGGGGGCTGACGCGGCGCTCATAGTGATCTTTGTAGATGTTGCGGGTCATGTCGCACATCCGCGGCTCCTTCAGCTGCGCCAGCGGGACGCAGGGCGCGTTCACGTTGCACACGGAGAGCGGGGGCGCGTCATAATGCGCGAGCTTTTCGCCCAGGGTGACAGCCCAGTCCGCAAAGACGGACATCGTCTCCCGCGGCGTGCGCGGCTCCGCGGAAACCGCCATGGCCGGCACACCCTGGAAGGCGGACTCCCGCGCCGCGCCGACCGTGCCGGACACAAAGGTCGCCAGGCCCACGTTATAGCCCAGGTTGATACCGCTGAGCGTCAGGTCAATCGGCTTGCACAGGGACATCAGGCCCAGCCGGGCGCAGTCGACCGGCGTACCGTCCACCGCCCAGGCGCGGGCCGCGCCTTCGACCGCGCGGTCATGAACGAACAGCGGCGTGCCGGTGGAAAAGGCGTGGCTCTTCGCGCTCTGCTGCGTCGAAGGCGCGCACACGAACACCTCGTGCCCGCGGGCCGCCGCCGCGCGGCAGAGCAGCAGCAAAAACGGGCTGTCAATGCCGTCGTCGTTGACAAGCAGAATTCTCATGCTTCGCCCGCCTCCTTACTCCGCGCCGTCCGAAGATTCGATCAGCGCCCGAAGATCCGCGTAGCCGCTTTCCAGGAAGGACGCCGGCAGGCCGCTGTCCGGATCGTTTTTGCGGGTGAACACGAGCTTCTTCCAGACCTTCTTCATGCCCTCCGCGTCCTCGATGGGATAGGGCCGGAAATCCTTCTTGTAATGCATTTTGTAGGGCAGGGCGCACAGCTCGGCGGCGGTCATCGTGCCGTCCTCCTGAATGTCGTAGGTCACCTGGATGACGACGGTATCGTCGTCCTTGGGCGCGGCGTTCGCGCCAAAGGTGAAGTTCGACAGGCTGTAAAAGATCAGCTTACCCTTGTAAATCTGGATGGGCTGCACCGTGTGGGAGCCGTGGCCGTAGACCATGTCCGCCCCCATGTCAATGAGCATGGGCGCGTACTTCTTCTGCTCCAGATTGATGCGCAGGCTCTCCTCCTTGCCCCAGTGGGCGCTGGCGATGATGAAGGTGCAGCCCGCCTCCCGCAGCGTTTCGATGTTCTTTTTGTACTTCTTCATCTTCTGGTCATTGTGCGGGTAGGTGTAGCCGGTGATACCGATTTTCACGCCCTTGATTTCGGTGGTATAGAGGATGTCGTCGCCAAAGCAGCCGATGCCCAGCGCCTCCAGCGCGGCGACGGTGTCCTCGCGCCCTCCCTGACCAAAGTCCTTGCCGTGGTTGTTGGCCAGGTTGCACACGTCCACATTGCCCAGCTGGAATACCTGCGCAAACTCCGGCGACGCGCCAAGGGTCATCTTCTTGGCGTTTTTGCCCGGACTGCGGTTGGTAAACACACCCTCGCAGTTGGCGATGGTCAGATCGTCGGCGGCGAACAGGTCAGCCGCCAGGGAGAAGGGGTAATCCAGCCCGTTCTGCTTCGTCTTGTAGGTGAAGGAGGACTTGTAGCCGCGGTACATATACTGGTCGCCGACGGTGCAGTCCCCCACGAGAGAGATCAGCATGGTTTCCGCGCCGGACGCGGCGGGCAGCGCCAGCAGGACGCACAGCAACAGGCTGAGCAGCTTCTTCATTCGTTTGCACACCTCGCTTTTCTCTTTTATGATACCATACCCTGGGCGCGTGAGACAAGACCGCCGCCCGAAATTGGGCGGATTTTTACAAATTCACGAAAAAGCGGCGATTTTTTTCAAATCGCTATTGCATTTTTATTCGCCATGTTGTATAATTACGCTTGCTTCGAGCGGGAACCGCCGGAGTCAAACGACAGGCGCGGACGCGCCGAAAAGGAGCATTGCAAAATGGCAAAAATGCGCGTGCTGCTGGCTTATTCCGGCGGTCTTGATACGTCGATCATCGTTCCGTGGCTGAAGGAAAACTACGACTGCGACGTGGTGTGCGTCGCCGGCGACGTGGGGCAGGGCGAGGAGCTTGCGCCGCTGCACGAGAAGGCGAAGAAATGCGGCGCGGAAAAGCTGTACATTGAGGATCTGCGCAAGGAGTTTGTGGAGGACTTCATCTGGCCGACGCTGAAGGCGGGCGCAGTGTACGAGCAGAAGTACCTGCTTGGCACCTCGTTCGCGCGGCCGCTGATCGCCAAGCGGCTGGTGGAAATCGCGCACAAGGAAGGCTGCACGGCTATCTGCCACGGCTGCACCGGCAAGGGCAACGATCAGGTGCGCTTTGAGCTGACGATCAAGGCCTTCGACCCGGAGATGCAGATCATCGCGCCCTGGCGCATTTGGGACATCAAGACCCGCGAGGAGGAAATCGAGTACGCGGAGCAGCGCGGCATTCCAGTGCCCGTGAAGAAGGATCGCCCGTACTCGATGGATCGCAACATCTGGCACATCAGCCACGAGGGTGCGGATCTCGAAAACCCGTGGAACGAGCCGCCGGAGGATCTGCTGCTGACCATGGTCACGCCGGAAAAGGCGCCGGATCAGCCTGAATATGTGACGATTGACTTTGACAAGGGTGTGCCGGTGGCCATCAACGGCGAGAAGCTGGACGCGGTGGCGCTGCTGACGAAGGCGAACGAGCTGGCGGCGCGCAACGGTGTGGGCTGCGCCGACCTGGTGGAGAACCGGCTGGTGGGCATGAAGAGCCGCGGCGTGTACGAGACGCCCGGCGGCACGATGCTCTACACCGCTCACGGCATTCTGGAGTCGATCACCCTCGACCGGCAGACCAGCCACTACAAGGAACAGGTCGCGGTCAAGTTTGCCGAGCTGGTCTATGACGGTATGTGGTACACGCCCCTGCGCGAGGCGCTGTCCGCCTTTGTGGATTCCACCCAGCAGGCGGTGAACGGCACGGTGCGGCTGAAGCTGTACAAGGGCAACTGCATCCCGGCGGGCGTCAAGAGCGACAACAGCCTGTACATGGAGGAAATCGCGACCTTTGGCGACAGCCACGGCCTGTACAGCCACAAGGACAGCGAGGGCTTCATCAACCTGCTGGGCCTGCCGCTGAAGGTCAAGGCCATGGTTGACAAGAAGCAGGAGCAGTGAGATAATGAGCGCGCGCGGCCGTCACGTTTCGCCGCGCGCTCTTTTTGTATCGGAGTGAGAAAGGAAGTGCCAAAGATGGAAGTATCTGCTCATCGCGCGTTTGCCCTGCTCAAAAGCCTGGCCTATGAACGGCTGAGCGCGTCCGAGGCGGAGGCAAAGGCCGCGAACGTGCTGCTGGAAACGGCGCAGTCCACCGGCGTAGCGGCGCAGCTCGAGGAATTCTCCGTTCCCTGCGGCAAGGTGCACCGCGCGTTTTTGCAGGTGACCGCGCCCTATGTCAAAACGTATGAAGTCACCGGCTACGAGTGCGCCGCCTCCACGCCCGAGGGCGGGCTGGACGTGCCCTTCCTTTACGCGGAGTCCCTTTATCCGCTGAACCTGCGGGATGCGAAGGGCAAGGCGGTTTTGATCAACGACCGGCTGCGCCGCAACGACTACAAGAAGCTGAAGGAAGCGGGCGTCGCGGCGATCCTGACCTTCTCCGGCACGACGCTGGATCGGGCGAGCGAGACGGACTGCGACATCCGCAAGCTGCGGGAGACGATGACCGAGCCTTTCGGCGACGCGGTGGCGCTGAATCTGCGCGCCGCCGACGCGGCGGAGATCGTCCGCCGGGGCGCGACGCAGATGCACATCGAGCTGGAAAGCGAGTGCTACGAGGGCACGAGCCGCAACGTCTGCGCGGTGATCGAGGGCACGAAGTACCCGGATGAGATCATCTCGGTGGGCGCGCACTACGACAGCGTGCACTTTTCCACCGGCGTGTACGACAATATGTCCGGCAGCGTGATTGTGATGGAGCTGCTGCACTACTTCGCCGCGCACAAGCCCGCGCGTACGATCAAGTTCAACTGGTTCGGCTCCGAGGAGCAGGGCCTGCTGGGCAGCAAGGCGTGGACGCAGGCGCACGAGGCGGAGCTGGACAGGCATCTGCTGATGGTGAACGTTGACGTGGCGGCGGCGACGCTGGGCAAGAACATCGCGAAGGTGATGGCGACGGAGCAGGCCGTCGGCTATGTGGACGCGGTGATGCGGGAGATCGGCGTGGCGTGCGACGCGTGGCTGGACATCTATTCCAGCGACAGCGTGCCCTTTACCGACCACGGCGTGCCCGCGGTCAACCTCTGCCGCTTTGGCGCGCCCGGCGCGGGCTATATTCACGACCGTCGCGACAACCTGAAGAGCGGCTACATTGACGAGAAATCGCTGGGGATTACGCTGCGTCAGGCGCTCGCGCTGACGGAGCGCGTCGCCAACGCGGAAGCCTGCCCGATCAAGCGGGAGGTCAGCGACGAGATTAAGAAAAAGATTGACGAGTATTTGTTCAAGGTAGAGAAGAAATAAGGCTGCGTGCACCCGAGGGAGTGCAGAGGGCGACCGGAAAGCCTGGCAGACGGCCTTCCTTCGTCCTCTGCCCGCGCCCGCAGGCGCGAAATTCTTGTAGGCACAACGCAGTTGTTTGGGCACCCGGCGGGTGCCCTTTCTTTTTAGCAGGGACGTTCTTTTCGACTCGGCGAAAAGAACCAAAACCCGACCGGAGCCGTAACCAAGTAAGGCTGCGAATGGTGGGAGGTTCAGGAGGGCCATGCGGCCCTCCTGGCAGGGGAGTCCAGAGGGGGCAGCGCCCCCTCTG
>CAZRLM010000059.1:7032-15568 GCA_964600835.1 uncultured Oscillospiraceae bacterium
CGGTCGGTTTGTCTTCGCGGGGGGCCCCCCCCCCCCGGGGGGGGGGGGGGCGGCCCCCCCCCCCCCCCGGAGCCTCTGCCGGAGCTCTTGCCCACTGTGGGTGGACGTGGTATACTGGGGTGGAAAAGAAAGGGGATGCGGGCATGAAGCTGTGGGGCGGAAGGTTTGCGAAAGCGACGGACGGGCTGGTGGACGATTTCCATTCGAGCATCTCGTTCGACCAGCGGCTGTACGAGCAGGACATCACGGGGTCGATTGCGCACGCGACGATGTTGGGCGAGCAGGGGATCATTCCACGGCAGGACGCGGAGCGGATCGTCGAGGGCTTGAAGGGTATTTTGTCGGACGCGCGGGCGGGCAAAATTACGTGGATGGTCGACGCGGAGGACATCCATATGAACGTGGAAACGCTGCTGACCGCGCGCATCGGCGAGGCGGGCAAGCGGCTGCACACGGGGCGCAGCCGGAACGATCAGGTGGCGCTGGACACGCGGATGTACGCCAAGCTGGCCTGCCGGGAAACGGAGGAAATGCTCCGCGAGCTGATGGAAACGCTGCTGTCCATCGCCGAAAGGCACCTGCATACCGTGATGCCGGGATACACGCATTTGCAGCGGGCGCAGCCGATCACGCTGGCGCACCACATGATGGCGTATTTTGAAATGTTCCTGCGGGATCGCGACCGCTTCCGCGCGGCGTATCGGGCGGCGGACGTGATGCCGCTCCGGCGCGCTGGCGGGCACCACCTATCCGCTGAACCGGGAGCGCGTCGCGGAGCTGCTGGACTTCTCCCGCGTCAGCCGCAACAGCCTGGACGGTGTGAGCGACCGGGACTTCCTGCTGGACTACCTGTCCGCCGCGTCGATCTGCATGATGCACCTGTCCCGCTTCTGCGAGGAGCTGATCCTGTGGAGTTCCAGCGAGTTCCGCTTTGTGGAGATGGACGACGCCTTCGCCACCGGTTCCTCCATTATGCCGCAGAAGAAGAACCCGGACGTGGCGGAGCTGATCCGCGGCAAGACGGGGCGGGTGTACGGCGATTTGACCACCCTGCTCACCGTGATGAAGGGGCTGCCGCTGGCCTACAACAAGGATATGCAGGAGGACAAGGAGGCCATCTTCGACGCGCGGGACACGCTCGTCAAGGGGCTGACCGTGTTCACCGCGATGCTGCGCACCGTCACCTTCCGCACGGACGTGATGGAAAAGAGCGCGGCAGGCGGCTTTACCAACGCGACGGACTGCGCCGACTATCTGGTCAAGCGCGGCGTGCCCTTCCGCGACGCGCACCGGGTGGTGGGCGAGCTGGTCGCGCACTGCCTGAACGAGGACAAGGCGCTGCTTGATTTGACGCTGCCGGAGCTGCAGGCGTTCCATCCGGCCTTTGAGGCGGACGTGTTCGACGCGCTGTCGCTGAAAACGTGCGTCGAAAAGCGGCAGATTCCCGGCGCGCCCGCGCCGGAGATGGTACTGCGGGCCATTGAGGAAGGCCGCCGGGAAATGGAGACGTCATCATGCTGACCGTGCGCGAGGCGACGCGCGACCTGATGCCCTTCCGCCGGGCGCTGATGGCCGACCCGGCCACGATGGCCTACAACGCGCCCTGGTTCCCGCCGAATGGCACGATTTCCTTTCCCGAGGCGGACTGGGACAAGTGGCTCGAAAAATGGACAAACCACGCGCCGGAGCGCTGGTGCGCCTATCTGCTGAACGAAGCGGGCGAGCCGGTGGGCGAAATCAGCTACCATCAATACGGGCAGGAGATGAGCGTGGTGATCGCCGCGCCCTTCCGCGGGCGTGGCTATGGCCGGGAGGCGCTGTCGCTCTTGGCGGCGGAGGCGTTCCGCCATGAGGAAATCAGCGAGCTGCGCAACCATTTTGAAGCGACGCGCGCGGCAGCGCTCAGGCTGCACCTGTCCGCCGGGTTTGTCCGCGTTGCGAAGCGGGACGGGCTGGTGAGCCTCCGCCTGACGCGGGAGCGCTTTGAGGAGCGGCGGCGCGCGCAGTGGCTCCGGCAGGTAACGGACGCGATGTGCGCGTGGGAGGCGAGCCACCCGCAGCGCATCCATCATTTCCTCAAGGTGCAGGGGTTCGCCCACCAAATCGCGCTGGCGGAGGGCTTCACGGACGAATCGCTCTTCACGCTGGACGTGGCGGCGCTGACCCATGACATCGGCATCAAGCCCGCGCTGGAGACGCACGGCGCGTGCGGCGGCGCACTTCAGGAGCGCCTCGGCCCGCCGGAGGCGGAAAGAATGCTCACGCGTTTGATGCTGCCGGAGCCGGTCGTCCGGCGCGTATGCTTCCTGATCGGACGCCACCACACCACGTCGGACGTGGACGGGGCGGACTGGCAGGCGCTGCTCGAGGCGGACTTTCTGGTCAACATGATAGAAGGCGGGCTGTCCCCCGAAGCGATCGACGCGTACCGCGACACGGTATTCCGCACGGTCGAGGGCAAGCAGTTGCTCGCGTGGGTCAGGGAAAATGCATAACGAAAGCCGGAGAAAACGCAAATTTTCTCCGGCTTCTATTTTGATAGCTTACTGGGTGTCCGCCGAAACCGAACAGGCGGCAAGCGCGGCCAGCCCGCGGGCGATACGGCCGGGCACGTCCTGAAAGTGCCCGCCGGGGTTTGTCTCGAACCGGACGGGAATCCCCTGCTTACGGAGCAGCGCGACTGCCCGCTCCGTTTTTTCGCCGACGGCGGCCAGGCGCGGATCCCGCGCGCGCATCTCCCGGTCGCCCAGGGACAGGTATGCGAAGCGCAGGCGCGGCGGATGCGAGGCCAGGAAGTCCTCAAAATGATCGTACCACAGCGAGCCGGACATCGACGCGGCGCAGTCGAACGCGTCACAGGAGGCGGCGGCATAGAGCGCGAACAGCCCCGCCAGAGAGTACCCGGCAATCCCGCGGCGATTCGGTCGACAGGGCAGCGCCGCCTCCGCCGCCGGGATGGAGGCGATCAGCCGATCGAGAAAGGCCGCGCCGCCGCCCGCAAAGTCGTTCCCGCCGCGAAAGGCGCGACGCGCGGGCCAGGGGGACAGCGCGCCGTCCCAGTCCACGCCGGTCAAAGCGACCAGCGCCGGGCGCGGCTCAGGCAGCACGGTCCACACCGCCTCGCTCTCCTCCGCCGACAGGGGCAGGTACACGGCCAGCGCCGGACACTCCGGACTGTACAGCCGCGCCGGGCCGCTGGGAAGCTGAATTTCTTTCATTTAAATTCCTTTCAGAACAGCGAGATGACCGCGAAAATCACGCAGCAGGCCGCGTTGGCGATCAGCAGGCACCGGTGCTGCTCGTCCTCCTCCAGGTCGTCGAAGTCGGGCACGTCCTCGTTCACAAAGTCGATCATATCGCCGTACATCCGGGGCGGCTTGCGCTTCCAGTCGAAAAGCCGCCGGTCGAACTGGGGCGCGCGGATGCCGTCCAGCCGCAGATAGCTCATCCAGGCCGCCGCCGCAAAGAAAATCGCGAAGAACAGGAACGGCCACGACCGCCGCTCCGTCAAACAATGGTTGACGAACTCGTTCCAGGCCAGCGACGCGGTCAGCGCCAGGATCAGCCGGGTGAACGCCTTGTAGATCGTTGGCCGGATCATGTCCCGCCGAAAACGCTTTCGCCAGGGCTTCTTCATAGGATGCATCGCCTCTCTCCCTATGTCGTGATTATAGCGCAAGCGGGCATATTTTGCAATATTGCAGGAACACAGGCTCGATTTTGCAATCTGCCCGCGGAAAATCCCGGTTTTTCGGTCGTTTGAAAAACTAAAACTGCATTTAGATTGTTTTTTTGTGCAAATTGTGATTTACAAATGCGTCGCATCATGCTACAATGGCAGGCATAGAAAGAAACGGAACGCCTTCTGGGAGACGTTCAGGAACGCTTTCTTGTACTAAACTGGTAAATCAAGGAGGAACGGACATGAAAAAGCTTCTTTCCCTGATGCTGGCGCTGGCGATGCTCTTGAGCATGGCGGTGGCGACGACCGCGAGCGCGGCCGAGATCACCGACCTCAAGACCTATGAGACCACGGCCCGCGATCTGGAGTCCTGGAACATCCAGGGCACCGAGGAAGCCCGTAACCTGAACGTGCTGGTCAACCTGACCACCAGCCTGCTGGCCAACGACGCCAAGGGCGCTCTGGTTCCCAACGCGGCCAAGGAATGGTCTTCCCCGGACGACAGCAAGACCTGGATCTTCAAGCTCAACGAGGGCATGAAGTGGGTTGACAAGGACGGCGCTGAGAAGGCCGACGTTGTCGCGCAGGACTGGGTGACCGGCATGGAGTATGTGCTGAACTACGCCAAGAACGGCGCGTACAACTGCTCGATGCCCACCGCGATGATCGCGGGCGCTCAGGAGTACTACGAGTACACCAAGTACATGACCGAAGCGGTGCAGGCTGCCGAGAAGGCCGGCGTGGTCATCCCCGACGAGCTGCGCCCCTACTTCGATCCCCTGTACTTTGACACCACCAAGTTCTCCGAAATGGTCGGCGTGACCGCGGTGGACGATTACACCGTGCAGTACACCTGCGTGGACTGCCTGCCCTACTTCCCCACCCTGTGCACCTCCGCTGCGCTGTATCCCCTGTCTGCCAAGCTGGTGGACGAAATCGGCGTGGCCGGCTATCAGGCTGTGACCTGGGAGACCATGTGGTACTCCGGCCCCTACACCGTTGAGTCCTTCGTGGACGGCAACGAGCTGGTGCTCAAGGCCAACCCCGCCTGGTTCGGCAAGGACGCCCACAAGGTGTTCAACACCGTGTCCATCAAGTACGTCGAGTCCACTGCGACGGCCTATCAGCTGTTCCAGACCGGCGAGCTGGATCATGTGACCCTGGAGCAGTCCACCCTGACCTCTCTGTATGAGAACGCCGGCAGCGAGTTCCACAACAACCTGGTGGAAGCCCGCCCGACCAAGTATTCCTATCAGATTCACTTCGTGTTCGACCGCAAGAACGCCGACGGCACCAGCGACGACAACTGGAACATGGCCGCCGCCAACGAGGCGTTCCGTCTGGCCTGGTACTATGGCCTTGACCTGACCACCTACCTGGCCCGTACCAACGCGATCAACCCGCAGTCCTGCCAGAACTACTGCTACACCGCCAACGCGGTGGCCGTGACCTCCGATGGCCGCGACTACACGCAGCTGGTTCGCGAGCGCCTGGGTATCGACTACGACGCCGAGAAGTTCAACCGCGTTGATCCCGAGAAGGCCGCCGCTTACAAGAAGCAGGCCATGGAAGAGCTGTCCGCCAAGGGCGTGACCTTCCCCGTGGAAATCAACTACTGGATCAAGGGCGACAGCCAGGTGGCCAAGGATACCGCCGACGTGCTGACGCAGCTGTTCTCCGACTGCCTGGGCGACGACTTCGTGAAGCTCGTGACGAACACCTATGTGTCCAGCCTGAGCACCGAGGTTCGTAACCCGCAGCTGGCTTCCATCTACATCAACGGCTGGGGCGCTGACTACGGCGATCCCGACAACTTCTTGGGCCAGGAGATCTACGGCGACCAGAGCGCCTACTACTCCAAGGTCTACTCCAAGATCAACGACGCGACCGATCCCGACCTGATCGCGACCTATCAGGAGTTCACCGCGAAGGTGCAGACCGCCCGCGAGATCCTGAACGATCTGGACGCCCGCTACGAGGCGTATGCCGACGCTGAGGCGTACTTCATCCAGCACGCGCTGACCGTCCCCTGCAACTACGAAGTCGCCTGGGAGCTGACCTGCGTGAACGACTTCACCAAGCCGAACGCGGCCTACGGCATCTTCCCCTACTACTATGTGGATTGGGAGACCAACAGCGACATCTACACCACCGCCGAGTGGGCGGAGCTCAAGGCGCAGTAACCTGACCCTGAACGCCTGAAAAAATCAGGCAATCGTCTGGGGCGGCCTTCGGAGTCGGAGGCCGCTCCAGATTCGTTTCTTTATATCCTCTCCGCGGGCGCCGCGCCCGCAATATCACGCGACGGGGGAATCTGGCATGGCAAAATACATCTTCAAACGGCTGGTGCAATCTGTCCTCACGATCCTGCTGGTCGTGTCGATCGTGTTCCTCCTGCTTCGGCTGATGCCGACGGATTACTATTTCTCCGAGGAGGAACTGATCAAGCTGACGGACGAGGTGCGCCATGACAAGCTGCAGGCCGCCGGCCTGCTTGACCCGCCGCTGGAGCAGCTCGGCCGCTTCTTCAAGCAAATGCTGACGGACTTTGACCTGGGCGTAAGCCGCAAGCTGCAGGCCGGTCAGCCCGTCGTCAAGCTGATCGGACAAAAGTTCGGCATCTCGATGAAGCTGGGGCTGATCGCCCTGGGCATTTCGCTGGTGCTGGGCGTCGTGTTCGGCGTGCTGCAGGCCCGTTATAAGGACGGCCTGTTCGACCACATTGGCACCGCGTACACGGTGTTTGTCAACGCCGTGCCGCATCTGGTCACCTATTCGCTGGTGCTGGCCTTCGGAGCGCGGGTGCTCGGCCTGCCCTCCATGTACTCCATGCGAAAACCCGGGCCTTCCTCCATCCTGCCCATCGTCTGCCTGGCTATCGGCTCTGTGGCCGGCTATATGCTGTGGACGCGGCGGTACATGGTGGATGAACTGAACAAGGATTATATCCGCCTGGCGAAGCTGAAGGGAATGTCCACCCGCAGCGTAATGTATCGCCATGTGCTGAAAAACGCGTTCGTCCCCCTGGCGCAGTATCTGCCTTATTCGATCCTGCTGACGGTGGGCGGCTCGCTGCTGGTGGAGCGGTTCTTCTCCGTTCCCGGCATGGGCCCGCTGATGACGGACGCCATCGGACGCTATGATACCAACGTTGTCCAGGCATGCGTCATGCTCTACGCCACGCTGGGCATTATCGGCGTTTTCCTGGGCGACCTGCTGATGACGCTGATTGATCCGCGCATCCGGCTGACGGAGAAGGGAGCGACTCGCTGATGGAAAAAACCGTAGCGGAGCTGGAACAGCCCAAGGTCGACCTGGAGGTGGACGTCAGCGCTGTTGACAGCAACATTGACAAGAAGTACAACCGGGGCCGCGTACACGTTCAGGCCCGTTCCATGATGCCGGAAAAGCAGCTGTTCGACTACGCCGAGTATCAGGCGCAGGCGGCGGAGCGCATCGGCTATTCCGAATATTCCTACTGGAAGAGCGTGTGGCGCAACTTCCTGAAGAAGAAGGCGGCGGTGATCATGTCGCTGATCTTCATCGCGCTGTTCATCTTCACCTTTATCGCCGGAGCCATCGGCAAGTACGACGTGTACAACCTGCGCATCGACAACAGCCTGATGTTCACCCAGCCCAACGAGGAGTTCTGGTTCGGTACGGACAACATGGGCCGCGACTACTGGTCGCAGGTGTGGTGCGCGACGCGAACCTCCATCATGCTGGCGGTCAGCGTATCGCTGGGGCAAATCTTTGTTGGCGTGATCATCGGCCTGGTGTGGGGCTATGTCCGCCAGCTGGACAGCTTCTTCACCAACCTGTACAACCTGATCGACAACATTCCGACCATCATCTACATGACGCTGATCGCCCTCATGCTGGGCAAAACAACGCTCATCATGGGCGCGGCGATGATCGGCTTCGGCTGGCTGGCCACGGCGCGCAACGTGCGCAACCTGGTGTTCATGTACCGCGACCGGGAGTACAACCTGGCCTCCCGCTGCCTGGGAACCAAGCTGTGGCGAATCCTGACGAGAAACATCCTCCCCTATCTGGTGAGCGTTATCATCCTGCGCCTGGCGCTGGCGATCCCCGGAACAATCGCCTACGAGACGACGCTGACCTACCTGGGCCTGATGGACATCAACACCCCGTCGCTGGGCATCCTGCTGCGCAACGCGCGCAACTACTTCCTGGATTATCCCTACCTGCTGATCTTCCCGGCGGCGATCGTGTCCATCATCACGATCACGTTCTACCTGGTGGGCAACGCCTTCTCCGATGCGTGCGACCCCCGCAACCATGTGTAACAGGAGGGCAGGCATATGAGTGAAGCAGCAAGACCGCTGACCCACGAGGATATTGATTTTGACGCCCGCGCCAAGCAGATTCTTTCCAGCGAGCCGATTCTCGCCGCGAAGGACGTCGAGGTGCAGTTCACCCTGCGCCGCCAGAAGCTGACGGCCATCCGCCGCTGCTCCCTGGAGCTGTACGAGGGCGAAACGCTCGCCATTGTGGGCGAGTCCGGCTCGGGCAAGAGCGTGTTCACCAAATGCTTTGTCGGTATGCTGGACAAGAACGGTTCCATCACCGGCGGTTCCATCCTCTACGACGGCAAGGATTTGGCCAAGTTCACCACCGAAAAGGAATGGCGCACCATCCGTGGCAAAAAGATCGCCATGGTGACGCAGGACCCGATGACCAGCCTGAACCCGCTGAAGAAGATCGGCATTCAGATTCAGGAGGCCATTGAGCTGCACCAGGGCCTGCATGGCCGCGACGCCAAGCAGGAAGCGCTGGCCGGATTGCCACGGTATTCATGTGGCAGTATGCGTTGAAAAGTCCGAAAGTCCA
>CAZRLM010000060.1:0-15440 GCA_964600835.1 uncultured Oscillospiraceae bacterium
AGCAGCGGGTGGCCATTGCCCGGGCGCTGTGCATGGAGCCGGAGATCATCTCTTTTGACGAGCCGACCTCCGCCCTCGATCCGGAGCTGACGCAGGAGGTGCTCACTGTGATGCGGGAGCTGGCGCGGGAAAAGCTGACCATGCTGGTGGTGACCCACGAGATGTCCTTCGCGCGGGACGTGGCGGATCGCGTGGTGTTCATGGAGGGCGGCGTGATCGTCGAGGAGGGCGCTCCGGCGGAAATCTTCTCCTCCGCCAATCCGAGGACGCGGCAGTTCATCGGCCAGAGCGCGCTGTAAAACTCTTCGGAGGGCACGCAGACGGCGGTTTCTCTCCAACGCAAAAAAGTGGCCGCGGCCACTTTTTTTGATGCGCTTAATGGCTTTTGCCGAAGAGCAGCCGCTCGTAGCGATTGACGTCATGGTTGCGCACCATGACCTCCAGCTCCTCGTCGCCCATGACCGTGTTGCGGCCCTTGGCATAGAGCGCGTCCACCTGGGCGCGAACGTCGACCACCAGCGGGTCGTTTTTCGCCACAACGTTGTCGCCGGTCAGGCGGAAATAGCTGTTGACCCAGTGAGCGACGCCGGCCAGTCCGCTGTGGGAGTCCACCGCGACGGTAGCGGGGCGGTTCAGGATGGCGGCGGTGTCGAAAATGTTGTAGATTTCCTCGTCCTTGAGCAGCCCGTCGGCGTGGATACCGGCGCGGGTCACGTTGAAGTGGCGGCCCACGAAGGGCTGGCGCGGACTGACCTCGATGCCGATCTCCCGCTCCATGTAGTCGGCGATTTCGGTGATGGCGGACAAATCCATGCCGTCGGTCGTGCCGCGCAGCGCCTGGTACTCAATCGCCATCGCCTCCAGCGGGCAGTTGCCGGTGCGCTCGCCGATGCCTAGCAACGAGCAGTTGACGCTGGAGCAGCCGTACATCCACGCCGCGCCCGCGTTGCTGACCACCTTGTAGAAGTCGTTGTGGCCGTGCCATTCCAGCTGGGCGGAGGGCACCTCCGCATAGTGGCGCAGGCCGTAGATGATGCCGGCCACGCTGCGGGGCAGCGCCGCGCCATAGTAGGTCACGCCGTAGCCCATCGTGTCGCAGGCGCGAATCTTGATCGGCAGCCCGCTCTCGTGGCTCAGCTCCATCAGCGTCTCCGCGAAGGGGACGACGAAGCCGTAGAAGTCCGCGCGGGTGATGTCCTCAAAGTGGCAGCGGGGCGTGATGCCCTGATTCAGCGCTTCCTTGACAATGCCCAGATATTTGTCCAGCGCCTGGCTGCGCGTCAGGTGCATTTTGTTGAAAATGTGATAATCGCTGCACGAAACGAGAATGCCCGTCTCCTTCACGCCCACCTGACGGACAAGGTCGAAGTCCGCCTTGTTGGCGCGGATCCAGGTCGTGATCTCGGGGAAGGGAAGCCCCAGATCCTGGCACATTTTCAGCGCGCGCTTGTCCTTCTCCGTATAGAGGAAGAACTCGCTTTGCCGGATGATGCCCTTGGGGCCGCCCAGCCGGTTCATCAGCTTGAACAGATGCGCGATCTGCTCCGGCTGGAACGGGCTGACGGACTGCTGTCCGTCCCGGAAGGTGGTGTCGGTGATCCAGATCTCCTCCGGCATTTCCTCCGGCACATGGCGCATATTGAACGCGATCTTCGGGATGTGCGAATAATCATAAATCTCCCGATAAAGGTTCGGCTCGGCCACGTCCTGCAAATCATACTTGTACTTGGCCTGGGTGATCAGGTTCAGCTTTTTGTTGAATTCCAGCAAGGGATCCCCTCCTTCTTGTCAGAATGCGGGTCGGGCGGCGCGTCCGGTCAGTCCAGGCTGCGGACGAAGTCCTCGATGCGATCCAGGCCGGCCATGATCTGCTCCATGGAAATGGCGTAGCTCAAGCGGCAGTAGCCCTCTGCCTCGAAGGCGGAGCCAGGCACGACGGCGACCTGCTTTTCCGCCAGGAGCAGCTCGGCAAAGTCCATCGAGCACTCGATGACGCGCCCGTTGTAGCTGTGGCCCAGCACGCGCTTGATGTTCATCATCACATAGAACGCGCCCTGGGGCTTCAGGCAGGAAACGAGCGGCATCTGGTTGATTTTTTCCACCATGGCGTTGCGGCGTTTCTCAAACTCGGCGACCATTTCGTCCACGCAGCTTTGATCGCCCTGCAAGGCCCGGGTCGCGGTGTACTGGGCGATGGAGTTGGCGTTGCTCGTCGCCTGGGACTGGAAGTTCGCCATCGCGGTGATCACGTTGCGCGGCCCCGCCACATAGCCGATGCGCCAGCCGGTCATGGCGTAGGCCTTGCTCATGCCGTTGACCAGGAAGGTCTGCGCCTTGATCTGCTCGCCTAACTGCGCGATGGAGAAGTGCTTGCGCCCGTCGTAAATCAGCTTTTCATAAATCTCGTCGCTGACGACGAAGAACGGGTGCGTCACCGCCAGGTCGGCTACGAATTGCAGCTGCTCCTTGTCCCACACGTTGCCGTTGGGGTTGGAGGGGCTGGTGATGATAATCGCCTTGGTGCGGCGGGTGACGCGGCTGGCGATGTCCCGGTTGGAGGGGATGAAGTTCGTGCTCTCGTCGGCGGGGATGAAGATCGGCACGCCCCCGGCCATGCGCACCATTTCCGGATAGCTCACCCAGCAGGGCGTGGGAATGAGCACCTCGTCGCCGGGGTCGAGAATCGCCTGGAAAATGTTGTACAGGCTGTGCTTCGCGCCGCTGGACACCAGGATGTCGCCGTAGGTGTAGGTCATGTCGTTGTCCTTGCGGAGCTTTTCGCAGATGGCCTTGCGCAGCTCCTTGGTACCGGCGGCGGGGGTGTAGCGGGTCAGCCCCAGGTCAAGCGCTTCCTTGGCCGCGTCGCAGATGTGCTGCGGGGTGGGAAAGTCCGGCTCGCCCGCGCCGAAGCTGATTACGTCCAGCCCGGCGGCGCGCATCTCCTTGGCGCGCGCGTCGATTTGCAGCGTGGGAGAGGGAGCAATATTCTGGCAGCGGTGGGAAACGGTCAGTGCCATGCGGGGTCAACCTCCTGCGTTTGCTTCATGTGATGCGCCGCGCTCCGATCAGCTGCGCGGCGGCATACTTTCATTATATTCTTTTTCCGGCGGAAAATCAACCGGTTTTCCGGCATTTATGAATAATTTATTTATGAATCCTGCAAAAACCCCTGCGCAAAAACGGTGCGCAGGGGATTTTGAACGAGAAAAACGAATTGCGAAGGATTTATCCTTCGTTTTTGCTTCGCGCCGCGATGGCGCGGCTGACGAAATCCGTGGTACCCTCGCCGCCCGAGCGGTCGATGGTGCGGCGGAAGCGTTCGTCCTCGGTGTACAGGCGGCCCAGCCCCTGCAGCGTTTCCTCGTCGCAGGGATAGAAATGGTCGGTGATGTACTGCCGCAGCGCGTCGACTTCCCGCTGCACCGCGGGCGCGTCCGGCGCTTCTTCGCGCAGCGCGCCCAGCGCGGCAAAGCAGGCCATCAGGCCCTTGGTGGCCGCGTCGCGCTCGGCGGCAGACTGGCCGCGCTGCCGCTCCTCACTGGCGCGGTAGGCGGCTGTGTGTTCCCAGCGCTCCTTGACCTCCTGGGCGTAGCGGGACGCGTCGTCCCGCTTGAATGCGTCAAACTCCATTTGATAAACCCCTTTCTGCTGAATGTCACGGGCGAGGGCGAGCAGGCCGTCGAGGCGGCGGCGCTCCAGCGTCAGCAGGCGAATCTGCTGCGCGACGGCCTCCCGCGGGTCGAAGTCCGGCGCGTCGAGCATGGCGCGGATGTCCCGGAGCGGGAAGCGCAGCTCGCGAAAAAGCAGAATGCTTTGCAGCCGGGACAGCGACGCGTCGTCGTAGAGGCGATAGCCGGCGTCCGTCACATCGGCGGGGCGCAGCAGCCCGATCGCGTCGTAGTACCGCAGCGTGCGCACGCTGACGCCGCTTAACCGGCTGACCTCATGAACCGTCCGCATGGCCGTCTCTCCCTTCCGTGCGGTTTCATCATACAGGATGACGCTGCGTCAAAGTCAAGAAGAAATTTTTCGTCAGCTGCGCACCGTCAGGCCGTAGCGGCTGACGATTCGATCCCGGTCGGCCTTGGAGAGAATCATGGTCAGCTCGGTGCCGGTGTCCGTATGGTTTTCGCGGACGACGCGGCCCAGCGGGCGCAGCTGCGAGAGCACGCCGTACTGGCTGAAGGGGATGAAGAACTCCGCCGCCGCGTAGCCCTTTTGCAGCTCGTCGGCGATGCGGCGCTCCAGCTCCGCCAGTCCCTCGCCTGTCCTGGCGGAGACCAGCACCGCGCCGGGCAGAGCGGGGGCGGCGGAAGGCAGATCGCACTTGTTGACGACCTCAATGCGCGGCTGCTCGGTCGCGCCCAGCTCGGCGAGCACGTTTTCGACGGTCTCATGCTGCCGGAGCATCTCGTCGCTCGCGCCGTCGGAGACGATGACGAGCACGTCCGCCAGTGCGGCCTCGTCCAGCGTGGAGCGGAAGGCGCTGACCAGCGTGTGGGGCAGCTTGCGGATAAAGCCGACGGTGTCCACCAGCAGGTACGGGGTGTGCTCGGCGGTTTCCATCCGGCGGCTGACCGCGTCCAGCGTGGCGAACAGCTGATCCTGCACATACACGTCCGCGCCGGTCAGACGGTTCAGGAGCGTCGACTTGCCCGCGTTGGTGTAGCCCACCAGCGCGACCACCGGCACCTCGTTGCGCTCCCGGCTCTTGCGGCGCAGCCCGCGCTGCTTTTCCAGCGCGTCCAGGCGGCGGCGCAGGTCGGTCATGCGCTCCCGGATGCGGCGGCGGTTCATTTACAGCTTGCTTTCGCCCGGGCCGCGGGTGCCGATGCCGCCCGCCAGCCGGGAGAGCACCAGCCCCTGCCCGATCAGCCGGGTGGACTGGTATTGCAGCTGCGCCAGCTCCACTTGCAGCTTGCCCTCGGCGCTGGAAGCGCGCTGGGCGAAGATGTCCAGGATGAGCGTCGTGCGGTCGACGACCTTTACCCGCAGCACGTCCTCCAGGTTGCGCACCTGGATGCCGGTCAGCTCCTCGTCGAAGATGCACAAATCGGCTTCCAGCGCCTGACACTGGCGGCAAAGCTCGTCCGCCCGGCCCCGGCCGATGAACAGCGCGGTGTCCGGCTTGTCCCGCTTTTGCAGGAAGGACGCGACCACCTCGGCCCCGGCGGTGTCCGCCAGACGGGCCAGCTCGGCCAGCGACTCCTCGCTCTCAATGCCCATCAGGACGGCTCGCTCCCGCTTGCCGGTCGCCTGCCCCTCCTCGCCCCAGCCGACCAGCCGGTCGCTGCGGGCGATTTGACTCAGCCAGTCCGCGTCGGGCACGCGATACCAGCGGACGGGGTCATCCATGATGATCGCGCTGCCCTCGCCGAGAAACGCGGCCTGCACGAAGGTCGGCTCGCCATCCTTCACGCCCACGGCGACCATCGCGTCGTAGCGGAAGGAGCGCAGGGCGCTCAGATCGACGTCGCTGAGGCGACCGTCGCCATTGGGGTGGGTGTGAATGCACCTGACGCAGCTGAGCCTGCGCGCGTTGCGGCGGAGCCGGTAGTCCCGCAGCTCCACGTCCCGGTCGGTGCCGACGGATACGTCCACCACCTCGCCGTCCCGGGTGACGTAGAGCGCGATCTCCCGGTTCAGCGTGGCGGTGTAGCGGGCCAGCTCCTGCATCAGCGCGCGGGGAAGAAACTCGCCGTCGCCGATCTCCGCGCCGTACATCCCGGCCATGGCCTGAAGCAGCGTGTCCCGCACGCCTGTAATGTTGCCGTGAATTTCCTGCATACCATCAACCTCCTGACAAACACAAAAGGAAGCGTCGGCGCGCAAAAAGCGGCCGACGCTTCCCACAAACCAGAACGGCGCAAAAACGCCGCCTTATTTCCTCCTGAATTGTGGAAGCCGCCCCAATGCGCAGACAAACCCCGTTTCCATCCAAATGCGCATCTTTCGCGGCCTCCCTTCCTGCCAAACCGGTACTTCGTTGCCATTATACAGGCGCGGCGGCGGTTTGTCAAGCGATGGCGCGAAAAATCCTGTTCCGGGGGCGCGCCTTGACGCTTTTCGCCCCTTTTGTTATACTATGCCCAAAGGAGATGAGCTGATGCGGGAGGCACAGGAGAACGCCGTGCGGCCAATGATGGCGATGCTCTCCGCCGCGGCGGGGCGGCGGGCGTTTCATATGCCCGGACACAAGGGGCGCGCGCCCTTCGGCCCGGTGGATCTGTACGCGCTGGACACCACCGAGCTGCCGGTGACGGACGATTTGTACGCGGCGGAGCGGGGCATTCGGGAAGCGGAGGCGCACTACGCGGAGGCGGCGGGCGCAGCGGAGACGCTGTTCCTGCATAACGGGTCGACGGAGGGCATCCATGTGATGCTCCAGCTGTACGCCTCCGAGGGCGACACGGTGATTCTGCCTCGCAACGCGCATCTGTCGGCGGTGAACGCCTGTGTGCTGGGCGGATTGAACCCGGTGTGGATTCCCGTCACCGCGCTGCCGGACGGTTACTGCTATGTGGCCGAGGCGGACGTGATTGAGGCGCTAACGCGTCATCCGGAGGCGAAGGCGCTGCTGCTGACCCGCCCGGACTTCTACGGCGGCTGTCTGCCGCTGGAAAAGATCGCGGCGCTGGCGCGTCGTCTGGGCATTCGCCTGGTGGTGGACGAGGCCCACGGCGCGCACTTTCCCTGGCAGCCGGGCATGGACTCCGCCGGGGCGCTGGGCGCGGACGCGTGGGTGCAGTCCGTGCACAAAACGCTGCCCGGGCTGACTGGCGCGGCGGCGCTGCATCTATCCGACGCGGCGGACAGGCCGCGGGCGATGCGCATCCTGCGCCGGGAGCAGACCTCGTCCCCGTCGTTCCTGCTGATGCTCGCGATGGACGACGCGCGGGCATGGATGGCGCGGGAGGGCGCGAAGCGGTTGCAACGCACGGCGGCGGCGGCGGATACGCTGCGCCGGGCGCTGCCCATTACCGGCTACGAGGATGCCCACAGCCAGTGGGGACGCACCGGGCAGACCTTCGACCCGACGCGGCTGGTGCTGCACGCGCCCCAGGGCGGCGCGGCGCTATCCGAAGCGCTGGCATCGCGGGGCGTGGACGTCGAGATGCACGATACGCGCCGGGCGGTGCTGATCCTCACGGCGATGGACGAGCCGCGGGACGTGCTGCGGCTGATCGGCGATTTGATGGCGATCCCGCCGGAAGGGCGGCTTTTGCCGATGCGTCCCGCGCTGCCGCCGTTGCCTCGGCAGGTCATGACGCCGCGCCGGGCCGCGATGGGTCGGACGTGCCTTGTTCCGCTGCGGGACGCGGCGGGGCGGATCGCGGCGGCGGCGGCGGGGCTGTATCCGCCGGGGATTCCGCTCGTGTGCCCGGGGGAGGAGATCGCCCGGGAGACGGTCGAGCAGCTGATGAGCGCGGGCGAACAGGCGCGCTTCGGGGTGGAAGGAGATCAATTGCTGTGCGTGAATGCGTGATTTTTGACCTGGACGGGACGCTGACAAAGTCCGAAGAGGGCATCTGGAACTGCGTGCGCTACGCGGCGGAGCGCATGGGCTTTCCCGTGCCGGACGTGGCGACGCTGCGCCGGTTTGTCGGCCCGCCGCTGAAATATTCCTTCATGACCTATATGGGCATGGACGAGGCGCAGGCCGACCGGGCCGTCGAAACGTATCGGGAGCGCTATACGACCGTCGGGCTGTTCGAGAACCGGGTCTACCCGGGCATTCGCCGCCTGCTGCGGACGCTTAAAAGCCGCGGCGCGTATGTGGCCATCGCCACCGGCAAGCCGCAGGGGCCGTCGGAGCGCATTATCGGACATTTTGGCCTGTCGCCCTGGATTGACAAAATCGTCGGCCCGAGGGACAGCGCGCCGGACAAGGAGGCGCTCATCCGCGCCGCGCTGCCGGAAAAGTATGACGCGGCCTGGATGGTGGGCGACACGCGCTTTGACATGGAGGGCGGTCACCGGGCCGGGGTGCGCACGCTGGGCGCGGGCTACGGCTACGGCGGCGAAGCGGAGCTGCGGCAGGCCGGCTGCGACGCGTACGCGGCGACGGTGCAGGAGGCGATCGACCTGCTGTGCCCGGGCAGCGCCCCGGCGCGGGGCGCGTTCGTCTCCATGGAGGGGATGGATGGCTGCGGCAAAACGACGCAGATGAACCTGCTTGAGGACGGCCTGACCCGCTACGGCTTTGAGGTGACGCGCAGCCGCGAACCGGGCGGCAGCCCCATCGGCGAAAAGGTGCGCGAACTGCTGCTCGATCCGGCCAACGCCGAGATGAAGGCGGAGACGGAGGCGCTGCTCTACGCCGCCTCCCGCGCGCAGCACACGCGGCAGGTCATCCGTCCGGCGATTGCCGCGGGCCGGGTGCTGCTGTGCGACCGGTTTGTGGATTCCTCCATCGCTTATCAGGGCGGCGGGCGTTGCCTGGGCGTGGACGAGGTGA
This sequence comes from uncultured Oscillospiraceae bacterium, assembly GCA_964600835.1. Lineage (GTDB taxonomy): Bacteria > Bacillota > Clostridia > Christensenellales > Aristaeellaceae > UBA11524. The sequence goes on from CAZRLM010000060.1 coordinate 8,459, forward strand.
CACGCATTAACGCCCCCGCGGTGGACGGCACGCTGCCGGACGCGACGGTTTACCTGGACATTGACCGTCGGGAGGCGCTCCGCCGCCGGGCCAGCGCCACCGGACTGGACAGGCTGGAGATGGAGGGCGACGACTTCCACGGTCGGGTGGAGGCGGCCTACCGGGAGCTGATCCGGCGGGACAGCGAGCGGTTCATCGTGGTGGACGCGTCCCGCTCCCCGCAGGAGATCGGCGACGAGGTATTGCGTCGGGTGCTGGCGCGCCTGACGGTGCTGGAGGAGGCGCGGGGATGAGCGAGCGAATCGTGGTCGGGATGTCCGGCGGCGTGGACAGCGCCGTATCCGCCCTGCTGCTGAAGGAGCAGGGCTATGACGTGATCGGCGTGTTCATGAAAAACTGGGAGGAGCAGGACGAGAACGGCGTGTGCACCGCCGAGAACGACTGGCGGGATGTGCGCGAGGTGTGCGAGGTCATCGGCATTCCGTATTATTCGGTCAACTTCGCCCGGGAGTACTGGGATCGGGTGTTCAGCTACGTCCTCTCGGAGTATCGGGCCGGGCGCACGCCGAATCCGGACGTGCTGTGCAACCGGGAGATCAAGTTCCGCGCGTTTCTGGATTTTGCGATGAAGCTGGGCGCGTCACGGATGGCGACGGGGCACTTCGTCCGCACGAACGAAGCGGGAGAGCTGCTGCGCGGCGCGGATCCAAACAAGGATCAAAGTTACTTCCTGTATATGCTCAAAACGGCGCAGCTCAAAAAGGCGGTGTTCCCCGTCGGCGGCATGACGAAGGCGGAGGTGCGCGCCTACGCGGAAAAGAAGGGTCTGCCGGTCAGCCGGAAGAAAGATTCCACCGGCGTGTGCTTCATCGGCGAGCGCAACTTCAAGCGCTTTCTGTCCGAGTACCTGCCGGCGCAGCCCGGGGACATGGTCGCGCCGGACGGGACGGTGGTCGGGCGACACGACGGGCTGATGTACTACACTCTCGGCCAGCGTCGTGGACTGGGCATCGGCGGCATGGGCGACGGGCGCAGCTGGTTTGTCATCGGCAAGGATCTGCCGGGCAACCGTCTGCTGGTCGCGCAGGGGGAGGATCATCCGATGCTGTACAGCACGCGCTGCCGTTTGAGCGGCGTGACCTGGATCGGCGACGCGCCGATGGCCCCCGGCGAAACGCTGCGCTGCACGGCCAAGTACCGTTATCGGCAGGCGGATCAGCCGGTGGAGGCGACCTGGACGGGGAATACGCTGCTGCTGCGATCGCTGACGGCGCAGCGGGCGGTCACGCCGGGGCAGAGCGCCGTGCTCTACGACGGCGAGCGCTGCCTGGGCGGCGCGGTGGTGGAGCAGGTGCTGGACGCGGGGGAAGTTGAAGGATGAGCGTGAAACGGAAAACGCTCCGCCGGACGGAGTGGAACCGGATGACTGCCCGCCGATTTGTCTGGAAGCCGCTGGCGGCGGGGCCGGTGCGCGGTGCGGCCGCGCTGCTGGCGATTGACGCGGTCAAAGCGCCGCTGACGGTGGACTCCGTCGGCGCGCGCGTCACCATCGCGGATGCGGGTTACCAGTGGCTGCAAATCGCGCCGGAGGGGCGCAACTGGTGGCTGACAGTGATGTTCGACGCGGCAGGGCAGATCGCGCAGTATTATTTTGACGTGACGCTGGTGAACCGGATTGACGGGGCAAATTCGAGCTTCGACGACCTGTTCCTGGACGTGGTGGTCAATCCGGACGGGGAGCGGGAGCTGCTCGACGCGGACGAGCTGGATGCCGCGCTGACGGCGGGGGAGATCACGGCTGCGCAGCACGCGGCGGCGCGGGAAACGGCGCGGGCGCTGATGCGGGCCTTCCCGGCAAACATTGCGGCGCTGCGGGCGGGCTGCGAACAGCTGCGGGCGGAGCTGATGGAGGCGCTATGAGCGAGGAAAAATGGACGCGCTGGCCGGAGATCGTCTGGACGGTATTGGCGGCGCTGTGGCTGGCCGCGTTTCCCCTCTGGCAGGGCGGCAGCTATGCCAGCATCACCCGGGACAAGTGGCACGCCGCCCTTGTCCTGACGGGGGTGAGCGTCGCCGCGGCGCTGGTCGCGCTGTGCCTTGGGCGCGGGAAGCGGCTTCGCCTGACGGCGGCGCACGCCGCGGCAGCCGCGTACTGGGGCTGGTTGGCGCTGTCCGCCTGCTTCGGCGCGTGGAGCGACTGCGTCAACGCCAACGGGCAGAAGGCGGCGCTGTGGGGCGCGATTCGCTACGAGGGGCTGTGGACGCAGCTGTGCTACGGCGCCATCTTTCTGGTCATGAGCCTGCGCCCGGCAAAATTGCGACTGACGCTGTACGCGGTGGGCGCGGCGCTCATTGCCTTTGGCGCGGTCACGCTGGGGCAATACCTGGGCGGCAACCCGCTGGGGCTGTACCCAACCGGGCGGAGCATCTACACGAACTATGAGTTTCAGGGCACGCTGGGCAATATCGACATGATCAGCGCCTATTTGACCCTGATAACTCCGGCGCTGCTGATTGCCTACGCGCGGGAGGGCGGCCCGTTTTTCCTGGGCGCGGGGCTGTGCGGCGCGGCGCTGCTTTTATGCATCGAGGTGCAGAGCGGCCTGCTGGCGCTGCTCGTCCTGGCGGGAATGCTGGGGATGATTGCGCTGCGCGGGCCTGCGCCCCGGCGGACGCGGGCCGTGGCGGCGCTGATGGGCTGCGGAGGCTGCGCTGTGCTGCGGCATTGCGTCGTGCTGCCCTGGCTGGACGGCGGCGAGGCGCTGGCGCTGCGCGGCGGCTGGCTGTGGCTGATCGCGGGCTACGCGGTCATCGCCGTGGCGGTGATGGCGGCGGCACGCCAGTGGCGCGGCGAAGGGCTGCGCCCGCGTGCCGTGCTGGCGCTGGCTGCTGCGGTCGTGCTGATCGCGCTGGTGGCCGTGGCGGCGCTGCCCGTGTCGGAAACTGCCGGCGGGCTGTGGGAGCTGCACGAGGTGCTCGGCGGCCGCCCGCAGGACGCGTTCGGTTCCTGGCGGCTGGGCGTATGGCGGCACACGCTGCACCTGCTGCGGGAGCATCCGCTGTTCGGGCTGGGGCCGGATACGTTCTTCTACGCGATGCAGGCGCATCTGGCCGAAGAGGGCGCGACGCTTGGCGAAACCTACGACAATCCGCATAACCTGCTGCTGGGCGTCGCGGCAAACAGCGGACTCCCGGCGCTGCTGCTGTTTATCGCGCTGCTGGCGTTCGTTTTGACGGGCTGCTGGCGGCGGCGGGCGCATCCGGCGAGCCTGCCGCTTGTCGGCGCGCTGGTCTGTTACCTGACGCAGGGAATGTTCACCTTCAGCATTTGCCTGACCTCGCCGATGTTTTTTGCGGCGCTGGGCATGGCGGCTTGCGTGGGCGGGACGGATATGATACAATGCACCAAAAGAACGGCCTGAAAGGATGAGGACAATGATTACGAACGCGGAGCTGCGGCTGCGGGCGCGCACGGCGCTGAAAAACAACTGGGCGGTCGCGCTACTGATCGGGCTGACGGCGGTGCTGCCGAGCCTGATGGTACAGACGATCGGCCTGCTCACCGGCGGCGATCTGCAAAGCTACCTGCTTGAACTGACCAAGGACGTGAACTCGGTGGTCTATCAGGGCGCTCCGGAGGAAGTGCTCGCGGCGATGAGCGCCTTTTTGCGGGGGCCGGGGCTGCTGACGGGCGTACTGGGATTGCTCGCGTGGCTGATTGCGCCCGTGCTGGCTTTGGGACAGACCCATTATCAGCTGAAGCTGCTCAGGCGGCAGGAGACAGCGTATGCCGATGTGTTTTCCCACCTGCGGTACTTCCTCAAGTCGGTGGGCCTGACGCTGCTGATCGCGTTGAAGCTGCTGTTGTGGGCGCTGCCGTTCATCGCGGGCGAGATCCTGATCTTTGTCGTGATGGGCGCGGCATGGGCGAACGCCTCCGTTAGCACGGTGCTGACGGCGATGACGCTGGTCGGCCTGGTCGGCGGCGTCGGCATGACCGTGGTCATGGTGCGGGCGATGTTCAGCTATTCGATGGCCTCCACCATTCTGGCGGACGAGCCGGAAAAGGGCGTGGCGCAGTGCGTGCGGGAAAGCGTCCAGATGATGAACGGCAAGCGGATGCTGCTGTTCTCGTTGGAGATATCCTTTATCGGCTGGTATCTGCTGTGCGCCCTGGGCAGTTCGCTGGCGATGTCGCTGTTCGGCTTTGTCGTGGGTGAAACGGTGAGTATGCTGGCGCAGCTGGTGGTATCGGTCTACATGGGCGTGGCGCAGTGCGCGTTCTACGAGGAGTACGCAAAAAAAGCGCCTGACTTGTTGAATCAGGCGCAGGAAGGGCGCGAGTGAATCAGACTTTCGTCCGGATGGACTGGGTCAGCATATAGCCGATAAAGGCGCATTCCACCAGCACCACCTGGCCGCTGGTGGTGGACAGAACAGACAGCACGGGCACGTTCATCGCGCCGATGGCGGACAGATACTGGTACAGCACGGTGAAGGCGAGCAGCGCCGTCGGCACCCACAGGAGCCCCGCGAAGGGCTCCTTTTTTCGTCCCGCGCCGCTGAGCGGCAGCAGCAGCGCCAGCCCAACACCCAGCAGCAGCCCGCGCAGCACGTTGGCGAAAAAGCCCAGTCCGCTCACCAGCGGCATCAGCAGGCACAGCGCAAAAACAAGCACTAAGGGCAGCACCATGACCATCAGCTTGCGCAGAAACATTGCTTACAGCTCCTCCAGCAGCGCCCGCTCCTTGTCGGTCAGGGGCGCGTTCTCCAGCAGGTCGGGGCGGAAGCGCTTCGTCGCGCGGAGAGCCTCCGTCCGCCGCCAGGCCTTGATTTTCGCGTGGTCGCCCGAGAGCAGCACCTCCGGCACGGCCATGCCCCGCAATTCGCGGGGCCGCGTGTACTGCGGATATTCCAGCAGCCCGTCGGAGAAGGACTCCTCCTCCGGGCTTTCCGCCGAGCCGAGCACGCCCGGGATGAACCGCGCCACGCAGTCCGTCAGCACCATCGCGGCCAGCTCGCCGCCGGTCAGGATGTAGTCGCCGATGCTGATTTCCTCGTCGACGCACTGATCGAGCGCCCGCTGATCCACGCCCTCGTAGTGGCCGCAGAGCAGCACCAGCTCCTCCTCCCGCGCCAGCGAACGCGCCTTGGCGGTCGTCAGCTTTTCGCCCCGCGGGCCAAGATAAATGCGCCTGCCGCGAAAGTTTTCGCCGGTGACGGCGGCCATCGCGTCCAGAATGGGCTGGGCCAGCATCACCATGCCCGCGCCGCCGCCGAAGGGGTAATCGTCGGTATTCTTGTGCTTGCAGGCGGAAAACGGGCGGATATCGACGCACTCCACCGTGAGCAGCCCCTGCGCCCGGGCGCGGCCCAAAATCGACGCGTTCAGCACGCTGTCGAACATTTCGGGGAAGATGGTCAGAATTTTAATCGTCATACACGGCCACCTCGGCAAGCCGGGCCGAATCCACCGCGATCCGCTTGCCTTCGACGTCCACGGCGGGGAAAACGGCCTTCAGCGCGGGCGCCATGAGCGTGCCGCGCGCGCGCCGGAGGACATACACGTCCACCGGCCCGTTTTGCAGCACCTCCGTCAGCGTGCCGACGTGTTCGCCGCGCTCGTCGATGGCCTCGCAGCCGATCAGGTCGCAGATGTACACCGTGCCCTCATCCAGCGGCGCGGCATGGGCGCGGTCGATATACAGCTCGCGGCCGCGCAGCGCCTCAACGGCCTCCGGGGTCGCGCAGCCGTCCAGCGTCACATAGGCGAAGCCGTCATGGACGCGGCTGCAAGTAGCACTCACGGGCACATACGCGTCGCCCTCCCGCAGGTACAGCGTCGTCCAGCGGCGGAAATCCTCCGGATTGGCGGCGTAGGGGCGAATCTTCGCCTCGCCGCGCACGCCCTGGGGCTTCAACACTTCGCCGATCATCAAATACTCGGTCATGCTTCCTCCGTCGGGGACGAATTGCCCCCGCCTGAAAAATGAAGCGGGAACCGCGCAACGGCTGTTCCCGCAGGATGGTTACTGGATTTCCACAAAGACAGGCTTACTGCTCCTTGCGGTAGCTGCTTTGACAACGGCGCGGATGGCCTTGGCAATGCGGCCCTGCTTGCCGATGACCTTGCCCATGTCGTCCTCGGCCACGTTCAGCTCAAGGATGATGGCTTCCGGCCCCTCGGTCTCATGGACGCTGACCTGGTCGGGATGATCCACCAGGGACTGCGCCACAAAGGTGAGTAGTTCTTGCATGGGGACTTCCTTTCTGCGCTACCCGGCGTAGCCCACCGGTAAGGGCGGGGCTTACTTCTCGATCACGCCGGTTTTTTTCAGCAGAATGCGGACAGTGTCCGTCGGCTGAGCGCCAACGCCCATCCAGTACTTGGCGCGCTCGCCGTCCACCTTGACTTCGGCGGGGGAAGTCATGGGATTGTAGTAGCCGATCTCCTCAATGAAGCGGCCGTCGCGGGGGCTGTGGATGTCGGCGACGACAACGCGGTAGAAGGGCTTCTTCTTCATACCCATTCTCTTGAGACGAATCTTGACAGACATGATTGATTTCCTCCTCAATATCGTTGGTTGAATCTATGGAAAATCATATAGCGTGTATATGATTGCCCGCGTTACTTCATCCCGGGCAGGCGCATCCGGAGACGGCCCTTGCTCTTCATGCCGGCGACCTGCTTCATCATCTGCTTGGCCTGTTCGAACTGGCGGATGAGCTGGTTCACGTCCTGCACGGTGGTGCCGCTGCCCGCGGCGATGCGCTTGCGGCGGCTGGCGTTGAGAATACCGGGGTTGCGGCGCTCCTTGATGGTCATGGAGCGGATGATGGCCTCGGGCTTCTTCATCGCGCTGTCGTCGATGTCGATGTTTTTGCCGGACATTCCGGGCAGCATCTCGACCATGCTCTTGAGGCCGCCCATTTTCTTCATGGACTGCATCTGCTCCAGAAAGTCCTCCAGGGTCAGCTCGGC
>CAZRLM010000061.1:0-15255 GCA_964600835.1 uncultured Oscillospiraceae bacterium
AGTTCGGCAACAACGCTGTCAAGGTGCCGGATGCGAAGGTTCGCAAGCTGGTCGACGAGAGCTACATCGGCAAGGAAGTCGTTCTGGGCATCCGTCCGGAGAACATCCATGACGACGCTGCTTTCCTGAGCACCTATGCTTCCGCCACCATCGATGTGGACGTGGAAGTCACCGAGCAGATGGGCTCTGAGACCTATCTGTACATGAAGACGACCGGCAAGGACGGCAACATCATCGCTCGCGTTGATCCCCGCACCACCAGCCGCGCCGGCGACAAGATCAAGGTTTGCTTCGACGTCAATCACCTGCACTTCTTCGACAAGCAGACCGAAAAGACGATCCTGTCCCGCTAATTGTATCGTACCGTCGGGGCGTTTCTCGAAAGGGAAACGCCCTTTTTCTTCGCACGATTTTCTTACATGGAGGGCTGTCCCATGCCGACCATCCACTGGCACGGCAATGTGCCGTGGGATTCGGACTTTCCGGAGGCGCCGCTGCCGTCTGAGGCGAAACGCCTTCGCCGTCCGGAAAACCTGTTCAAGGCTTCCCTGCCCTATGGCATTTTGCCGCTGCTGACTTCCTATGGCGTGCTTTTTGTCAAATGGCGACTTCTGGGCGAGGTAGCCGTCAACCCGCTCTATATGCCGATCGGCATTGTTCTCGGCCTGCTCCTCTGTGTCGTGCATGAGCTGCTGCACGCCGTCTGCTACGGGCCGAATCACACCGTCCATATCGGCGTATCGCTGGACAAATTCGCCGCCTTCGCAGTTTGCCATGAGCCGATCAGTCGCAGGCGCTTTATCGGGATGAGCCTTGCGCCCCTACTGTTGGGCGTAGTCCCGCTGCTCATCTTCCTGATCGCGCCGCCGAGCGAAATCGTCTCCGGTCTCTGCGTGCCCATGGGCATCATCGGAATGCTCTCGCCGATGCCCGACTACATGGATGTGCATCTTGTTTACCGTCAAACGCCGAAGGGGTGCGTCCTTCACTCGCAAAACAAAGGCATTTTTTGGTATCCGTCATAACCGTTTTCCAAAATCACAACGACCGCCTGAGAAATCGCTTTCTCCGGCGGTCGTTGCTTGTATGGAGGATAGGGAGGTTGACATTCCTGAAGAATGTCAGGAAAAAGGAGATTGCGTTCAGGTTGGTGGTGGCTTCCTTCCTGATCGCAAGATTACTATACCGCCCCATTATGAAGGCAGTATGAACGAACCATGAATATTTTTGTCCGATTGTGTCCTTCATAAGCCACGGAACGGACGGTTAAGCGTTGCGGTGCTTGTTCAGCTCCGTCCGCTCCACGCGCACGCCTTCCGACAAATTGGCAAGGAAGCGATCCAGCTCTGTCAGCATATCGGACATATAGCCGTAGGTCTGCTGCCGCCGTTCCTCTTCCCAGCGGTGCGCATCCTCCTGAATGGTCGCCGCGGCGGCCTCCGCCATCTGATACACATTCTCCTGGGACGCAAGGTGCTCCGCCTTCTGCTGCGCCTCCGCCACAATGTTGTCAGCCTGACACTGCGCGTTCTGCACGATGGCGTTGGCCTGCGCATTCGCCTGCTGAAGAATGTTCTGCCGCTCAAAGTCCGCCTGCGCGCGATTCTGCTGGTTCTTGGCCTGAATCTGCTGCGCCTCCTGCTTCGCGGCGCTCAACGTGCGCTGCACTTCCGCCTGGGTCGCCGCCTTCAGGTCGCTCAGCTCCTGATCCGTTTGCTCGCGGATCGCCTTCTCGGTCTGCATCAGCTTCATCGCGCCCGCCACCGCATCCGGCAGCGCGTGATACAGCTGGTCGATCATCCCGGCAAGCTCGCGGCGATTCACCACGCACGCGTCGTTGCTGCCAAAGGCCCGACGCGCGTCCTGCACCATGCCCGACATCTGTTTGAGAATCGTCATGCACAGCTGTACATTCTCATCCTGAATAGCCGCCATTTTGAAGCTCCCCTTTCCTGCCTCTGCTAAAATGCGCCTGAATCTCCGCCGCAACGCAGGGCGGCACCAGTTCGCTCACATCCCCACCAAAGGAGGCCAGCTCCCTGACCGAGGAGGAGGAAATGTGCCCGTGCTCCGGCCGCGTCATCAAAAAGATGGTTTCCATGCCCGGCAACAGCATCCGATTCATTTCCGCCAGCGCGCGCTCCGCTTCAAAGTCCGCAATGGCGCGCAGACCGCGCACCACCGCACAGGCTCCGACGCGCCGGACATAGTCCGCCTGCAGCCCTGCGTCCGCGTCCACCGTGACGTTTTCCAGCCCCGCGCACGCGGCGCGAAGCATCCGCACCCGATCCGCGGGCGCGAAACAGCCGCTTTTCGCCGGATTGTGAAACACCGTGACGATTACCCGATCAAACAGGCGCGACGCGCGCTCGATCACATCCATGTGGCCGACCGTCACCGGGTCAAAGCTGCCCGGGTATACGCAAATCCGTTCCATCCGCCGCTCCTCCGTCATCCCGCGTGTAAAAGCTCACGCCGACAAAGCCGTACTTCCGCGTGTCCGTCCGCACAAACCCCTGCGCGAGCTTCGGCGTAACCGTCGCCTCATGCTCGACCATCACCAGCGCGTCCGGCGCAAGCAGCGGCAAAAGCGATGCGGTCACGTCGGTCAAATCGGCCATCACGTAGGGAGGATCCAGAAAGACCAGATCGAATCTTTCGTTCTCCCGTGCCAAGGCGTCCACCGCCTGCCGCCACTCCCGCTGCATCACCCGCGCACGCTCCGTAAAGCGCAGCGCCGTCAAATTGCGCTGCTCCACCTGCACGGCCTGCCGGTCGTGATCCACCAGCACGGCAAACGATGCGCCGCGGCTGAGCGCCTCCAGCGACAGCGCGCCACTGCCCGCAAACAGATCCAGCACGCGCGCGCCTGGCACGCGCCGTTGCAGGATGTTGAACATATTCTCCCGCACGCGATCCAGCGTCGGGCGGGTATCCCGGCCCTTCGGCGCTTCAATGACGCGCGACCTGGCCTCCCCGGCAATAATCCGCATCGTACGCCTCCGGTCAGTTCAGCTGCTCCGGCCCCTTCTTGGCCGCGGCCCGCGCCTGACGCTGCTTGCGCGCCTTCTTCGCCTGCTTGCGCTTGCCCTTGGCGATGTCCGTGTGCACCTGATCGCGCACGCTCACGCCACGCAGGTAGCCGACGCCGTAGGCCATCGCCGGCAGCAGCGCCAGCAGCGGGCTAAGCCGCTCCATCATCAGCAGGCCGTCCGCGTTTTCCGCCCCGATCATGTTGACGACCGGCATCAGCGCCATCCGGACGATCATCCGCATCACGCCGGTCACGCCCAGCGAGGCACTTTGATGGAAGTAGGTCAGCGCGTCGCCGATCTCACTGCGCCGTTCCAGCGTCGTCAGCCAAGAGGGTAGCGCACCCAGCCCGGCGACCTGCTTTTCCGCCGTCACGGCCAGAATCACCGCACATAGCACCAGCGGCAGGGAGCCGAGCAGTCCATTGACGAACCCCTTCGCCGGATGGAAGCACCGCGCCCGGTCATTCGCCTCCACGGAGCGGCCCGAATTCTCCCGCTGGTACATGATTTCGCCCTTTTCCACTCCGCCCGCGCCCGCGCCCGCGCCGCTCTGATAGAACAGAAGATAGCCCATCGCCAGCAGCGCGCCGTTGAAGGCGATGCGGATGATGAGGTTATCCCAGAGCATCATGGCGCTGAGCATCAAAAACGCGACCATCATCACCAGCAGGCTCACCAGGAACATCACGGCGGATCGGGCGGTGCCGCCGTCCACCGCGCTGCCGGTCAGATAAGGCTTTTTGACAACCGGCTGCTTCTTTGCGGTTTTTTTCTTCTTCGCTTCCATCGTTTCGCGTCATCCTTTCCTCAACGGTTTATCCAATGTACGCCTTCCGCGTCCGCCACCGCGTCCAGCGGCGCGTCCCACGGTTCCTTTGGCAATCGCTCCACCCATTGCCAGCGCATGGCCGCGCCGACGCTGACGCCGGAAAAATCCGCCAGCAGCCGGTCGTAATACCCGCCGCCTTTGCCCAGCCGCGTACCGAACGGATCAACCGCCTCCAGCGGGATGATCAGCAGCGGCAGCGCCCGCGCCTCCTCGGCGTCCTCCGGCGGCTCCGGCAATCCGTAGCGGCCCGGCGCGAGCAACGACAGCTCCGTCGTCCACCGCATCGTCATCCGCCCATCGCGCTCTATGCGAGGCAGCGCCAGACGGCGTCCGTTTGCCAGCACCGCCCGGCAGAGCGGCATGACGTCCGCCTCCCAGGCAAGCGGGATGTACGCGCCCACGCCCTGCGCCGACTGAAACGTCGGCCAGGCAAGCACGCGCTCGCACAGCAGCGCGCTCTGACGGTCACGCTCCGCCGCGCCGGGAAAGCGCGCCCGCACCATGCGGCGCAGTTCCGCCTTATTCATGCAGCCAGACCCGCTCGACACGGCCCGTCGCGGCCAGCAGCACCTCGTAGCTGATGGTACCCGCCCACCGCGCGATGTCCTCCGCGGTGATCGTTTCGTCGCCGTCGCGACCCATCAGCGTGACCTGATCGCCCGCCGATACGCCCGGAATTTCCGTCACGTCCGCCATCATCTGATCCATGCAGATGCGGCCCACCACCTTCGCGCGATGGCCGCGGATAAGTACCTCCGCCTGTCCGGACGCGGCGCGATGGTATCCGTCGCCGTACCCGCAGGCAATCGTCGCCAGCCGCGTCGGCTTCTCCGCCGTAAAGCGTCGGCCATAGCTGACCGTATCCCCCGCGTCAATCTGCTTGACGTAGGTGACCTCCGTCGTCCAGGACATGGCGGGACGCAGCGGCAGCGCCGTTTCCACCGGCGGATAACCGTACATGGAGATGCCCGCGCGCACCATGTCCATCGCCGCCTCCGGCAGGCGGTGAATCGCCGCCGAATTTGCGCAGTGCCGCTTCACCTGCCGGGGCAGTTCCGCCGTCAGCGCCTGAAAGCGATTGAGCTGCTCGCGAGTGAAGGCCATGTCCTCGCCGTCCGCGTCGGCGAAGTGCGTGAACACGCCGGTCATGCGAACCGACGGGCAACGCGCCAGCGCGTCCGTCACCGCCCGCACTTCCGTCTGCGTGCGTGCGCCGATCCGGCACATTCCGCTGTCGATTTTCAGGTTCACCAGGCCGGGTTTCCCGACCTTTTCCGCCGCGGCCTGCACGGCCTCCACCATGCCGGGCGTGCACACCGTCAGCGTCAGCCCCGCCTGAACGCCGGCCTCCGCCTCGTCCGGCGAGGTCGCGCCCAGCGTCAAAATCGGCGCGGTTATGCCCGCGTCCCGCAAATGCGCGCCTTCCTCGACCAGCGCGACAGCCAACGCGTCCGCCCCTGCGGAGAGCGCCGCCCGCGCGGTCTGAACCATGCCGTGCCCGTACCCGTCCGCCTTCACCACAGCCATCATGGCCGCGGAAGCCGGGATTGCCCCGCGAAGAAGCCGTACGTTGCTCCGCAGCGTTTCCAGATCGACGGTTCTTGTATGATGCCGCACATTCATCCGTCTGCCACGCCTTTCCGTTGCTTACAGTTGTTCTTTATATTATACCATAGACGTTCCCGAAATAAAAGGCGAAAACCTCAAAATGCCGGAAAAAAGGCGCAGCCGCCTCCGCAGCGCCGCGCGTTTGAGCACCGTCTATCCGTTTTGCCGCTGGATGATGAAGCACTCCGGCGCGGCAGGCCCGGCGTTCAGGAACCGGCTGTGCAGCACATTGTACGCCTGCGGACGCAGCGCGGAAAGCCATGCCGCGATCTCGCGGCGTTCCTCGTCCCCCGCCTCGTGCCCCGGATAGACGCACACCGTGCAGACGCCGCCCGGCATCAGCAGCTGCAAGGCCGCGTCAAGCGCCTGGCGGGTCGTTTCCCAGCGGGTAGTGACGCGCTTGTCTCCGCCCGGAAGCCAGCCGAGATTGAAGGTGACGCTTCGGACGGGGCCGTCCACAACCTCAGCCATCCGCTCATGACCGACGGCACGCAGCGTGCAGCGGTCGAGCAGCCCGGCCTCCCGCAAACGCTCCGCCGAGCGTTCCACCGCCTCCGGCTGAATGTCAAACCCGATGACCCGTCCCTGCGGCCCGACCAGCTCCGCCAGCAGACAGGCGTCATGCCCGTTGCCCAGCGTCGCGTCCACCACAGTGTCGCCCGGCTCAATGGCCGCGCGGAGACAGTCCGCCGCCAGATAACGGGCGGAACGCAGCTCATAGCTCATGCTTACAGCTCCTTCAGGCGCTTGACCTCCACCTCGTTCAAGCGCCGCCATTGTCCGCGGGGCAGATCCAGCAGTCGGATCGGGCCAAAGCCCACCCGCTTGAGCGCGACCACCTGATGACCCACCGCCTCAAACATCCGGCGCACCTGCCGGTTGCGCCCCTCGTGAATGGACACGAGCACCACGCTGGCGAACGCCTCCTGGCGCACCAGGCGGACGTTGGCCGGGGAGGTCATCCGCCCGTCGAGGGATACGCCGGCGCGCAGGCGACGCAGCTCCTCCTCCGTCACCTGATTGCTCACCTTCGCCAGGTAGACCTTCTCCACCTCGTGGCTGGGATGCAGCAAATGCTGCATCATGTCACCGTCGTTGGTCAAAAGCAGCAGCCCCTCGCTGTCATAGTCCAGCCGCCCCACCGGATACAGCCGCACCGGATAGTCCCGGAACTTGTCCATCACCGTCGCCCGTCCCTCCGGGTCGGTGACGGTCGTCACCTCGCCGATAGGCTTGTAGTAGGCGATGTAGTGCTTTTCCTCCTCCAGCGCGACCGGCGCGCCGTCCACCGTCACCCGGTCGGCTGTCTCATCCACCTGCACGCCCATTTCCGTGATCACCTGTCCGTTGACGGCCACATGACCCTCGGCAATCAGCTTCTCCGACGCGCGGCGAGAGGCCACGCCGCTCAGCGCCAGATACTTCTGCAAACGCATCATTGTTTTTCCTCCCTGTCGAGCGGGACGAGCCGCCCCTCCCGATTTTCATTGATGATCCCGTGCGGCGCGTTTCAGCGCTTCTCGATCGGCCGATAAAAGAACAGCTGACACGCCCTGAGCGCCATGGGCTTCTCCCGCTCGGACGGCGCGTAGGCCAGCGCCGAACGATCCATACCTTGCAGGGTAAAGCCGCAATGCTCACAAAACTGGCACGCCGCCGGATTGTTGTCCGTACAGCACAGTCGCAGCGCGCGCATCCCCCGCTGCTCGGCGAAGCGCTCGCAGGCGTCCAGCAGCGCGCGCGCCACACCGCCGCGCCGGAAGGACGCATCCACGCGCACGTCTAACACGTCCCCATAGCCGCGGTCGGTCGCACGCACCGCTGCGCTGCCGACAAAGCGGCCCTCCTGATACGCGGCGAATACCGCCGCGTCCGGCTCCTCCGTCAAGCGGGACGGTTCCGCCGCCGGTGGCATCGGGAACGACCGCCATTCCGCGCGCGGCAGTCTCATGTAGCTCAGTGAAAAGCCGCTGCGCCCGATGCGGAGGACGGCTTCCTCCCCCGCCAGGCTTTCCGCGGAAACCGGCTGCCAGGTATCCAGAAGCGCTTTGGTCAGCCTTCGTACAATCAGCACGCCTTCAGCGCCCTCCCTCCGTCGTCCAGCGAACCGTCTCCGCCGACGGAAGCGCCCGGCGCAGCGCGGCGCCCGGGTTGACCAGCGTCTGCTTTCCTGCCAGGCGAAGCATCGGCGCGTCGCTCAGGGAATCCCCGTAAGCGCAGGACGCGTCCCGCGCGACCGTCAGTCCCATCTCCGCCAGCGCCGCTTCAATGCGCCTGACCTTCTCTTCGCCCTTGCAGTTTTCACCGGCGCGACCCGTGTAGCGTCCGTCCTCCACCTCGCAGTGGGTGGACAGCACCGTGTCCACCGGCAGAAACTCCGGCAGCACGCGCATATACACATCCGCCGACGCGGAGACGATCACGACGCGCTGCCCGGCCTCCCGCGCCTGCCAGATCGCATCCATCCCCGCGGGATAAAGGCGCGGCGTAATTGCTTCCCGGAAGAACGTCCGGGCCAGCTCGTCCATTTCCTCCTGCGTCCGCCCCTTGATGAAGGAGAGCGCGATTTCCTTTGACCGCCGCGTTTTTGACGGACAGATCGCCTGCGCCGCGTACCCGGCGGCTGCGCGAAGGAGCTGCCACCAGGGCGTCAACCCCCGCCTCACCGCGAAAAACAGAAAGGGCACAATGGAATCGCCGCGGCAGAGCGTATTGTCAAAATCAAAGAATGCGAAGGCCGCGTCCTGCATGATACATCCTCCCGTAAATGCCGCGTCACAGCGGGCAGCGCTCGTCCAGCGCGCGATGGGTATAGCGCCGGTCGCCGCGCTTCATTTCCGCCATCAGCTGTCCCGAACCCAGCAGCTTGTATTTATAGGTCGTCAGGCTGTCCAGCCCCATCGGGCCGCGGGCGTAGAGCTTGCCGGTGGCGATGCCCACCTCCGCGCCAAAGCCGTACACAAAGCCGTCCGCAAACCGTGTCGACACATTGCGGTAAACGCCGGCGCTGTCCACCCGCGTCAGGAAGGCCTGCGCCGCCTCGTCATCCTCGGTGACGATGCAATCCGTATGGTGGCTGCCGAAACGGTTCACATGGTCAATCGCCGCGTCCAGCGACGGCACGACGCGGATGGACAGCTTGTAGTCGAGGTACTCCGTCCGCCAGTCCGCCTCCGTCGCCTCGCCGCAGGGAATGATCGCCCGCGTGGCTTCGTCCCCCAAGAGAGAAACGCCTCGCTCCGCCATCGCCTCCCGCAGCGGCGGCAGAAAGCGCTCGGCAATGTCCCAATGCACCAGCAGCGTTTCCATCGCGTTGCACACGGCCACATTTTGCGCCTTGCTGTCCACCGCGACACGAACGGCCATATCGACGTCCGCCGCCCGATCCACATACACATGGCACAGCCCGTCCGCGTGGCCGAGCACGGGAATCCGGCTGTTGTCCATCACATAGCGCACAAACGCGTTGCTGCCCCGGGGAATCACCAGGTCGATCAGCGTATCCTCCTTGAGCATCGCCGCGACGTCCTCCCGGGTTTCCATCATCTGGGCGAAATCCACCGGGAGCCCTGCCTGCGCCGCCGCCTGACGCAGCGCGTCGCACAGCGCCTGATTCGTCCGGAGCGCCTCGCGACCGCCCTTGAGCAACACCGCGTTGCCACTCTTGAGCGCCAGGGAGGCAATCTGCACCAGCGCGTCCGGCCTGCTCTCAAAGATCACGCCGATCACGCCGATGGGGCACGTCACCCGATACAGGTTCAATCCGGGTGTAATCTCCCGCGCCAGCGTCGTCTTGCCGACGGGATCCGGCAGCGCCGCCAGCGCGCGCAGCCCGTCCGTCACCTGACGCAGCTTGGCTTCGTCAAAGGTCAAGCGTGACAGAAGCGGCGCGGCAAGGCCCGTTTCCTGTGCCTGCGCCTGATCTGCCGCGTTTGCGGCAAAAATCGCGTTCCTTGTCGCCCACAAGCGCTCCGTCATCGCCTCCAGCGCCGCGTTCCGCTTTTCCAGCGGCGCGGACGCCAGCTGCCAGGCCGCCTCCCTGGCCCGAGTCGCCATCAGGTGCAATTCGCTCATTCCGCTCGCCTCCATTGGCTATTATACCAGAAAAAAACGGGATTGCAAAGCCCGCTTTTCTGTGCTATACTAAACTACCACGGGAGCAGAAGGGAGGCGGGACTGTGCCGCATCAAAAAGGCGTGAAACCGGTGGCGCAGAATCGCAAGGCCTTTCACGACTACTTTGTGGAGGAGCGCTACGAGTGCGGACTGGCGCTGTTCGGCACGGAGGTCAAGAGCATCCGGCAGGGGCGTGTGAACCTGAAGGAAAGCTGGGCCGTGATCCGGCAGGGCGAAATCTGGGTCGAGGGGATGCACATCAGCCCCTACGAGCAGGGCAACCAGTTCAACCGTGATCCGCTCCGCCCGAAAAAGCTGCTGATGCACAAGAATGAAATCCGCAAGCTGGACGGTCTGGTCGCGCGTCAGGGCTATACGCTCATTCCGCTTGAAATCTACCTGAAGGACGGGCGGATGAAGGTGCAGCTGGGGTTGTGCAAGGGCAAAGCCGAGCACGACAAGCGTGATTCCATCGCCAAACGGGACGCGGATCGTGACATCCGTCGCGCGCTGCGCAACGCGCAGAAGTAAGGCATCAGAAGGAAGCATCCGCTTTTATCCAGGGAAAGCGAGTCATTGTCAGGCGTCATGGGGCTGATCCGGTTTCGACGGGAGTGTCGAGGGCGAGATAAGCGAGCCGCGGACCCTGAACCGCGCAACAACGGGGAAAAAAAGTAACTGACAATAACGAATTCGCTTTCGCGGCTTAATGCCGCGACGTTGGCCCGGATTGCCCGCGCGGCCGGTCACCAGCGTCATGAGTGCGGGGAACGAACGTGCCTAAGCTTTGCGGCCCGTTTGTAAAATGAAGCTACTGAAGCCGCGAGTCTGTCTATGGACGCGCGGCGGAGGGAATGTCAAATCATAGACTGCGCTCGGAGAAGGTTTCGCTTTAGAGCTTTCGGACAGGGGTTCAACTCCCCTCAGCTCCACTGAGTTTATGCCAGGCGCTGACATGAACGTGTCGGTCAACCGGCAGACAAAAAGAGCCGCCCATCTATGGTGGCTCTTTTTGCGTGTCTGCCCTTCAGTGATTCTCGCCCATCCTCGCGGAACTCACACCGGGCATCATCGCTTCCTCAAACGTTTTTCGGGAATCCTGATGCCCTCGAATGCCCTCGAAGCACATACCGGTCATCCAGCTGAAAGCGGTATCTTTCGTCCTTGCTGACTTTAATGCGCTCGATTTTGCCGTCCTGGTTGACGTCAATGAAGGCAATAGATTCATAGTGTTCCCCTTCGTCAGTGGACAGTGCAATGCACCGCGTTCCGGCAGGATACTCATGTTCCTCGTCGGTTTTCGTAAGGGTGGCCAGGTATGCTGAGTACTCGTCCTTTCTGGCCTCCTGAACGACTTTGAGCCGTTCAATAATGCAGTCAACGCCACGAAAGCTCTCGCCCGACGTATCCGTTTCGTAGACCGCGTCAGCCGTGAGAACGCTTCTCAGCCGCTCAGGATCACCCTTGGTAAAGGTGTACCGGAGGAGCATCAAATCGTGCTGAAAATCCTTGACCGCGCCTTTTTCGTATTCGTAAATCGCAACGTCTCCCGACAAAACGCATACGCCGCTGACAATGGAACCCACTTTGATGTTCCTGCGCTGCTGCTCCGGAACCTGCTCGATAGTATGCTCAAGTTCAAGCGGGCCGTATTTTGTATCGACATTGCATCGGAGAAACGTTACGTTCTTTTCGCCGTTCAACTCAAAAACGCCGGTGTAAATTTCCGTTACGGTTGCTGCGAAATGAACGTATGCGTCGGAGACGTCATCCGCCTCCTGCTCGCCACGTTCTACCTGGTGATTGATCAGAAATTGCAATGGAAGCAGCGAACCGCAAGCGGCCATCCACTTTTTCCCGTCTTTATCTGTGGGTTGTGCCGCTTCGTAATCTTCCTCATTGGCATAGTAATTGATTTCCAAAGGCAAGCCAATGATTTGGACGGCAACCTGATCTCCTTCCATATAGCTCGGCAGAACATCGGCTGTAATCAAATCGACCGGCAACAAGCCTTCTATCTCGTTTACGCGGTTGAACATCAGCACCTTCTTCAGCTTTGGAGCGTCCTTCGGGGTGATGTCGATGCCGGAGCAAGTCATGTTCCAGATGCATTTTCCCCCGCAGTGAAAATCAAGTTCCGTGAGTTCGAGTTCGTTCTCGTCATTCTTCTCGATTTTGGCCCAATATTCCAGGTCGCCCAAAAACGTGTACAGGTAAGGCTCCCCGTAATACCCAATGATAGCTTTTCCGTTCTTCGCGAGATAACCAAGGAAACTCATCGCGGTATCGGCTTCCAGTAAGCACTCGACTCCGAAATTTTCAGGTAAATTTGCCATTGTGTACGCCCCTTTCTCCTTGCACTGTTTGCAATGACAATTCTACCAAAAAGAAGTCCCAATTTGGTCGCCTCTACCGCGACATTTTACCGGCCGATCAGCTTCTGCCCCAGGCTGAACAATATCTCGTTTACTTCGTTCAGGTCATAGATATGCGCCCGGAAGAAATGCTCTATCACCACGTCCCGTTTACTGCTATGGGACAGCACATACCCGGCTCTTGAAAGCATATCATTCGCTTCCGAAAGGGACAGTCTCAACGCAAGGGCCAACGCAATACAGGTATCCTTTGCCGGTTTATATGCTCGATCCGACACAATTTTTGAAAACAGTCTGCGGTCGACCTGCGCTGCCTTATATACGTCCGCGTCCCGCAGCTGCCTGATTTGGATATAGTCAAGCATTTTATCAGCGAAGCTCATATCCGTATATGTTTCAAGGGCTTGAAGCGCTCCCAGAGTGGAATCCATTGATGACAGACTGCGCACCGCGCGATCTATCGAGGGACTGTCGTAATTGTCCCGAAGGCTGTATTGGATGGAATGGTCGCTGTCCTTGATGTCGTTTTGGAAGGCTCTGTTTCTTCCCTGTATCCTGGGCGGTTCCGTATAGTTGGCGTCAACAAACGCCTGGGCCGCTTTGACGAGCCTGTTGATTCGCCTTTGGCGCAACACCCATTCAAGCATTTCATCACCTCATCCATCGTTTCGTTCTAAAGCCCTGAAAAGCCTTCGCATGATGTTACCAACAGTGTAGCACACGTTTCCCGGCTTTTCAATTCATGGCGCGACCGATCATTTTGTTTTTTGTTAAACCGGCGCACTGCGCTGCATCAAAAAAGCAGCCTCCCTGTTTTCGGGAGACTGCCGATTTTGTTTGCGCCGCATTTTAGCGTGCCGTTCACGCCGACCGTTGTTCCAATGACAGCTTGTCGGCGATCATCGCGATGAATTCACCGTTGGTCGGTTTGTCCTCCCGCGTCGCCACGCGGCAGCCGAACGCCTTGTTCAGCGTGTCGATTCGGCCGCGGCTCCAGGCAACCTCGATCGCGTGGCGGATGGCGCGCTCTACCTTGCTGGCGCTGGTGTTGAACCGCTTGCCGATGCCCGGATACAGCTCCTTGGTGATACGGTTGATGATGTCCGGATTGTCCACCACCATCTTGACCGCCTCGCGCAGGTACTGGTATCCCTTGATGTGCGCCGGAATACCGATGGTCAGGAAAAGCCCGGCCAGCTTTTCGTCAATCGTCGGCGCGTGGCCGACCGCAGCCACACGTCCGCCCTCCAGCGGCACGGTGTTCCGACCGATCACCTCCCGCAGACGAGCGATCAGCGTCGAACCGTCGAAAGGCTTCACCACAAAATAGTCCGCGCCCATCGAAACCGCACGGGCGACAAAATCATCACGCGCCAGCGCGGACACGACCACCACCTTCGGCATCTTTTCCAGCTGCTGTTCCCGCAAAGCCTCCAGAAAACTGTATCCATCCATCTGCGGCATGATAATATCGAGCAGGATCACGTCCGCGCCATACTTTCCGAGCGCCTCCAGCGCCTCCAGACCATTGCCACACTCCGCGCTGACCGTCATGTCCTCCTGCTGCTCAACAAGCGTTCTCACGCACCGCCGAAGCTCCGCATTGTCATCCACCAGCATAACCTTGATCTTCCCCACAAACCCATACTCCTTTCAAATGCTGCCTTGATCTGTCAACATTTGTATTCGGCGCGCATCCCTGCCCTTTATGGAGGATGACGGCCCATCACGGAGCATTATAGCATATCTTTTCCCTCATTTGGGATTTCCGCCCAAACTACTGAATATCCGACAGCATTTCCTATCATTCGACAAAAAACGACGGGAGGCGCACCGTCCCTGATGCGTCTCCCGAGTGAAATTGCCCTGTGCGCTCGTGTTTTGGCGCTTACGCGTCAGGGCACATACGTCATGTCGATGGTCGTGACCGTGCCGCCCGTGGAAAGCACATAGTCCAGCTGCCACTGATGGCCGTCGCCCGTTTCCGCCAGGTAGCGGATGATCTTCGAGCCGTCCTCCTGACGGTAAATTTTGCCCTTGCCGTCGTCGTTCTCGTACAGACCCCGGTTGCCGGAGGGGCTTTCCACCTGCCCCATGTCCCGGAACTTGCCGACAACGTCGTTCTCCGTATCGCCGATGTGCGTGCTGCGCGGGCCGCTGAACTGGGAACTGGTGAAGTTCAGCCCGATCAGTACCCAGCTGTTGCTCACCCGGCCCATCGTCGCGTAACCCCAGCCGTAGTGATAGCGCTGGCAGGCGGTGGTGTAGCCCTCAAGCACGATCTCCTCCATCCGCTCGCCGCTTCCGTATTTTTCCTGAAACTCCTCACGGGTGGTTTTGAGCAGCGTCAGACCGTTGGCGGTGTCCTTGGTGGTGTAGGCCTCCAGCGGATAAGGCTTGGCCTCGATCTTGTAGAGAATTTCCAAAATATTACTCGCCTTGTTGTAGCCGTTGACCGCCACCGCCTTGAGCGTAACGCGCCCGCCCGGCAGCCAGAAAGGCTCGCCGGTATAAACCGGACTGTCGATGTCCGGCGTGGAGCCGTCGATGGTGTAGTAGAAGGTCAGCTCGTTCTCCTTTTCGTCCTTGCTGACGGGCACCTTGCCGTCCTTATCGGTGCCCGGCTTCAGCCAGATGCGCTGCCGCTGCTTGTAGGTGTTCGGCGCAAGGCTGGCGTTGGGCTGAAGGGGCGCGGACATATAAACCTTGTAGGTAGCCTTCAGCGGATCGCTGACCAGTTCCTCGTTGACCGCAACCGCCCGCAGCTCCCAGGTGCCTTCCTCCAGAAAGACCGGCTCAGTGTAGCGCTGGTAGGTGGCCAGCTTCACGTCCGTCACCAGGCCGTCCTTTTCGACATAGGCGTGCATTTCCATCGCGCCGTCCTCGGTGTACATGGCGCCGGTATACGTCAGCGTACCCTCCGGCAGCTCCGTGTCCGCCTCAAAGGTATAGTACAGGTCGTAGCTTTGCGGGCTGACAATGGTCAGGGTGGGCTTCGCGGTGTAGTAGCCCTCCTGCACGTCGACCTGCGGGGTTTCCGGCAAAAGCTCCGTGCGCTGGACGCGGAAGGAATTCAGCCCGGTCATTTCGTAAGCGGTGAGCATCAGCGACGCGGCCTCGCTCAGACGGCCGTCCGCCTGCATAATGCGGATTTCGCTTCGGTATGCCTCCGGCGCGCTGGGCGTGATGCTGGTGTAGACGGTGCGGTAGATCGTCTCCGCGTCGTCCGTCCGGCCCATCGCCTCATAGGCCGCGCCCAGCTCCAGCAGGCCGTTGACGTTGACCTGCTCCTC
>CAZRLM010000062.1:0-15180 GCA_964600835.1 uncultured Oscillospiraceae bacterium
GCGGCCCGGGTGGGGGGGTGCTGGGGCAGCGCCCCTGCTCAGGGGTGTCCAGAGGGGGCGAAGCCCCCTCTGGTGAGTTCGTACATCATGATGCCGGCGGCGACGGAGGCGTTCAGGGATTCAGCGCCGCCGCGCATGGGGAGGCGGAGACGGTGGGTCGCAAGGGATTGGACGGGAGCGCTGACGCCATTGCCCTCGTTGCCGATCACCAGGCAGAAGCGGGAGGCGACGTTCGTCCGCTCGTAGAAGGGCGTGCCGTCCAGCTGCGAGCTGAGAATGCTGTACCCCCGGTTCCGCAGGGCAAGCAGCGCGCCGGGAAGGTCGTCCGTCACCGAAAGCGGCATCCGGAACACGCTGCCCATCGTCGCGCGCAGCACCTTCGGGCTGAATACGTCCGCGCACTGGGCCGAGAGCAGCACGCCGTCAAAGCCTGCCGCGTCTGCCGTGCGCACAATGGTGCCCACATTGCCGGGATCCTGCACGCCGTCCAGCGCCACCAGGCGCTCGCCGACCATCGGCAGCTCCCGCATCCGTACGACGGCGGCCACGCCCTGGGGCGTTTTCGTGTCGCAAACGGCCGCCAGCACATGGCTGGGCAGCGCATAGACCGGCGCAACGAGAAGCGGCGGAAGCTCGCCGACGCGGCCTTCGTCCACCAGCACCGCCTCGACATCAAAGCCGGAGGCCAGCGCCTCCTCCACCAGCTTCCGCCCCTCGACCAGAAAACAGCCCATCTCCCGCCGGGCGCGGCGATCCTTCAGCGCGCGCCATCCGGCGACCTTCGGATTTTTAAGGCTGGTCAGCGTTTCCATCAGCGGCCTCCTTGCTGTCCGCGCGAATATTCAGGTACATTCCGCAGGCGACGAGCAATCCGCCCGTTAGCGTACCCAGCGAGAATCGACCGCTCATCGCGTCAATCGCCATTCCGGCGAAAATCTGCCCCACAAAGGAAATGACGGAAAATTGCAGCGCCGGGAGCTTCGGCGCGGCCAGGTTGCACATCATAATCCCCAGCGCCCCCAGCGCGCCGCCCAGATAAATCCACACCGGCTGACCGGGCGCGGGAAACCCCTGCGTCATCCGAAAACCCAGACAGGCGAAGATCAGCAGACTGCCCATCAAGCCGGTCACATAGTTCATAACCGTGGAATAGCCCACGCCGCTGCGCGTCGCCAACGCAGCGTTCGCCATGCGGGAGCAAATCGTCGTCACGCCGCTGAGGAACGACAGCACCGCCGCCAGCGCCCAGCCGCTGCCCAGCGTTTCGCCGGAGAGCGCCATCATCGCGCCGCAGCCGCAGGCCATGACCGCGATCGCCAGCGTTTTCCAGCGGTTGATCCGGTGCACCGACGCACCCAGCAGGCCAAAGTGATCCACCGCCGCGGAGCAGGCCACCTGCCCCAGCAGCATCAGCACCAGATTGCCCGTCACGCCAACGCCGCTTACGCCGATGTTGACGAACACCACCGTCAGAATGCCGATCAGTCCGCCCAGGCAGCAATACCAGGGCGCGGGCGCACGGCGACGTCCCCAGGTGAAGGCAAAAGGCGCGAGCACGAACAGCCCCACCAGATGAATCATCACCGACGCGGCCCAGTTGCCATAGACGATGGACAGCTCCGCGTTGAACAGGTTCATGATGGGCAGCAGCGCGCCGTAGGCCGCCGTCATCAGTCCGTACCGCATCCTCGTCCCTCCCGTTAATTGGTGCCGCGGAAGCCCTTGCCGATGATTTCGCCGGTGTTGGTGATCAGCAGGAAAGCGGCCGGATCGACCGACTTGACGTAGCGGCGGAGCAGCACGGCCTCGCGGCGGCTGACGACGGTCAGCAGCACCGCGCGGCCCTCGTGGGTGTACACGCCCTCGCCGTGCAGCTCCGTCGCGCCCCGGTGGAGCACGTCGGTAATAAACTTTTCAATCTTCTCCGGATGGCTGGTAATAATATGGAAGCACTTGTGGGTGTTGATGTTTTCCAGCACCATGTCCACCAGCAGGCACTTCATCAAAAGGCCAAGGACGGAAAACAAGCCCGTCTCCATCCCGAAGGCGACGCACGCCATCACCGTGATCACGCAGTCGCTGGCCATCAGCGCGTTGCCAATGTTCAATGACGTGTACTTGCGCAGCAGCATCGCCACAATATCCGTGCCGCCGGAGGACGCGTCAAGGTTAAAAAGAATCGCCGAACCAACCGCCGGCAGCGACACGGCAAAGATCAACTCCATCAGCGGCTGGCTGGTCATGGGATGGGTCAGGGGCAGCACGCGCTCCAGCACCCAGATGAATCCGCTCATCAGCAGGCTGCAATAGGCCGTACGCACGCCGAAGCTCCTGCCAAAGACAATAAATCCAATCAGCAGCAGCAGCACGTTGATCACCAGCACAAAGTCGCCCTGGGTGATGTTCGGGAAATACCGCGCCAGGATCACCGCGAGGCCGCTCACGCCGCCGGTGGAGAAGTTGTTCGGGAACTTGAAGAAGTACACGCCCGACGCCACCAGCAGCGTTCCCAGCGTAATCAGGAGCCATTCCTTGGCCTGCTTTTTGATCTCCGCCGTCATGGAAACCGTTCCTTTCTCTCCAGGTGTCGCAATTTGCTTTATTATACCACTTCCCCTCGCGTTGCGCAATCGTCGTTTACAGATGGGACACTTTCTCCATTGTCAGCTGGTCGATTTGGCGGCTGATCGCCTCCGCCAGCGCCTGATCCTGCTGCTCGTACGCCTCCGCCAGCGCCTCCCGAAGCGTCAAAATGGTCTGATTTTCCATGAAAAATCCTCCTTCTTCGCCGCGGAAAACCGCCTCCGCCGTCGCATGGACGGGGGTTTTCCGCTGATGAGCCTATTATAGTCGCATCGTGCCGAAAGGGCAACGGAAAAGAAAGACTGCTTTTGTCGAAACGTGTCGAATCAATCAAATTCTTTCTTCTTTTTCGTCGGGACGCGTCGCTTAGGCGACCCTTTACAGCATCGCCGGGTGATGCTATACTATTCTCAACCCTTGAATAAGGAAGTGAGAGCCTTGCTGCTGGCCATCGCCGTCGCTCCGTGCAGGGCCTGAGGACGACGCACGGAGGGACGAAGAACGTCCTCGGGCTTTGCCGATTTGATTGTTTCCCCTGAAAATCAATCAAAGGAGCAAAGTCAACATGAAAACGAAATCCATGAGATCCTACCTGCTGCTGTGGAGCACGCAGGCGCTGTCCGGGCTTGGCAGCGCCATGACGGGCTACGCGCTGGTGCTCTGGCTTTACCAAAAGACCGGCTCCGCGCTGGAAACCGCGCTGCTGTCCGTGTGCTCCTACGCGCCGTATGTGCTGATGAGCATCTTCGCCGGCGCGCTGAGCGACCGCTGGGACAAGCGGAAAACAATGCTCGTATGCGACGCGCTGGCGGCGCTGTGCACCACCGCGGTGCTCGTGCTGCTCAAGCTCGACCTGCTGGCCCCCTGGCATATGTACGCGCTGAACGCGATCACCGGGCTGATGAACACCGTCCAGCAGCCCGCGTCGGACGTGGCCGCGTCGCTGCTCATCCCGCCGGAGGAGTATCAGCGCACCTCGGGTCTGCGGTCGTTCTCCGGCTCGCTGACGGCCATCCTGACCCCGGTGTTTGCCTCGATGCTGTACGCGTTTTCCGGCGTAACGCTGGTGGTCGCGGTCGATCTGATCACCTTCGCGGTGGCGTTCACGGTGCTGTTATTCTTCATCCGCATTCCGGACGCGCCGCATTCCGATCAGCCAAAGGAGCCGCTGCTTGTGGCGGCCCGTAGCGGACTGCGCTGGCTGAAATCGCACCGGCTGATTCTGACGCTGATCCTGTTCCTCGCCTTTGTCAACCTGGTTGCCTCCGCCTTTGACGCGGCGCTGCCCGCGCTGATTCTGCCGCGAGAAAACGGCGGCGAAACGGTGCTGGGGCTGGTCAACGGGTTGGCGGGCGTGGCGACGCTGCTTGGCAGCGTGCTGGTAACGCTTTCGCCCGCGCCGAAGAACCGCGTCCGCGCCATCTGCCTGGCGCTGCTCATTTCCCTGGGAACGGAGAACTTTCTGCTGGCGCTGGGGCATACGCCGATTTACTGGTACGTCGGCAGCCTGCTGGGCTGGATCACGATTCCGATCCTGAACGCCAACCTGGACGTGATCTTCCGCACGACGATTCCGGTCGAGATGCAGGGGCGGGTCTTTTCCTGCCGGAATACGCTGCAATTTTTCACCATTCCGCTGGGCTTTTTCCTTGGCGGGCTGATGGTGGACAAGGTGTTTGAGCCGCTGATGGCCGCCGCGTCCCCGGACGGGCTGCTGGTTCGCCTGCTGGGCGTGGGGAAAGGCTCCGGCGCGGCGCTGCTGCTGCTCCTGCTCGGCTTTGTGGGCGTGGCGGTCTGCCTTGTCTTTTCCGCCATTCTGCGCCAAATGCGCGAATAAAGCCTGGTCATGGCAGCGCAAAACCCCGCGGAGCGTTACGCTCCACGGGGTTTTGTGTACGGCAAAAGCGGTACGCATTGCGCGCGTACCGCTTCAGCGTGTCGGAAAGTCAGCCATTCCGGAGCAGGTCAGGCACAAACGCCTTTCACGCCCGTCAGGCGCTTTGCGCAGCGGATCAGTCCAGCAGCAGCATCACCAGCGACAGCACCACAAACACCGCCGCGGCAATCTTTGTGCCCATGGCCAGCTTGGCTTCCACCGTCTTGGCCTTGTTCTTGCTGAAATAGCTGTCCATCTGACCGGCAACGGCGCCCAGGCCGCGAACGTTGCTGCTCTGCAGCAGCACGGTCACGATCATGAACAGCGCCGCGAGAATCAGCACAACGGAAAGAATCACATTCAAAACAGCCATACGATAACCTCCTTGAGTATCAACAGGATTATCATACCACATCTATCGGCAAAAGACAAGCAAAATTTCGCGCCGAACGCGCTTTTCCCGCGTGAAAATGAGGAGCAAAAAAAGAGGAAACCGCCGCAGGCGGCTCCCCCCTTCATGAATCATTCCAAATTACACCTTGAAGTTGACCGACTTGTCGCCCTGCGCGTTGGCGCCGAACTTGTAGTCGTTGCCGGGCAGAATCGCGTTGAGCAGGATGCCCACAATGGCGGCGACGGCCAGGCCGGACAGGCTGATGTTCACGCCGAACACGGTGAAGGCAATGCTGCCCGCGCTGGAGAAGCTGATGCCCAGCGCCAGGGACATGATCAGCGCCGCGATGATGACGTTGCGGCTCTTGGTGAAGTCCACCTGATTCTCCACCACGTTACGCACGCCGACCGCGGAGATCATGCCGTAGAGGATGAGGCTCACGCCGCCGATGGTCGCGTCCGGCATACAGGAGATCAGCGCGGAAATCTTCGGGCAGAAGCTGAACACCACCGCGATGATCGCCGCCAGGCGAACCACCTTCGGGTCATAGACCTTGGTCAGAGCCAGCACGCCGGTGTTCTCGCCGTAGGTCGTGTTCGCGGGCGCGCCGAACATCGAGGCCAGCACGGTCGCCAGGCCATCGCCCAGCAGGGAGCGGTGCAGGCCGGGGTCGGAGATGAAGTCCTTTTCCACCGTGGAGGAGATCGCGCACATATCGCCGATGTGCTCCACCATCGTCGCCAGGGCGATGGGCATCATCGACACGATGGCGCTGATCAGCAAATCGCCGTTGGTGTTGCCAAACAGGGAGAACACGGTGTCCTCCATCTTGAAGGGCAGCGCGATCCAGGGCGCGTCGGCAATGGCCTGCACCTTGGCCGGATCCAGCTGGCCGAAGATTGCCGCCACCACATAGCTGACGATCACGCCCGCCAGGATCGGGATGATCTTGATCATGCCCTTGCCCCAGATGTTGCACGCAATGACCGTCACGATGGCCACCAGCGCGATCCACCAGTTCGTGGTGCAGTTGTTGATGGCGCTGTTCGCCAGCGTGATGCCGATGCAGATGATGATCGGCCCCGTCACGATCGGCGGGAAGAACCGCATGACCCGCTGCGCGCCGAAGGCCCGGAACAGCAGGCTGACCACCACATAGAGCAGTCCGGCGCACATCACGCCCACGCCCGCGTAGGGAATCCAGTTCAGGTTCGCGGTGGCTTCGGCATTAAAGCCCTCCACCGCGGTTTTCACCGCCGCGTATCCGCCCAGAAACGCGAAGGAGGAGCCGAGGAACGCGGGAATCTTCCGCCCGGTGATCAGGTGGAACAGCAGCGTGCCCAGACCGGCGAACAGCAGCGTCGCGCTGACCGGCAGCCCGGTCAGGATCGGCACCAGCACCGTCGCGCCGAACATCGCGAAAACGTGCTGAAAGCCCAGAATCGCAAACTTTCCCGGATTCATCTTCTGATTGGTCATGCGGGAATCCTTCCTTTCCTTCCATATGGTTCCGCAGGGCGGCGGCGCGCCGTTTCGCGCCGCCATCCCCCTCTATGATTTCCGGCTCGTGCCGGGAATCGCCGCAATCATTCCGGCTTCTGCCGGGAATCAGCAGGCACCGTCAGCGAACGCTGTACAGGGCCACGCCGTCCCCGCCGTCGATCTCCTCCACCTGCACGCCGATCCGCTCCTGCTGGGAAGTGGGGACGTTCTTGCCCACAAAGTCGGGGCGGATGGGCAGCTCCCGGTGGCCGCGGTCGACCAGCACCGCCAGGCGGATGCGGGCCGCGCGCCCCTGGGACAGGATCGCCTCCATCGCCGCGCGGACGGTCCGCCCGGTGCAGAGCACGTCGTCCACCAGCACCACGGTGCGGCCGGTCACGTCCAGCGGCAGCGCGGCGGACACGATTTGCTGCCGGTCGTCCGCCAGGTCGTCGCGGTACTGGGCGATGTCCACCTCCGCCACGGGCAGATGCACGTTTTCATACTTCTCGATGATGTCCGCCAGGCGGTGCGCCAGCGGCACGCCCCGGCGGCGGATGCCCACCAGCACCACGTCGGTGATCGGCTCCAGCTGCTCCATCATCTCATGCGCCATGCGGGTCAAAACGCGCTGCATGGTCTCGCCGTCCATCAGCCGCGCCTTGGGAATTCCTCCTGCCATAGCCATACGCACCTCCGAATGCTCGCAACAAAAAACGCTTTCCCCTGGACTCGGCAGGGAAAAGCGCTCGCTTTCAACGGTATCTGACGCTTTGCCTTGTCAGCCTCTCTGGACTGCCATTAAAGGAACCGCGCTATGAACCATCGGTGATTTTAGCACATCCGGCCCGATTTGTAAAGAGGAAATTTCACGAATTTTGGTTTCTCTTGATCGAAAAAAGCGGAAATGGTATACTTTTGCCGAAAGCGCGGGCCACGCGCCCCTGAATTATGGAAGGATTTCGAGTGATCGGTATGAATCATCGCGTTGCCTTTTACCATCTGCCCGGTCTGTTTGAGTTTTACGAGCTGTACCGGCTGTTTCTACCGCTGTTCCGCACGCATCGGGCGTATTTCTACGACTGGTGCGAGATCGGCTCCGTCTACGGCGCGCCGTCGGACTGCATCTGGGGCGGAGGCCGCCTCGAAACCGCCGCCTGCGACCCGCGGGAGGCGCTGGCGCTAACGCGGGAATATGGCGTTTCCGCGCGGCTGACGTTCAGCAACTCCCTTCTGCGGCCGGAGCATTTATCCGACCGGAAGTGCAACGCGCTCTGTCGGCTGTTCGCGGAAAGCGCAGCGCCCCAAAACGGCGTGATCGTCCACTCGGAGCTGCTGCGCGAGCACCTTCAGCGGAACTATCCGGAGCTTTACCTTGTTTCCTCCACCACCAAGGTGCTGAGGGAATTTTCGCAGCTGACGCGCGAGGCGACGCGGGACGAATTCCGCTTCGTGGTGCCGGACTTCCGGCTGAACAAAGCCTTCGATCAGCTGAACGCGCTGCCCGAGCCGCTGAAGGAGAAGATCGAGTTTCTGTGCAACGAGTGCTGCTGGTTCGGCTGTCCGGACAGAAAGCGCTGCTACGAGGCCGTCAGTCGAAAGGCTCTGGGCGAGCCAGGCCCCGAGCACCGCTGCGCCGCGCCCGACGCGAGCGGCGGCTACCGCTTCTCCAAGGCGATGGAAAACCCGGGCTTCATCGGCATCGGCGACATCGTGAACACCTACCTGCCGATGGGCTTTTCCCAGTTCAAAATCGAAGGCCGCAGCCTGGGCAGCGCGCTCGTGCTGGAATTTCTGCTCTATTATCTGACAAAGCCGGAATACCAGCTTCGCGTCCGGGAGGAAATCTACCTGGACAACACGCTCGATTTGTTCTGATAGGCTCTCCCCTGCCCGTCAATAGACCCCGATAAACCGGAGCGTCGGCGCGACGCGCGCGTCGGTGATCCGGACGCGGAGCGCGGACGTGCGCACGTCCGTCAGGACGACGATGCGCTTATGCCCGATCACGGTACCCTCCGCCGCCTGCCGCCATGCGCCGTCCTGCATGACGTCGATCGCAAAGCGCTCGACCCGCTGGCTGCACCGGAGCTGCTCCATCAGGACAACCCGTCGGATCGTCCGCGCGTCCTGCCAGCGCAGGATGATTTCGGCCCGGCCGTTCGCCTCGGCAGGCAGATAGTAGGACTCATCGTTCGTTCGACCGCAATGGACGTCATGCCCGGGCGCGGCTGGCGACGCGGACAGCGCGGCGCTGTCGGCCAGGTTGGTTTGATAGCTCTCCAACAGGTATTGGCCAAATTCGCACAGCCGGGCCACGTCGTTTTCGTGGAACAGACCCTCCCTCGTGGGCGGGATGTTGAGCAGGAACGTGGCGTTGCCGCCTACGGATTTCTCGTAGATGTCGATGAGCTTGTCAAGCGGACGCACCTGATCGTTTTCGTCCTCGTGCCAGAACCAGCCGGGGCGGATGGAGGTGTTCACCTCGGCGGGATACCAGATGAGGTCTTTCTCGTTTTTCAGCGCCTCCCGGCTGCCCAGGTCGCGATCCTGCGCACGGATGGTACGCTGACGGAAATCCGCGTCGTCCGACTGTTGGCTGGCGGAGGCGACCTTCTCCGTGTCCACCGTGCGCCGCGGAACCACGCTCCATTCCGCCTCACGCGTGTCGCCCGCCTCATTGCCGCACCAGCGAATGTCCGGCCCGCAGACGTGAATGCACGCGTCCGGCTGCAAGCTGCGGATTGTGGCATAATAACGCTCCCAGTCGTAATGCTGTTTTTTGCCGTTCGGCCCCTCTCCGCACGCGCCGTCGAACCAGACGGAGAATATTTTTCCATACCAGGTCAGCAGCTCGGTCAGCTGGGCCACGAAGAAATCATCGTAGGATTTTCCGGTACCATAGCGCGGTTCGTGGCGATCCCACGGAGACAGGTACACGCCAAACGCGATGCCGTGCCTGCGGCAGGCCGCGGCCACCTCGCCCACAATGTCGCCCCTGCCGTCCTTGTAGGGGCTGGCGGCAATCGTGTGATCAGTATACCGGCTGGGCCAGAGGCAGAAGCCGTCGTGATGCTTGCAGGTGAGGATCAGCCCCTTCATGCCCGCGTCCTGGACGGCGCTCACCCACTGATCGGCATCCATCCGCGTCGGATTGAACAGCGCTGGGCTTTCCGTGCCGTCGCCCCACTCCCTGTCCGTGAAGGTATTCACGGTGAAATGTACAAAGGCGTAGAATTCCATTTCCTGTAAATGCAGCTGACGCGGGGAAGGCGTCACCTCAATCAGGCGTTGATCCAGTTCGTTCATTGTCGCACCTCGCTTGTTGATGGTCAAAAGGGGCGGACATCAGCGAATGCCCGCCCCTCAAAAGAGGTCAAATCAAAAGGAGCCGCGTTACTGCTCAAGGGAAGTGCCGGTCAGCTTTTCATAGTATTTGGCAATCGCGCTGTGGTCGTCGCTCCCGCAGCCGTCGGCGGTCAGGCCCTTCAATACGTCCTGCACCAGCGTGGTCAGCGGCAGCGGCGCGCCGAACTGCACGCCGGTTTCCAGCGCGTTGTTCAGATCCTTGATATGCAGGTCGATGCGGAAACCAGGCTTGAAGTCGTGCGACAGGATCATCGGCGCTTTCGCGTTCATGACCGTGGAGCCGGCCAGGCCGCCGCGAATGCCCTCGAACACCTTTTCGGGATCCGCGCCGGCGCGCTTGGCAAGCATGAGGCCCTCGCTCAGGGCGGCGATGTTCACCGCCACGATCACCTGGTTCGCCAGCTTGCAGGTGTTGCCGCTGCCGATGGTGCCGATCAGGTTGTAGGACGAACCCATCACCTTGAACAGGGGCAGCGCACGCTCAAAGTCCGCCTGCTCGCCGCCCACCATGATCGCCAGCGTGCCGTCGACCGCCTTAGGCTCGCCGCCGGACACGGGCGCATCCACCATGTGGATGCCCTTTTGCAGCAGCGCGGCGCAGATTTCCTTGCTCGCGCCGGGCGCGATGGAGCTCATGTCGATCACCAGCGTGCCCTCCGACGCGTTTTCGGCGATGCCGTCCTCGCCCAGCGCCACCGTGCGGACGTGGGGGCTGTTGGGCAGCATGGTGATGATGTCCTTGCAGTGCTCGCACACCTCCTTGATGGAAGCGCAGGCCACCGCGCCCGCCTCGACGACGCTGTGCACATTGGCCGCCACCACGTCGTAGGCATAGACGGTGTAACCGGCCTTCAACAGGTTCTTCGCCATGGGCTTGCCCATCACGCCCAGACCGATAAATCCAATATTCATGATGATTCCTCCTTCGTCATGCTGTTTCATTTATGTGCGCCGCGGAAAATGCGGATACACGTCACGCGCTCAGGGAACCGATGTTTACCAGCACCTGACGCAGCTTTTGCCGCGCCGGTTCGGACAGGGGCGCGATGGGACGGATGCAGTCGCCCACATCATAGCCCAGCATCCGAAGGCCTTCTTTGATGACCACCGGGAAGGTGCCCAGGCTCATATTGACGCGCAGCTCGGAGAGCTTGAACTGAGCTTCCCGCGCGCCCGCGTGGTCGCCCGATTGGAACGCGCGGTAGATCTCCACCGGCAGCGCCGGGGCGACGTTGGCGCAGGACGCGATCGCGCCCGCCGCGCCATAGCACAGCCCGGCGTAAATCAGCGTGTCGCGACCCACCATGACGCGGAAGTCCGGCATATGCCGCGTCAGCCGGAGATATTCCTCGGTATTCGTCATATCGCCGGTGGAGTCCTTCACGGCGACAATGTTCGGAATTCGTGCCAGCTCCGCCACCGTCCGGGGATCGACGCCCACGTTCGTTTTGGGCTTGTTGTTGTAGATCACAATCGGCAGCGCCGTCGCTTCGGCAATGCTGCGATAGTAGTCCTTCAGCTCCTCCTGCGTCTGGCTGATGAACATGGGGGTCAGCACGCTCAGCGCGTCCACGCCAACCTCCTCCGCGATGCGGGCAATGCGGATCACGCCGGCGGTGGTGATGTGGTTCGCACCGGCGTAAATCGCCATGCGGCCGCGGACGGCGTCCTTCGTCACCTCCAGCACATGGCGGTATTCGTCGTCGGTGAAGGCGTAAAACTCGCCCGTGGTGCCAAAGGGGAACACGCCGTCAATGCCGTTATCGGCCCAGAAGTCAATCAGCTGACGGTACACCGGCTCGTTGAACCGCCCGTCCCCATCGACCGGGGTGATGACCGGAATTACAATGCCCTGAGGCAGGAACATATTTCACCCATCCCTTCATCCGTTATGCGGTTGTTGCTGATCGCTGCAGGCCATGTGCATCAGCCCTTTCATATAACCGGTGGCGTAGGCAAAGGCCGCCAGATCGCCGCCCGTTTCGGGAGCGGTCTGGAACACATGATCCACATAGATGGCCTGGTCGTACTTCTCCTCCACCAGCAGGCGCATGACACGGGTCATGTCCATGTAGCCGTCCTCGCAGAGCGTTTCGCTAAAGCAGGGCAGCGGGCTGCTGACATTGCGGAAGTGGACGGTCGTGACCCGCCTGGCCCGGACGAACTCCCGCAGGTCGGCCAGAATGTCGCCGAAGGCCGAGCCGCCCTCCAACCAGCAGCCGCAGCAGAACTTCATGCCCAGCACGCCGGGAACGATGGCGTCCGCCATGGCAAAGGCCTTGCGGAAGCAATCGCTGTTGTGCATCAGGCTGGCATAGCCCTCGTACATGGGATACGGCGGGTCGCTGGGATGCACGGACAGCCGCATCCCGTTTTCATGCGCCACCGGCAGCGCCGCCTTCAGGAAATAGTCGAAGTATTCCCACAGCTCCGCTTCCTCGACCACCTTCTCGAAGGCAGGGCCGCGGCGGAGGATCTCGTCCATGTCCACGGTGCGACCGGGCGCATGGTGGGTGGCCTCCGACGCGAAGTAGCCCGTGTGGGATACGCGGCTGTTGCCGATATAGCCGCACGGCACGCCGGCCTGCCCGAGTATCCGATTCAGCGCGTTGTAACGCTCAATCCACAGGTCGCGATCCGGCAGGCCCAGATGAATGGCCGGATGCTTGTAGAGGAAGGCGTTGCCCGCGTCGTCTACCGTCAGCCCCGCGGCGCGAATCCTGTCCAGCGCATGGTTTACATCCTCATAATTGGAATGCTCGTTGCTGAACATGACGAAGCAATGGGTGATGTTCATCTGCCGCAGATATTGCAGGTATTCGTCCGGATCGTCTGAATGGACGCCGAGCTGGGGCTTCATCAGATACTCCATGCGATTCCTCCTTTGCGTGGCGATGGACGCCGCGCCGCTTTCATTTCTGGCAGAAACGATGCCGCGATAAAGGAAGCAATCTGGCTCGCGCGCCAAACGGCTTCATGAAGCCGGGGAGAGCGCGGGGTTCGCGCCCTCTCCGAAAAGAGATAGAGATCAGTTCTTCCAGGCGCGCTCGGGCGTCCAGGACTCGGCCGTGGTCACGCTGATGCCGGTGTCGTGCACGTTCTCATGGCCATAGGCGATGGGCGTGGTGTAGCACAGGGACACAACCAGCGCGTAGTCATGGGCCAGCATCCGGGCGGCGGCCTTCAGCTTGGTTTCCTTCTCCTCCTGCGTGGTCGCGGAGCGGGCGCCGAACAGGGCTTCCTCGTAATCGGCGGGCTTGGCCATCATGTTCTTGTAGTTGACGCCCTCGGAGGAATACAGGCGGATGTAGTTCGCGGTGAAGTCCTTCTTGGAGGAGCCGCCGTTGATCATCACGCCCAGGTCATAGGTGCCCTCGGCCTTCTGCGCGTTGAAGTCCGCGCTGGTCAGCTGCTTCACCTGCGCATTGATGCCGATGGTGGACATATAGGCCTGCAACACGACCGCGCCCTGCGCAATCGCCTCGTTGCTGTCGTTGATGGTGATGGTCGTGTCGAAGCCGTTGGGATAGCCGGCCTCCGTCAGCAGACGCTTGGCCTCGTCCAGATCGTAGGAATACAGCTCGACGGACTCGTCATACGCCCAGGAACCGGGAACCGCGAACAGGGGCGTGGGATGACCCAGCTCGCCGCCGAGCACCAGCGCCATGTCGTCCCAATCGATGCAGTGCAGCACGGCCTGGCGAACGCGCACGTCATAGAAGGGCGAGTTCTCGTCGCCGGAGCAGAACATCATGTAGGTCAGGCCGCACAGGTCGGGCGCGTTGCCGGCAATGTTGGGGTACTGGCTGTTCAGCTGCTCCTGAGCGGTGCTGTTTGGGGAATGCAGCACGTCCAGCTCATTGTTCATGAAAGCGGCCGTCTGGGTGATCGGGTCGGAGATGAACTTAATGGTGATGCCGTCCAGATACGGCTCGCCCTCGCGCCAGTAGTTCTCGTTCTTGACGTAAACAATCTGAGAATCCTGCGCGAACTCCTTCAGCACGAAGGGGCCGGTGCCGACGGGGTTCACGGCGGCCCAGTCCGCGCCGTTGGTTTCAAAGGCGGCGGGGCAGTAAATGCGCACTTCGCCGATCACGTCGACCCAGTTATTGGCCCACGCGTCGAAGTGCATCACGACGGTGTAGTCGTCGGTGGCCTCATAGGAGGAGGCGGAGCCAAGCTCGGAGTTCTTGCCAAACTCGGCCATCTTGTCGAAGTTCCACACCACGGCGGCGGCGTTCAGATCGGTGCCGTCGGAGAACTTGACGCCCTGACGCACCTTAATCGTCAGCGTCAGCGCTTCCGGATCCACATCAAGGGACTCGGCCAGCCAGCCCTCAGTGACGCCGGTCTCGGGATTCACGCGGCCCAGCGACTCCAGGGCGGGCGCGGCGTTGAAGCGGTCGGAGGTCGTGGAGGAGAAGGGCAGGAAGAACGTGGAGTATTCCATGCTATTCAGGGTGAGGACGCCGCCGTAAACGGGCTGTTCGTCTTCGGCGAGCGCGGTGGTTGCCAACGACGCCAGCATGGCGACAGCCAGCAGCAGAGACAACAGTTTTTTCATGTGGGGTTCCTCCTTTTTTGATGTGGCGCAGCTTTGCCTGCGCGTCTATGATCATCTGCGCTTTAGCAGGCGCAGGATGTCATCGGGATGTCAGTACAAGTGGCAGGCGACCATGTGACCATTTGACGCCTCATGCAGGGCGGGCGTTTCCTGCTTGCAGCGCTCGGTGCACTGCGGGCAGCGGTTCTGGAACGGGCAGCCGGAGGGTCTTTTGAGAATGCTGGGCACCTCGCCCTGCACGGTCACTTCCCGGCGGCTTTCCTCGATCACCGGGTCGGCCACCGGAATGGCGGAGAGCAGCGCCTGCGTGTAGGGATGCAGCGGATGCTCATACAGCTCCTCACAGTCGGCGATCTCCATCACGCGCCCCAGGTACATCACCAGGATGCGGTCGGAGATATGCTTGACAACGGCCAGATCGTGCGCGATGAAGATATAGCTGATGCCCGTCTCGGCCTGAATGTCCTCCAGCAGGTTGATGATCTGTGCCTGAATGGACACATCCAGCGCGGAAATCGGCTCGTCGCAGATGATCATCTGCGGATTGGAACTGAGCGCCCGGGCAATGCCGATGCGCTGGCGCTGTCCGCCGGAAAACTCGTGCGCCACCCGATCCTTCAGCGCCGGATCCAGGCCGACCTTGCGGAACAGATCGTCCACGCGCTGCTCGTATTCGGCGTGGTTCTTCACCAGATGATGGATCAGCAGGGACTCGCCGACGATCGCGCCCGCACTTTGACGGGGATCCAGTGAGGAAAAGGGATCCTGGAAGATCATTGAAATTTTCGGGCGGAAGCCCTTGAGCGCCTTGTCCTTCCTGTGCGCCACATCCTCGCCGTCGAAGATGATCTCGCCCGCGTCCGGCTCATACATCCGCATGATGCAGCGCGCCAGCGTGGTTTTGCCGCAGCC
>CAZRLM010000063.1:0-7608 GCA_964600835.1 uncultured Oscillospiraceae bacterium
GAGCGCCGCCAGGATGCGCTCGATCTCCTGCTGCTCCTTCAGCTCCCACTGTTTCAGCTCGTTGCCCATTTCCACCGCGGCCATCGGCTCGATAAACAGCGTCGCGCCGGAGGTGGACTGGTCGTGCACCAGACCGGGCACGTTCTGCCGGTACTCAGCGCGCACCGGCAGGACATAGCGGTTGTTGCGCACGGTGATGATCGGATCCTGCAAATACTTCTGAAACGCGGCGGAATGGATCATCTGGTTCAGGCGTTCCTTGATCCGCTCGGTCGCGCCGCGCAGGTGGCGGCGGATGTTCATCAGCTCGGAGGACGCCCGGTCGGCGATTTCGTCCTCGGAGATGATCGCGTCGGTGATGTCCTGTTCCAGATTGCGCAGCGACGCAAGCCCCTGCGCCTTTTCCGTCAGGAGCGGCGTGTTGTCCCGGTCGGTGATCAGCGCGTCCCGCGCCGCGCGGGAGGCGCGCAGCAGCTCCGCCACGCTGAGCAGCGCCTTGGGCGAAAGCGTCGCGCCCTTATCGCTCATCGCCAGCGCCGGGCGCACGTCCGCAAAGGCGACCATCGGATGACCGCCCAGGTATTGCAGCACGACCGTCGCTTCCTCGGTCTCCTGCTGCCATTGGAGGATTTGCGGCAGGTTGTCCGTGGGCTTGAGGGTGCGGCAGCGTTCCGCCCCCAGCTCCGTCAGCGCCTTTTCCGCCAGCATTTCGCGGATCTTGGTGAACTCCAGTACCCGCAGCGTTCGTTCCTTAATCATGATAATCTCCCGCCCCGCCTGGGGCCGTCACTCCACCGGGCGCGCCCAGTGGCCGGCGGTCGTTTCCCCGCCGGTTGATCGCTTGTCCTCCGTCGTCAGCCGGATCAGCGCCGGCCAGCCCGCGCGGCGCACTCGGGAAAGGTTGTCCGTGGGCGCGCTGTTCATCAGCGCCACCCGGCAGCCCTCCGGCAGACGAACGCGCAGCAGCGGATATTTCGCGCCCCGCCGGTCGGTCAGGCACCGACCAAGGAGCGCGTCCGGATCGCCCGCGTCGCACAACCGGCACTGCGCGTGCCCCCGCGTCAAATGGAGATAGGTTCGCGCCGGGCAATGGGTCAGCAGCATCAGCCGCGTCCGCCCGTAGGCGGGTACGACGATCGGCGGGTCGCCCGCCATCAGCGTTTCCAGCTCCACGCCGGTCAACTCCTCCGACGCGGTGACAAAGTCGCACCCCGCCTCCAGCAGCGTCAATGCCGCCAGGCGGTTCATCACCGGCACGCCGCTCCCCGCGCCCATGGGCACGGGCCACGTCAGACCCAGCTGCCCCACGCTGCCCAGCACCACGCCGCCCAGGCGATTCCGGTGGCGCGCCGCGAACGCGTTCAGCGCCTCCAGCGTCGCCTGCTCGCACACGGTGGGCAGCGCCAGCCACACGCCCTGCGGCAGCTCGGCAAGACCTTCTTCCAGCGCCGCTTCCCGGTAGTCCTCCGGCTCCCAGATCAGCCGCAGCCCGTCGCGCATGACCGCCCGGCACTGAGCCGGTGTGCGGAACGCCGCCATGTCCGGCAGCGCCCGCGCGGGCAGCGCCGCCTCGTCCGGCGCGTTTTCAGGCCCCGGCTTCCGCCCGAAGGCCGCCGTTCTCGCCTGCGCCAGATGCGCCAGCGCCTCCCGGCGCAGCGCGTTGAGCGCGGACACGGGCACGAACGCGCCTGCCGTCTCCACCCGGCATTCCCGGAGGCAAAAGGGCGTATCGCCCGTCTTTTCCAGGCTGCGCCGCGCCTCCTCGGCGGTCAGCGCCCGGCTCCGCGCCGGGGCGACAATCTCCCCGACGGCCTCCACGGCGCTCTCGCCGTCGGTCGCCCGCAGCCTCATCGGTTCACCGGGCAAGGCGATCAGCGCCATGTCCGCCGGAATCGGCGGCGCGGCCATCGCCCGCGCCCGGGAGAGCTGCTCGCTGTCCGTCAGGCGGACGACCTCGTCCCCCGCCTGCACGCGCAGCCCGGGGCGAAGCCGCACCACGGCGATTTGATCCGCCGGGGTTTCCCTGCCCGCGTAGATCATCTCCCGGTCGCCCAGCGGGCCGCGATATTGCAGCTCGTCCCCGTCGTGGAGCGGCAGCGTCAGGCGCACCCGGGCGAACCCGCCCATCGCCGCCTCGACCTGCCCGATCCGCACGCCGCCGTGGTTGACCCGGTCGGGGCAGATCACGCCCGCGTCCTGCGCGCCCATCGCGTAGCCGCGCATGAAGCCGCCCCGCTGGAAGCATTGGAGCAGGTCGCGCCGCTCGTTTTCGTCCGCCGGGCGAAAGCGCCCCGCATCCAGCGCGTCCAAAGCGCGGCGATAGCTCGCCGTCACCGTCGCGACGTACTCCGGGCGCTTCAGCCGCCCCTCTAACTTGAGGGACGCAACCCCCGCCTCCGCCAGCGCGGGCAGGTCGTCCCAGAGGCACACGTCCCGCGGGGAAAGCCACGCGGCGGTCTTGTCCCGGAAGGCGTAGGGCAGGCGGCAGGGCTGAGCGCACCGGCCGCGGTTGCCGCTGCGCTCCCCCAGCATGGAGGAGAACAGGCACTCGCCGCTGACGGCCACGCACTGCGCGCCGTGGCCGAATACCTCGATCTCAACGTTTTCCCGGCAGCAGCGGCGAATCTCCTCCATGCCGCATTCCCGGGCCAGCACCACGCGGGTCATGCCCTGCGCGGCGCACCAACGCGCCCCGGCGGCGTTGTGGATCGCCATCTGCGTGCTGGCGTGCACCGGCAGACCCGGGAACAGGCGGCGCGCCAGGCGGAGCACGCCCAGATCCTGCACGAGAATCGCGTCCACCGGGATGGCGTTCATCAACCGCAGCACCTCCGTCACCCGGGGCAGCTCGCTGTCCTTGACGAGGGTGTTGACGGTGACGTGCACGCGGACATGATGCAGATGCGCGTAGGCAACGGCCTCCCGCAGCTGCGCTTCATCGAAGTTGCCCGCGCCGGCCCGGGCGCTGAAAGCCGCGTAGCCCAAATAGACCGCGTCCGCTCCCGCGGCAACGGCGCTTTCCAGCGCTTCCCGGTTTCCTGCCGGCGCAAGGTTTTCCATCGTTACTCCTTCTCCTCCCGGCGCAGAAGCGTCAGCTCCCTGCGCAGCCGGGTGTTCTCGTCATGGCTCTTCATCAGCTCGTCGGCGATGTTGATGGCCGTGAGCACGGCGGCCTTTTCCACCGGCAGCCGCGCCGCAAAGGCGGTTTCGCTGATCTTGCGATCCACATACGAGGCGACCCGGGCGATATACTCGGGCTGGTCGGAGGACACGAGGGTATACTCCCGCCCCGCCACGCGGACGGTTGTTTTCTGCTTCTCCATCGGCGCTCCCCTCTCCCTGATTTCAAAAAGGCGCAGGCGGCGTTCATCCGCCAGCCCGCGCCGCCATCATCACATCTGATCGAAGGGGTACTCCTGCCCGAAGGTCTCCACCCGGATGGACTTCATCACCTGCGGCTCCAGGGGCTTGTCGCTGCGGTCGCGGCGCACGGACACAATCGCGTCCGCCACCTCCATGCCGCTGAGCACCTTGCCGAAGGCCGCGTACTGGCCGTCCAGATGGGGGCTGTCGCTGGTCATGATGAAGAACTGGCTGCCGGCGGAGTCGGGCATCATGCTGCGGGCCATCGACAGCACGCCGTAGGTGTGCTTGAGCGGATTTTGAACGCCATTCATCGCAAACTCGCCCTTGATGCGGTAGCCGGGGCCACCCATGCCGGTGCCCTTGGGGTCGCCGCCCTGGATCATGAAGCCGGGGATCACCCTGTGGAAGATCAGCCCGTCATAGAAGCCGCTGTTGGCCAGCGCCACAAAGTTGCCCACGGACTGGGGCGCGATTTCCGGGTACAGCTCGCCCTTCATCTCCCGGCCGTCAGCCATGGTAATCACAAAAACAGGATTCTGTGCCATCTCGTTTCGCTCCTTTCGCGCCTTGCGGGGCGCTTCCCCTATTGTACCAGTATTGCGGACACAATGCAAGCATTCCCCCGCGGCGGAAATTTTACCGTGCCTCCCCGTCCAGGAACAGCGCGCGCTTGCGCGCAAGCATTTCGTCCACCCGCTCGATGTACTGCTCGATGTTGCTCACGTTGGGCGCGCGGCCGATGCGCCCCTCCTCCGGGTACACCCGCTTCGAGATGCCGCCCGCGCCCATGGCCAGGATATGCGTCGTTTCCTCCATGATGTCGACGTTGTACTGGCAGGCGTGGCCGGGCAGCGCGTAGCCCACGTTTTCCTGATTGCCGGCCATGTACTTCTGCCGGTAGAGGTAGTAGGGGCGCATCCCCAGCGCGCGGGCCGTTTGCAGTCCCTGCCGCACCATCCCCGCGGCGGTTTCCCCGTCGGGCAGCGGCGCGTTTTCCAGGTGCAGGCGGCTGGAGCGCTTGATCGCCAGCGTGTGGACGGTCAGGCTTTCCGGGCGCAGGCGGAGCGCCGCGTCCATCGTGCGGGCAAAGTCCGCCTCGTTCTCGCCGGGCAGGCCCGCGATCACGTCCATGTTGATATGATGAATGTCCGCCGCGCGGGCCATCGCGTAGGCTTCCTCCACCTGCGCGGCGGTATGCGCCCGACCGATCACCGCCAGCGTGCGGTCGTTCATCGTCTGCGGATTGATGCTGATCCGCTTCACGCCCGCGTCATGAATCGCCCGCAGCTTGCCAGGAGTCACGCTGTCGGGCCGCCCGGCCTCCACGGTGTATTCCAGCGCGTCGGGGAAGCAGCGCATCAGCTGCGTGAGCAGCCGGGCGACCTGCCCCTCGCTCAACGCGGTGGGCGTGCCGCCGCCCACATACACCGCCCGCAGCGTCCGGCCCGATGCCTTCAAAAGCGCCGCGCCCTCTTCCATCTCGTGGAACAGCGCGGTCAGGTACGGCTCCACCAGCGTGCCCCGACCAATCTCCCCGCTGGAAAAGGAGCAGTACGCGCACCGCGTGGCGCAGAAGGGAATTCCCACATATACGTCCATCCAGCGGTCGTCCGGCGGCGGCAGCAGCGATTGCACCTGCGCGATTTCTGTCAGCAGCGCGGCCTTTTCCGCCGTCAGGTCAAACGTGCGCATGACCCGCGCCGCCGCTTCCTCCGCCGTCAGGCCCTCCGCCATCGCCTCGTAGAGCAGATGCGTGGGCCGCACGCCCGTCATGCTGCCCCAGGGCGGATGAATCCCCGTCAGCGCCCGGCAGAGCGCGTACAGCGTCTGCTTGCACAGCCGCCGCGCCGCCCGCTTGCGGTGCAGCGCCTTCAAGCGCGCGTCCTCGTCCTCCGGGATGGGGACGGACAGCGTTTCCGTCCGTCCGTCGCCGGTAAAGCGGCAGACGTAGCGCCCGTCCGTCTCACCCAGGGTGAAGCGGAAGCGCTTCGGCTCCGCCCACGCGCCGTCGGGAATGGCGAACAGCCGCGTCACGTTCATCAGCTCCGGCTCCATGGCCGTCAAATACTGCGTTATCTCCGACATGGGTCAGCCTCCGTGTCCCGGATAGATGGCGCACGCCGCCGCCACCGGCAGCAGGCGGCGCAGCGACGCGCGGAGCGACGCCGCGCTTCCGCCGGGCAAGTCCGTCCGGCCATAGCCGCCGCCGTCAAAGAGCGTATCGCCGGTGAACAGCGCGTCCCCCAGGCGATAGCACACGCTGCCCGGCGTATGGCCCGGCGTGTGCAGCACCGTCAGGCGCATCCCCGCGCAGTCGATCTCATCCCCATCGCGTAAAAGCCGCGTCGGCGCGGGCGCGGTCACCGCCCCGCCCACAAGCCAGCTCGCGTTTTGCTCCGGGTCGCCCAGCAGCGGCGCGTCCGCCTCGTGGACAAGCAGCGCCGTCGTCGGCGACGTCAGCGCTTTGACTGCGCCGATATGGTCAAAATGGCCGTGAGTCAACAGAATCGCGGCGATTTGCCGGCCCTGCGTCGCGGCGCGGACGCGCTCCGCCTCGCCGCCGGGGTCGATCACCGCGCAGTCCTCCCGTCCCGGCAGGGACAGCACATAGCAGCACGTCCCGATCGGCCCGACCACGACGCGCCTGATTTCCGGCTCCATGCCCTTTCGCGCCTCCTTACAGCAGTTTGGTGCTGTCCAGCAGGATGGTGACAGGGCCGTCGTTGACGAGGGACACCTGCATTTCCGTGCGGAAGCGCCCCGTTTCCACCGTCACGCCCTTTTCGCGCCAGGCCGCCACCAGCGTTTCGTAGAGCGCGTTGGCCTGCTCCGGCCGGGCGGCGGCGATAAAGCTGGGTCTGCGCCCGCCCCGCGCGTCGCCGTAGAGCGTGAACTGGCTCACCGCCAGGATCGCCCCGCCCACGTCCAGCAG
This sequence comes from uncultured Oscillospiraceae bacterium, assembly GCA_964600835.1. Lineage (GTDB taxonomy): Bacteria > Bacillota > Clostridia > Christensenellales > Aristaeellaceae > UBA11524. Next base: position 6,299 of record CAZRLM010000063.1, read on the forward strand.
GGAGCGGTTCATCTTGCCCGCCTCGTCCTCGAAGATGCGCAGCTCAGGCACCTTGTCCGCCATATAGCGCACGTCGCGCTCCGTATCCTCCGCGCCCACGCCGATGAGCACCATCAGCCCCGGGCCGATCTGCCCGACGGTCTCCCCGCCGGTGGTCACGCTGGCCTGCGTGACCCGCTGCACGACACAACGCATTGCTTCCCTCTCCTTTGCCTTACCCCTGCGTGCGGAACGCGTCGATCACGTCCGACTTTTTCCGCAGCTGCTTGATCACGCGATCCATCTCGTCGCGGGAGCGCACCTCCAGCACCAGCCGGATGGTGGACGTGCGCGTTTTATCATCGACCTGAGCGGAAATGGCCTTGATCGGCACGCTCATTTCGCCGATGTAGGTCGCGATTTCGCCCAGCAGGCTCACATGATCGTAGGCCACCACCTTGATGGACGCGCAGAACGAGCCGACGCTGCTGTCCGCCCAGGCGACAGCGACGGCGCGCTCCTTCTCCCCGCTCTGGGCGTTGACGCACTCCGCCTTGTGGATGGTCACGCCCCGGCCGCGGGTAATGTAGCCCACAATATCGTCCCCGGGCACCGGCCCGCAGCACTTGGCGAAGCGGACGGGGATGTCCATATCCTCGTTGCCCAGCAGAATCACGCCGTGGTTCGCCTTGGGCGCGGCGGCCCGGTGCTGCTCGGGCGTGGGCAGCGCGTCCAGCTTGGGAGCCTGCGCGGCCTCCCGCTGGCGCTGCTCGTCCATCAGCCGGGTCACGACGTAGACCGCCGCCATGCCGCCGTAGCCCACCGAGCTGAACAGATCCTCCAGCCCCTGGAAGCCGTACTTTTTGAGCACGCCGTCGTAGTTTTCGGGCTTGAGCAGATCGCTCATGCTCACGCCCCGGCGGCGGCACTCCCGGTCCACCATGCTGCGGCCCAGCTCAATGTTCTCGTCCTTCAGCTCGCGCTTGAGGAACTGGCGAATCTTCGCCTTGGCCTGCGGCGTCTGGCAGACGCGGAGCCAGTCCGTGCTGGGGCCCTTGCAGGCGGCGGAGGTCATGATTTCAACCCGATCGCCGGTTTCAAGGGGCGTGTCCAGCGGGACGATCTTGCCGTTGACCTTCGCGCCGACGCACTTGTTGCCCACCGCCGAATGGATGCGGTACGCAAAGTCCAGCGGCGTCGCGCCCTTGGGCATGGAAATCACGTCGCCCTTGGGGGTAAAGAGGAAAACCTCCTCGGAGAACAGGTCGGTTTTGAGCGTGTCGACAAATTCCTTGCTGTCCCGGGTTTCATTCTGCCAGTCCAGGATTTGG
>CAZRLM010000063.1:7618-15174 GCA_964600835.1 uncultured Oscillospiraceae bacterium
GATGCCGTACTCGGCGACACGGTGCATCTACCAGTTACGAATCTGCACCTCGAAGGGGAAGGGCATCTTGCGCCCGCCCACCACCGTGGTGTGCAGCGACTGGTACATATTCGCCTTGGGGACGGAGATATAGTCCTTGAACCGGCCGGGAATCTGGTTCCACAGCGTGTGGACGATGCCCAGCACCAGATAGCAGTCCTGCACGGTATCCACCAGCACGCGGATGGCGATCAAATCGTAAATCTGGTCAAAGGGCTTGTTTTGCAGCACCATCTTGCGGTAGATGGAGTAAAAGTGCTTGGGGCGACCGTCGATGTCGTAATGGATGTGCTGCTCGTCCAACTTTTCGGACAGCTCGGCGATGACCATGCGGATGTTTTCCTGCCGCTCGGCGCGCTTCATGCCCACCTTCTGCACCAGGTTTTGATAGCCCGCCGGATCGATGTAACGCAGGGACAGATCCTCCAGCTCCTGCTTGATGGCGTATACGCCCAGCCGATGCGCCAGGGGCGCGTAGATGTCCAGCGTCTCCCGGGAGATCGCCACCTGCCGCGCGGGGCTTTGATATTTGAGCGTGCGCATATTGTGCAGCCGGTCGGCCAGCTTGATGAGCACCACGCGGATGTCCCGGCTCATCGCCAGGATCATCTTGCGCAGACTTTCCGCCTGCGCCTCCTCCTTGTCGGCGAAGTCCAGCTTGTTCAGCTTCGTCACGCCGTCCACCAGATGGGCGACCTCCTCGCCGAACTCCTCGCGGATGGTGTCGAGGGTCACGCCCTCGCAGTCCTCCACCGTGTCGTGCAGCAGGCCCGCCGCAATGGTCGGCGGGTCGATCATCAGCTCCGTGAGGATGCTCGCCACAAAGCAGGGGTGAATAAAGTACGGCTCGCCGCTCTTGCGCTTCTGCCCGGCGTGGGCCGATTCCGCAAAACGGTACGCCTTTTCCACCAGCTTGTAGCCGTCGCCCGGATTGTACTTCTGCACCCGCGCAAGCATCTGATCCAGCGGCATGGCCTCATAGGCGGTATAACTCATCAAAGCATCCTCCTTTCCGGATGGTAGCGCCCTTATATCATGGCGCGAAGGTAGTGAATCAGCGGGCTGTCCTCCATGCGACACCTGACCGGAGGCAGCAGCTGCACCGTATAGGGCGCGAGGGTGAAGGCCGCCAGCCCGACCTCGCGGAAGGCGGTCAGCCCGACCAGCACCTGCGGTACTGTCAGCCCCGTATCCCGGGAAAGCGCCTCCGGGGCGGTGCTTCCACCCTGGCGCAAGCGACGGTACAGCGCGCGCAGCGGCTCGTCCGGCAGGGCGACGTCCCGCAAAAGCGACGCAAGCGCCGGGTTGGGCTTCATCGCGGACAGCGCCGCCCGCGGGCACCGGGCGCGGATCAGCTCCGCTTCCCCGGGCAGCAGGTCACCGTCGACCAGCACGATTTCCCGCCAGCAGTCCGTCAGGCGGGACAGATCGGGCGCGCACAGCACGGTGTTGAACGCCCGCGGCTCCTTCACCCAGCCCATCGCCGCGTCCGCCAACCCGTCCGACAGGATGGACGCGGCGCGCTCCCGCTCGTGGCAGATCGCCAGCACGCCCCGGCCGCCCTGCATCATGCGATGCACCAGGGCGGGGGTGACGGTCGGCAAGGTTTGCCGGATTCCTGAAAATTTCGCCGCGAGGGTCGTCATTTCCTGCAAAAGTCCCCGAAAAAGCCCGTCCGCGCCGGGCAGGGCCACCGTGCCCTCCGCCGGACGGAGCGCCTGCACCTGCAATTGCGCCGAGACGCGCCCCAGGTACTCGTTCTTTTCCGGCGCGTAGAGCACGTCCACCATTTCGCAGGCCTCGTCCACCCAATCGCCCTGGGAAAAGCCCACGCCGTCCCGCAGCGCGCCGCCCTCCAGCAGCGAGAGCTTCAAATGCTGCCGCGTTTTGCCGATCCGCCGCGCCTGCTGCACCTGCGCGCCCCGGGTCAGCAGCACCGGAGCGGGATTTCCGTAGCCGGTGGGCTGAAGCGCCGCCAGGCTGTCGATCATCTCCAGCGTCACCGCCTCCAGCGGCACCGACAAATCGTATTCCTTGGCGGGGATGAAGCACCGCTCGTCGCACTTTTCGCGAATCGCCAGGTTCAGCCGCCTGCGCAGCTCCGGAATCAGCGCCGCGCGCATCGTTAGCCCGGCGGCCTGCTCGTGCCCGCCAAAGCGCACAAAGAGATCCTTGCAGGTGGAAAGCATCGCATGGATGTTCACCCCCGGGATCGACCGGCAGCTGCCCACGGCCTCCTCGCCCTGCCGGCTGAGCACGATGGTCGGAAAATGATACCGCTCGCAGATTCGCCCGGCGGCCAGCCCGATCACACCGTTGTTCCAGCCCTCGCCCTCGACGATGATCACCCGGTCGTCCCGGAAGTCCACCACCGTCGGAATCGCCGCGACGGCGCTGTCCGTGATCTCCTGCTCGATGCCCTGCCGGAGCCGGTTTTCCTCCTCCAGATGCGCCGCGATGCGCTCGGCCAGCTCCACGTCGCGGGTGGTGAGCAGCGTCACGCCCTGCGACGCGTCCTCCAGGCGACCGCCCGCGTTCAGCCGTGGCGCGAGGCGGAAGGCGACCTGCCCCGCGCTGACCGGCGGCGTCACGCCGCTGACCTGCATCAGCGCCGTCAGGCCGGGCCACCGATCGTCCCCCATCGCCGCCAGTCCTTCGCGGACAATGACGCGGTTCTCGTCAATCAGGGGCACGATGTCCGCCACCGTCGCCAGCGCCGCCAGCGGCAGAAACCGCGCCGCCGCTTCCAGGCCGAGCAGCGCCTGGCTCAGCTTGAACGCCACGCCCGCCCCGCACAGCCGCCGGAAGGGATAGTCACCAAGCAGCGGGTTGAGCGTCACGTCCGCCGGGGAGGGCGTGTCCGCCAGTTGGTGGTGGTCGGTCACGATGACCGTCATGCCCAGCGACTGTGCCAGGCGCACCTCCTCGTGGTTGGTCACGCCGCAGTCCACGGTGATCAGTAGCCGGTGCTCCGCCGCAATCTCCCGCACCGCGTCGCAGTTCAGCCCATAGCCCTCGCCGTGGCGGCTGGGGATGCGGAAGTCCGCCCGCAGGCCGAGGGCGCGCAGCGTTTCCAGCAGGATGGACGTGGCGCACACGCCGTCCACGTCGTAATCGCCGTACACCACCACGGCGGTATGCTCCTCCGCCGCCCGGCGGATGATGCGCACCGCCCGCTCCATGCCCTGCATCCGCAGCGGATCGTGGAGCTGGGCCAGCGACGGATGCAGGAATCGCTCCGCCTTCTCCGGCGTATCCACGCCGCGGTTGCGCAGAATTTCGCTCATCAGGGGCGACAGGCCGTCGATCGGCTCCGCGCGCTGCGCCGCCCCGCGTTTGACAAATTGAAGCATCGTTTGATTTCCCCGCCCGTCGCGTGATGTCAATGGAAAAGGGAGGAACCGCGCCGGTTCCTCCCCCGCATTGCTTCAGCTGGATGAAAGCGCGTTACGCCTTTTTCGGCTTGAGCTTGCGCTCGCGCTTCTTGTTTTCCAGGAAGGCCCAGACGTAGCCGTTGATCATGTTGGCGCTGTACACGCCGGAGAGAATGCCGATGATGATCGGCAGCGCGAACTCGCGGATGGCGTCCACGCCCAGGATGTACAGCATCCCGATGGTGACCAGCGTGGTCAGCGTCGTCACGAGGGTACGGCCCAGGCACTCCTTGATGGACTTGTTGACCACCTCCACCTTGTCGGCGGTGGGGAGCTTCTTGGCGTTCTCGCGGATCCGGTCGAAGATGATGATCGTGTTGTTGATCGAGTAGCCGACGATGGTGAGCATCGCGGCGATGAAGGAGGAGTTCATCTGCACCACGTTGCGCAGCAGCACCATGAACGCCAGCATCATCAGCACGTCGTGCAGCAGGCCGAACACCGCCGCCAGGCCGCTGTTGAAGTCAAACCGGAAGGCGATGTAGACCAGCATCAGCACGCTGGCCAGCAGCACGGAATAGAACGCGTTGGCCAGCAGCGTCGCGCCGGCGACGGGGCCGACGTAGTTCACGTCGCCCACGCGGGCCAAGTCGGGGTAGGTCGCGCGCAGCCCGTCCTCAAAGGAAGTCTGCACGCCCTGCACGCCATCCTGGCTGACGCTCTTGATGCGGACGTTCACCTCGTCCCGGTTCGCGCCCTGCACGGTGACGGTGTAGTCGCCCACGTTCAGGCCGTCCAGCACCGCGCGCACGTCGGCCTCGTTGGCCTCCGCGCCCAGCCCGTACTGCATGGACAGGCCGCCCGCGAAGTCAATGCCCAGGTTCACGCCCAGGCCAAAGATGGACAGCAGCAGCGCCACAACCATGATCGCCGCGGACACCATCAGGCAGACCTTGGAATGATTCTTGATCGTCATTTCTGCTCAACCTCCTTGGCGGCCTTCACGGACGCGAAGAGCTTCACGTTCGTCACGCCCAGATTGGCGATGTTCTTCATCAGGAAGCGGGTCACAATGACCGCCGTGAACATGGACGTCACCACGCCCAGCAGCAGCGTCTTGGCGAAGCCCTGGATGGAGCCGGTACCGAAGAACAGCAGCACCAGCGCGGCAATCAGCGTGGTCACGTTCGCGTCCAGCACGGCGCTCATCGCGTTCTTGAAGCCGGCGCGGACGGCGGCCTTCAGCGGACGGCCGTTGCGGACTTCCTCATTGAAGCGCTCGAAAATCACGACGTTCGCGTCCACCGCCATGCCGATGCCCAGCACGATGCCGGCCAGGCCGGGCAGCGTCAGCTGGATGCCGGGCAGCCACGCGATGAGGAAGAACAGGGTGATGATGTAGATGCACAGCGCCCAGGAGGCCACAACACCATTGAGGCGATAGCGGACGATCATGATCAGCATGACCAGCAGGATGCCGATCATCGCGGCGGTGACGGAGGTGGACAGCGCGTCGTCGCCCAGGGTGGCGGACACGGTGTCAACCTTCTGCTGCGTCAGCACCAGCGGCAGCGCGCCGGACTGAATCTGCGCGGCGATGGTCTGGGCGCGCTCCTGGCTGCCCATGCCGTTGATCACGCCGCGGCCGTTGCTGATCACAGATTCCACCCGGGGAGAGAGCAGCTCCTGGCCGTCCAGGTAGATGCTGATCGTCTTGCCGATATTCTTCGCCGTCGCGTCGGCGAAGATTTTGCCGCCCTCGCTGGTCAGCACGAAGGCCACGACGTAGTCGCCGTTCTGCGCGTCATACTCGCCGGTGGCGGACTGCATCATGGAGCCGTCCATGATCAGGTTGCCCTCCGCGTCCTTGAACTCCAGCACGGCGGGGGTGCCGATCAATTCCAGCACGGCGTTGGGGTCGGTCACGTCGGGGATCTCGACGCGGATGCCGTCCGTGCCGATGCTCTGCACGGTGCTCTCCGCGTAGCCCTTATCGGTCAGGCGGCGCTGAATGACGTTGATCGTGCCCTGCATCAGGCTGCCGAAGTCAACGTCGCTGCCCTCGGGGCGGGCCGCGGAGTACTCGACGTACACGCCGCCGCGCAGGTCAAGACCCAGGGGCAGGGTGGTCGGCCAGTTATCCGCGTCGTTGGTGGGGAGCCAGGGACGGAGCCGGTACAGACCGCCCTGAAGCGGCATACCGGTCACGCCGATCACGCCCAGAGCGATCGTCAGCACCAGCACGACGGTCAGCGCGATGACGGACTTTGTCTTGCTGGTCATGCGTTTGCGATTAAGATTCTTCATCCTCGCTTGCTTCCTTCCGTTCATTTAATTTTGAGAAAAAGGGAACATCCTGTCTGTCCGCCGCGGTCTATCCGGGCATATCCTCCAGCGGACACGCCGCGTACACCGTGCGGACATAGGCGCGGGAGGCGATCGGGTTGCCGTTGCCGTCGGCCACGACGCGCACAGGCGACGCGCACGCCGACGCGCGCGCCAGGATCGCAGCGCGCCGCGCGTTCTCCGTCCTTCCCGCAGGCGCGTCGCGCTCCACGGGCTGGGACTGCGTTGTCGTCAGAATCGCGGCCTGTGCCGGCGCGGCGGGACGAACGTCCTCCGCCCGCTTATCCGCCTCCGGCCCTTCGATCAGCGCGCCGCCGCCCAGGAGCGCCAGCAGCACAAGGGCCAAGCAGAAAAACCATCCGCTCTTTTGCACGGCCGCGCCCCCTTTTCACACAGATAGGGTTATTATATCGTTTTCGTCCCGTTTCGTCAAGGAAAAACGACGCGCGGCAGGAAATCGCCCGGGAAGTGAAGAACTATCCCCTCGTTACCAAAGCCATACAGACAGGAGACACCGCCATGCTTGACGCCACCATCCAGGCCGATTTTCTGGCAATCTTGAAGGAAGAGCTTGTTCCCGCCATGGGCTGCACCGAACCGATCGCCCTGGCCTACGCCGCCGCCCGCGCCCGGGAGGCCCTCGGTACGATCCCTGAGCGGCTCGTCGCGCGCTGCTCCGGCAACATCGTCAAAAATGTGCGCTGCGTGCAGATTCCGCACTCCGGCGGCATGGTCGGCATTGAAGCCGCGGTCGCGCTGGGGACGCTGGGCGGCGACGCGTCGCTGAACATGGAGGTGCTGGAATCGGTCACGCCGGAGACCATCGCGCAGGCCCGCGCGATGATCGGCGCCGGTCGGTGCGCCGTGTCGTTTCTTGATTCGGAAATTCCGCTGCACTTTATCATCGAGGCGGAAGCCGGCGACGACCGCGCCACCGTCGAGGTGCGCTACGCCCATACCAACATCTACCGCGTCACCCGCAACGATCAGACGCTTTATGCCGCTTCCGACGGCGCGCCGGAAACCGCCGGGCACGTCGACCGCAGCGCGCTGACCATCGACCGCATCAAGCAGTTTGCCGACGAAGCGCCGCTAAGCGACCTCCGGCCCCTGATCGAGCGGCAGATTCGCTGCAACATGGACATCGCCTACGAGGGAATGTCCGGCTCTTATGGGCTGGGCATCGGTCGGGTCATCCGCGCCAGCTATGCGGAAAGCCCGCTCACCCGCATGAAGGCCTACGCCGCCGCCGCGTCCGAGGCACGGATGGAGGGCTGCGATCTGCCGGTGATCATCAATTCCGGCAGCGGCAATCAGGGCATTGCGTCCTCCGTGCCGGTGATCGTCTACGCCCGGGAAAACAACGTTCCTCAGGAGAAGCTTGATCGCGCCCTTGCCTTCTCCGCCCTGCTGACGATCCATCAAAAGGAGTACATCGGGAAGCTCTCCGCCTTCTGCGGCGCGGTAAGCGCCTCCTGCGCGGCGGCGGCGGCCATCACCTATATGGTCGGCGGTACCCTCCGGCAAATCAAGGATACGATTGACAACACCCTCGCCAACATTCCCGGGATCATCTGCGACGGCGCGAAGGCCAGCTGCGCCGCCAAGATTGCCTCCTGTCTGGACGCGGCCATGATGGCCCACTACCTTGCCATGCAGGGCAAAAGCTACGCCGCAGACACCGGCATCCTCCGTCAGGAGGCCGAGGACACCATCAGCTGCGTCGGCCACATCGGCAAAATCGGTATGCGCCAGACCGACAGGGAAATCATCCAGCTCATGCTCCAGTGACCCGGG
>CAZRLM010000064.1:0-14854 GCA_964600835.1 uncultured Oscillospiraceae bacterium
GTGTACAGCGCTTCCGCGTTGAAGGGTTCGCCGCCGACGGACTCGATGGTCACGCGCGCGCCGGGCTTGGCGGGCGCGTAGTAGGTGGAGTCGGGATACATCTCGCCGTTCTCATAGGGCACGGAGGTATCCACCGTGAACACGATGCCGGACACCTGCGGGAACGCGCCCAGCGCGTCGGGCGTGGCATAGGTCGCGGCTTCCAGCGCTTCCAGCAGTTCCGCGCCGGTCACGGTCAGCACGGCCACCTCGTTGCCGAAGGGGAACACGGTCTTCATGGTCTTCATGGTGATGTCGCCGGCGGGGATGGTTTCGCGGATGCCGCCGCCGTTGGTCAACGCGGCCTGCACCTGATCCTCACCCAGCGCGTTCTTCGCCGCCCACAGGATCGCGTCGGCAGCAAAGTCGCCCAGGTTGGTCTCCTGCGTGCGCACGCCGGGCGCGCGGTTGCCGTCCAGCGTCACCTCAGCCTTGGCGAAGGTCGCGCCCAGCTGCTCTTCGACGTCGTTGTTCGTCAGCGTCACCGCCGCGTCGACCACGTCGTCGATGGGAAGCTTTTTGGTGGTCGCCAGCTCGGTTTCCAGCTCGTCCGCAATGCGGTACAGACCGGCCTGGAAGGTCTTCGACACGCCGTCATCGGAATTGGCGACCTCGACGATCACATAGCCGATCGCGTCGCTGTAGCTGCCGGTGGAGGTCAGCAGCGTATCGCCGACCTGCTTGCCGCCGTCGATCGTGGTGTGGCTGTGGCCGTCGATGAACAGGTCAATGCCGGTCACGTTTTCCAGCACGTCGATGGAGCGGTTCGGGGCGCTCTCGTCGTCAACGCCCAGATGGCCCAGGGCGACGATCACGTCGCAGCCCGCGTTCTTCAGCTCGTCCGCCTGCGCCTGAGCGACGGCGTACAGCTCCTCGCCCATGGCAAAGGTCACGCCCTTCACCTTGTCGGGATGGGCTTTAGTCATGGTTTCGGGGGTCGCCAGACCGAAAACGCCGATCTTCAGGTCACCCAGCTCAAACACCTTGTTGGCCGGGAACACGGTCTCGCCGCTGGTCTTGTACGTCAGGTTGGCGCACAGAACCGGGAACTCGGCCTTCTCCGTCGCCTGGAGCAGGTTGTCGGTGCCCCAGTCGAACTCGTGGTTGCCCACGGTCGCGGCGTCGTAGCCGGCGGCGTTCATGAACTCAACGGCGGCGGCGCCCTGGCTCAGGTTGACCAGCGGCGTGCCCTGGGAGAAGTCGCCCGCGTCCAGCAGCAGCACCTGACCGCCCAGGTCGAGGATGTTTTGACGCATCGCGGCGATGCGGGCGTAGCCCAGCTGATCGTCGGTCGCCATGCCGCGGCCGTGGATGTCGTTGGTATGCAAAATGACCAGCTTACCGGCCAGCGGGAGCGCCGGGGCGTCCTCCGCAAAGACGGCGGTGCAGGTGAGGAGCATTGCCAGCGCCAGCACGAGGCTAAGCAGCTTTTTCATGGAAATACCTCCTTTTATCCTTTGGGGAAGCGTCATGGGAAAACCCAGCTAAATTATACCATAACCGCCCGCAAATGCAAGCGATTTGCGACAAAAGTCGGGGATCAGTTTTTCAGGGAATTAAGCGGCGCGGGGATTCGACCGCCGCGGGCGATGAAGGCCTCGTTGCCAAAGGCGTTCACGGGCATCACGGGCGCGTAGCCCAGCAATCCGCCGAACTGCACCGTGTCCCCGGCCTTTTTGCCGACCGCGGGAATGACGCGCACGGCGGTCGTCTTGTTGTTGATCATACCGATGGCGGCTTCGTCGGCGATGATGCCGGAGATGGCGGCAGCGGAGGTGTCGCCGGGAATGGCGATCATGTCCAGCCCAACGGAGCAGACGCAGGTCATGGCTTCCAGCTTTTCCAGCGAGAGCGCGCCGGCGGAGGCGGCCTCGATCATGCCGATATCCTCGCTGACGGGAATGAACGCGCCGGACAGTCCGCCGACGTGGTTGGAGGCCATCACGCCGCCCTTCTTGACCGCATCGTTGAGCAGCGCCAGCGCGGCGGTGGTGCCGGGAGCGCCGGCCATTTCAAGGCCCATTTCCGTCAAAATGTGCGCGACGCTGTCGCCGCGGGCAGGCGTCGGGGCCAGGGACAGATCGACGATGCCGAAAGGGATGCCCAGCCGCTGGGAGGCTTCCCGCGCGACCAGCTGGCCTACGCGGGTGATTTTGAAGGCGGTGCGCTTGATCGTTTCCGCGACCACGTCAAAGGGCTGCCCCTTGACGCTTTCCAGCGCGCGCTTGACCACGCCCGGGCCGGACACGCCCACGTTGATGGCGCACTCCGGCTCGCCCACGCCGCAGAAAGCGCCCGCCATGAAGGGGTTGTCCTCCACGGCGTTGGCGAACACCACCAACTTGGCGCATCCCAGGCCGTCCTGCTCGGCGGTCAGGGTCGCGGTGCGCTTGATGACCTCGCCCATCTCGCGCACGGCGTTCATATTGATGCCTGCCCGCGTGGAGCCGACGTTGACCGAGGAGCAGAGGCGCTCCGTCTCCGCCAACACCTCGGGAATGGAGGCGAGCAGCCGCTCGTCGGCCCGGGTCGCGCCCTTGTGCATCAGCGCGGAGTAGCCGCCCAGGAAGTTCACGCCCATCTCGTGCGCCGCCTTGTCCAGCGCGCGGGCGATGGGCTTCGGATCCTCCTGGCAGATCAGGCTCACAGGCGTAACGGAAATGCGCTTGTTCACAATTGGGATACCCAGCTCCCGCTCGATGGCTTCGCCCGTGCGCACCAGGTTCTGCGCCACGCGGCAGATTTTGTCGTACACGCGCCGCGCGCAGGCGGCGGCGTCGGGGTGGGAGCAGTCCAGCAGGTTGACGCCCAGCGTAATGGTGCGGATGTCGAAGTTCTCCTCCTGAATCATCCGCATCGTTTGCAGAATTTCACCCGTCTCAATCATACGTTCGCGCCTTTCGTCAGATGCGGTGCATCGCGTCGAAAATATCCATCCGCTGCATATGGATGGCCATGCTCATCTCCTGCCGGATGGCGTCGAAGCTCGCGTCCACGGCGGAAAACTCCATATGCGCCCCGTCCAGATCGACGACCATCATCATGGTGAAGTAGCCGTCCAGGATCGTCTGCGTGATGTCCAGAATGTTGATGTTCAGCTCGCTCAGCTTCGTCGCCACCCGGGCGATAATACCGGTCGCGTCCAGCCCGGTGACGGAGATCAGCGCCTTGGTCATGTGAAAAGCCTCCCTGCATCGTGTTCTTTGGAATGCTTCAAATATAGAGGTCAACGCGTTTTTTGTCAAGGGCGACTTTTGACCGATTGCATTTCAGCGCAAATTCGTGTATCATGCTGACGGAAAGGGGGACGCGCAATGCAGAAGCAAGCCCTTGCGATTCACGACCTGAGCTGCGTCGGCCGCTGCTCGCTGACGGTGGCGCTGCCGGTGCTTTCGGCCTGCGGCGTGCACGCCTCCGCGCTGCCCACGGCGCTTTTGTCCACCCACACCGGAGAGTTTACCGGCTATACCTGCCTGGATCTGACGGCGGAGATGCGCAGGATCCTGACGCATTTTGATACCCTGTCGCTGGGCTTTGACGCAGTGTACAGCGGATTTCTCGGCTCGGCGGAGCAGATCAGCCTGGTCGGGGAAACCATCCGCCGCTGCCGGAGCGCGGGCGCGCTGGCGGTGGTGGATCCGGTGATGGCCGACCAGGGTCGGTTGTACGCGACGTATACGCCGGAGATGGCGGCTGGGATGCGCGCATTGTGCCGCCTGGCGGACGTGATCGTGCCCAATGTGACGGAGGCGTGTCTGCTGCTGGACGCGCCCTACATCCCGGAACCGGACGAAAAACAGACCGAAGTCCTTTTGAAAAGCCTTGCCGAACGATTCCGCTGCGGACAGGTCATCATCACCGGGGTGAAGCGCGGCGGACTGCTGGGCGCGGCCGGTTTCAACGCGTCGGAGGGGCGCGTTACCTTTGCGGGCGCGCCGGCGCTGCCCCACGTTTTTTATGGCACGGGGGACGTGTTCGCCTCCGCGCTGACGGGCGCGCTGCTACGGGGCCGCTCGACGGAGAATGCCATCCGACTTGCGGTCGGTTTTACAAACGAAGCGATGCACCACACGCTGGAAAACGGTCTGCCGCTGCGCTACGGCGTGGCCTTTGAGCAGGCGATTCCCTGGCTGGTGACGCATTTGGAGGAGGAGAGGAAACCATGACGGATCGCAGGGACGGTCAAAGGCGATTCAACTGCCCGGTCGCATCGCGCTGCGGCGGATGTCAGTTGGGTCATATGAGCTACCCGGAGCAGCTGCGCTTCAAGCAGCGGCAGGTGGAGGCGCTGCTGTCGCCCTTCTGCCCGGTGGAGCCGATCCGCGGCATGGACAACCCGTACCATTATCGCAACAAGGTGCACGCGGTATTGGCCGTTGACAAGCGCGGCCTGCCGGTGTCCGGCGTATACGAGGCGGGCACGCACCGCGTGGTGCCCGTCCGCCGCTGCCTGATTGAGGATCGCCGCGCCGACGCGGTGATCCAGACCATCGTCGGTTTGCTGCCGCGCTACCGGCTGCGCATCTACAACGAATACACCCATCGCGGCTTCCTGCGGCATATCCTCATCCGCACCGCGCAGCACACGGGGCAGATGATGGTCGTCCTGGTGGCGACGGGGCTGGAGTTCCCGGGCGGCAAGGCGTTTGTCGCCGATCTCAAGGCGGCGCACCCGGAAATCACGACAATTGTGCTCAACGAGAACAACCGCCGCACCAGCATGGTGCTCGGTACGCGGGAGCGGGTGTTAGACGGCCCAGGTTATCTGGAGGATACGCTCTGCGGCTGCACCTTCCGCATTTCGCCCCAGGCATTCTACCAGGTCAACGCGCGCCAATGCGAGGTACTCTATCGCACGGCGATCGACCTGATGGGCCTGACGGGTCGGGAAACGCTGCTGGACGCCTATTGCGGTACGGGCACCATCGGCCTGTGCGCAGCACGGGACGCCGCGCGGCTGATCGGCGTGGAGCTGAACGCGCAGGCCGTCCGGGACGCGCGGGAGAACGCGCTGCGCAACGGGATTACCAACGCAACCTTCCGCTGCGAGGACGCCGGTCGGTTTATGGCGCGGATGGCGACGCAGGGCGAGCGTCCGGACGTGGTCTGCATGGATCCGCCCCGCGCGGGCAGCGACGAGCGTTTCCTGTCCGCCCTGATCGCGATGGGCCCGGCGCGAATCGTCTACGTTTCCTGCTGCCCCGAAACGCTCGCCCGCGACCTTGCGTTCCTAACGGAAGGCGGCTACCACGCCGAGCGCGTCGTTCCGGTCGATATGTTCCCGAACACGGAGCATATCGAGACGGTTGTGCTGCTTTCCCGCGCCTGACGGAAGGAGAGAAAAGGCGATGCAGCTTGGAATGCCGACATTGATTGAAAATCATACGCTTGAGGACAATATCCGCCTGTGCAGGAAATTGGGCTTGCGGTTTGTGGAGCTCAACATGAATTTCCCGGAGTATCAACTGCACACGCTGGAAAAAACGGATGATCTTTACCGCGCGGCGGATGAAGCGGGACTGTACTATACCATTCATTTGGACGAGAATCTGAATGTCGCTGACTTTAATTCGCTTGTTGCGGATGCGTATCTGGAGACCGTCAGACGAACGATCGAGGTCGCGAAAAGGCTCCTTCCCCTGCTGAACAAGTATGGCGACGAAAGCCAGCCGTTTGTCGTTAATATGCATATGCACCATGGCATTTATGTGACGCTTCCCGACAGAAGGGTGCAGATGTACGATAGGGATTTTGAAGCTTATTTCCGCGCCTTTACCGAGTTTCGGGCGCTGTGCGAGGAATGGATCGGCGATTCGGATATCATTATTTCTATTGAAAACACGGACGGCTTTCGCGAATATGAAAAAAAGGCGATGGAATACTTGCTGGAAAGCCCGAAGTTTGGACTGACGTGGGATATTGGACATTCAAAGGCGATCGGGGAAACAGACGTTCCATTTATTATGGAGCATTTCAATCGGCTGAAGCATTTTCACATCCATGATGGCGTTGAGAAAACCGGCAGGCAAAACGGGCGGAATCATCTTGCGCTCGGCGATGGGGACATCGACATTCCGGAGAGGCTGTCCATGGCCGGGAACGCAAACGCAAGATGCGTGTTGGAAACAAAGACGATTGCGGCGCTGGAAAAATCCGTGGCGTATTTGAAAAAGACGGAGCTCGCGTTCGCGGTCTGCGGTGCTTCCGACAGCTCAGCCGCCGCATTTTGACTCGTCCCTCTGCTTCGCAAAGGGAATCCGGCCAGAAAAGGCGTCATCGGACGATTGACCGCCCGGCGCATCCGTTGTACAATTATGGAGACGATATTTGCTTGTACGGAGGCGGCGCATGGATTTATTTGACCTGATCGGGCCGGTGATGATTGGCCCCAGCAGCTCGCACACGGCGGGCGCGGCGCGCATCGGGCTGACGGCGCGGATGCTGCTGGGCGAGGAGGCTGCCCGGGCCGAGATCGGCCTGCACGGCTCGTTCGCGAAAACATACCGCGGCCACGGCACCGACCGGGCGCTGGTCGGCGGGCTGCTGGGCATGGCGGTGGACGATCCCCGGCTGCGCGATTCGCTCAGCCTGGCCCGCGAGCGGGGCTTGACGGTGCTCTTTGCGCCGGTCAGCATTCGCGGCGCGCACCCCAACACCGTCCGCATGACGATCACCGGCGTGACCGGTCGGATGCTCACGCTGGAGGCGGCCTCCGTCGGCGGCGGGAACATCGAGATTCGTCGGCTGGACGGGCTGAACGTCGACTTCACCGGCAAGGAAAACACGCTGATCATCCACCACACCGACGCGCCGGGCGTGATTGCCGCGGTGACGGGCGTGCTGGCGCAGGTCAAACTGAACATCGCCACCATGCAGGTTTATCGGCGCAGGGCCGGCGCGGACGCGATGATGGTGCTGGAGCTGGACGGCGCGCCGGAGGAGACGCTGCTGGACGAGCTTCGCGGGCTGCCGGAGATTCAAAGCGCCACGTTCTTGAAAAGGAGGCCCTGCTGATGGACTTTATGCTGAACGAGTGGGTGCTTCGCGCGGGCGACGGAAGTCTGGCACAGGCGGCCGTCGACGCGCAGGCCGAGGAAAGCGGCATGACCGTCGCGCAGGTGCGCGAGACGATGCGGGAGCATCTCCTGGTCATGCGCGAAGCCGTGCAGACGGGGCTGGACAAGTCGCTCCGCTCGGTGTCCGGCCTGAGCGGCGGCCAGGCCCCGCTGCTGCTCAATCAGCTTGCGTCGGGGCGCTCGCTGTGCGGCGGGCTGCTCGGCAAGGCGATTGCCTACGCGCTGGCCACGGCGGAATGCAACGCCTGCATGGGGAAAATCGTCGCGGCCCCGACGGCGGGCGCTTGCGGCATCCTGCCCGGCGCGGTGCTGGCGATGATGGAGGAAGGACGTGCCACCGAGGACGAGGCGGTGGACGCGCTCTTTGTTGCTGCGGCGGTCGGGCAGGCCATCGCGATGCAGGCCAGCATTTCCGGCGCGGAGGGCGGCTGTCAGGCGGAATGCGGCTCGGCGGCGGCCATGGCGGCGGCTGCGCTGACGTTCCTTGGCGGCGGCACGGCGCGACAGTGCGCCGACGCGGCGGCGTTCGCACTGATGAACCTGTTGGGGCTTGTGTGCGATCCGGCGGGCGGGCTGGTGGAGGTGCCCTGCGTGTACCGCAACGTCGGCGCGTCCGGCGTGGCCTTTACCGCGGCGGATATGGCCCTGGCCGGCATCCGCTGCCCCATCGCGCCGGACGAGGTTATCCTCGCGATGAAGGAGGTTGGCGACGCGCTGCCCTCCTCCCTGCGGGAAACGGGCGAGGGCGGCTGTGCGGCTTGCCCCAGCATTTGCGCCCGGCTTCAAATGAAGCAGTGACGGAGGCGAACGGCAAGGCGGTTTTTCCGCGAGGGGAGGCAGAAACATGACGGACATCCTGTTCAAGACTGACGATTTCATCTTTTCCTATCGGGTCGGCGGCGTGCTGATTCATCAGGGAAAGGCGCTGTTTCAGCACGTCCCGGGCGACGACGGATACGCGATTGTCGGCGGTCATGTGTCCTTTGGGGAAACGACGACGGAGACGCTGATCCGGGAGTTCCGGGAGGAACTGCACGCCGATATTCGGGTGGAACGGCTGCTGATGGTCGGGGAAATTTTCTTCCCCTGGGGCGACCGGCCCTGTCATCAGATCAGCCTCTACTATCTGGTGTCGCTGACAGACGAGACGCAGATTCCGGCGGAAGGCCGCTTTCCCGCGCTTGACGAGCTGGGCGGCGAGCGCGTCAATCTGGAGATGTGCTGGATTCCGCTGGAGGAGCTTCCGAAGCTCACCGTCTATCCGGAGAATGTGAAGGAGCACATCCTGTGCCTGCCGGATGAAATCGTGCATTTCGTCTACAAAGAGTAAACGGTTGTCAACCAGATCAGCGGCTTCGGCCGCTTTTTTTGTGCGTTGGCGAGGCATGGACGCGCCTGTTTCCGCATACATTTTCGCAGACAGCAGGGAGGTGAGACGGCGTGCGGCGGAAGATGATTGCGCTGGCCGTGACGGCGGCGCTGCTGATGCTGCCGCTTTCGCCGCCGGCGGGCGGGGAGCCGCCTCAGCAGCGCGTCATCTTTATCGACGTGGACGCGAAGTGCCTTTACCTCTTTGAGGGAAAGGACGAGCTGCGACGATACACCGTCGCCACCGGCGCGTGGGATACGCCCACGCCGCTGGGCGTGTTCCGCATCAACAGCCGTTTCCGGAGCGAGATGAGCGGCTTCGGCACCTGCTTTTTGGGGCTGAACGTTCCCTGGGGGCAGTATGGCATTCACGGCACCAACAGGCCGGAATCCATCGGTGCGAACGCGAGCCACGGCTGCATCCGGATGCGGGTGGAGGACGCGGAGGAGCTGTACGGCCTGGCCCCGAACGGCACGCGGGTCGTCATCCAAAGCGGCTCCTACGGCGAGCTGGGCGACACGCTGCGTCCGCTTCGCAGCGGCGACCGTTCCAGCATGGTGTGCGCGGTGCAGCGCAGGCTGCGGGCGCTGGGGTACTACTACGGCTGGCCGGACGGGGTGTACGGCGCGGCGACGGAGAAGGCGGTCGCCGCGGCGCGCAAGGCGTATGGCCTTGCGCCGGGCGAGGTGGACTGGGCGTTTTACAAGGCCATTGGGCTGACGCTGTTTGAATAGGAGGCGCGCGATGAACTGGGAGGAAACGAAGTCATTCCTGGCCCCATGCTTTCCGGAGGAGGTGCAGGCGGAGATGGAGCTGCTCTATCCGGGCGAGCTGCGGGAGATCCGCGTGCGGGCGGACAGGCCTGCGGTGCTTTGCGCCCAGGGCCGCGTCAGCGCGCTGAACTGGCGGCCGGATCAGCACCGGCTGGAGCTGCTGGCCGAGGCGCTGAGCGAGCACAGCCTGTACGCCCGCGCCGATGAAACGCGGCAGGGATTCGTCACCCTGCGCGGCGGCCATCGCATGGGGTTGTGCGGTCATATTCATGGCGCCGGGCGGCAGCTGCGGGAGATTGGCTCTGTGTGCGTGCGCATCGCCTGCCAGTGGCCCGGCACGGCGGACGCGTTGATTCCCCTGTGCCGGGGGCGGGAAGGCACGCCGCGCAGCGTGCTGCTGATTGGCCCGCCTGCCTCCGGCAAAACGACGCTTCTGCGCGACCTGGCCCGGCAGCTTTCCTCCGGCCGTCAGGTGCTGCAAACCGCCGTGGTGGACGAGCGCGGCGAGCTGGCTGCCTGTGTGGACGGCGTGCCGCAGCTGGACGTGGGCGACGCGGCGGACGTGCTGGACGGCTGTCCGAAGGCGGAGGCCGTGCCCTGGCTGCTCCGGTCGATGTCCCCGCAGCTGATCGTGACGGATGAGCTGTCCGGCGCGGAGGACGCCGCCGCCGTGCTGGATGCGGTCAGCTGCGGCGTAGCCGTGGCGGCAAGCGTCCATGGGAGCGACCTGCGCGGCGTCGCGTCGCGGCCGGTGATGGCAGCGCTGATTTCCCAGCGTGTATTCGACCTGTACGCGGTGCTCGCGCCGGAGGGCGGCGGGCGAATCGCCGCGCTCTACGACCGCTCCGGGTCGCCGGTGGCGCTGCCATGACCGGCGGCGCAAATGCGGCGCGCGTGGCGCTGGCCGTCGCCGCGGGCCTGCTATGCGGCGTGATGGGCCTGCGGCGCGCTGCCGCTTTGTGCCGGGACGCGCAGCGCCTTCATCGCCTGGAAGCGTTGCTTCGTCACCTGGCGCTGCTGCTGCGGGAGGGCGGAGGCTCACTGCCGGAGGTGCTGCGCGATGCCGCGACGTCCCCCGGCCCGCCGGACGAGACGTTCCGCGCGCTGGCCGACGGCCTTGTCCGGAATCCGCTGGCCGACCTGAGCGGCCTGTACGCCGGACTGCCTGTCTGTCAGCCGGAGGACAGCGTGCTCCGTCGCCTGATGCCGCGCCTTGGCCGGGGGAGCGCCGAGCAGCGCTGCCAGGCGGCCCGGCAGGCTGCGGACGAGATTGCCCTGCTGGCTGCTTCCACCCGGGAAAAGGCCGAGAAGGACGCGCCGATGCACCGCACGCTGGGCTGGGTGTTCGGCGCGTGCCTGACGCTGATGCTGCTGTGAGGATAGGAGGGGGCCATGCAGCTTGATCTGCTGTTTCAAATCGCCGGGATCGGCATCCTGACGACGGTCGTGTCCGCGGTGCTGTCCAGGGCCGGGCGGGACGAGCTGGCGACGCTGTCCACCGTCGCGGGGCTTGCCATCGTGCTGCTGCTGGTGGTCAATCTGCTTTCCGACCTGTTTCAAAGCGTGCGAACCATCTTTCAACTTTACTGACGGAGGCGCGTGCCATGTCCATCCTCCAGCTGGCGGGCTTTTCTATCCTGGCGGCAATCGCCGCGCTGACGCTTAGGCGCATGAGGCCGGAGATGGGCGCGGCGGTGGGCGTCGCGGGCGGAATCATGGTGATCCTGGCGGCGCTGCCGTTCTTTTCGGAGGCAGTCGCGGGTATCCGCGCCCTGGCGGAGGCGGGCGGCGTGAGCAGCGCGTACATGGGACAGCTGATGAAGATCGCCGGGGTCAGTCTGCTGATGGATTTCGCCGCGCAGACCTGCCGCGACGCGGGCGAGGACGGTCTGGCGGTCAAGACCGAGCTGGCGGGGAGAGCGCTGCTGCTCACCCTTGCGCTGCCCGCCATGCGGACGCTGCTCGGGCAGATCGTGTCCCTCGCGCCATGAAGGCGCTGCTTGTGCTGCTGCTTGTCTGCGCGCTGATTCCTGCGTCCGCCGCCGCGGAAAGCGTCGAAAGCGGCGTTAAGCAGGTGATCGACGGGCTGGACGTGTCAGCGCTGGAGGAGGCGCTCAAGCTGGGCGATCCCTTCGCGGCCACCGGCGGCTTTCGGCAAACGCTGCTTGCCGTGGCGCGGGGCGAGATGACGCTGGACTTCGATCAGGTGATGGCGCTGGTGGCCGACCGCTTCCTTTCGGCGGCCCGCGGCAGCGTTTGGCGGCTGACGCGGCTGATCGCTCCGGCGCTTTTGTGGGGGTTCCTCAAGCGGCTGTCCGCCGGGCGCGGCGGCGACATGGGCCGGCTCGTCTGCTCGCTGATGGTCTGCGTGTTCCTCAGTCAGGATCTGTCCGACCACGCGGCGCTGTGTCTGCACGCCGTCGATCGGCTCAGCGAGGGAATGCAGGGGCTTTTCCCACTGCTGCTGACGATGATGGCCGCGGTGGGCGGATCCGCCGGCTCGGCGCTGATGCAGCCCGCCGTGGTGGCCGCCGCGGGCGCGATGACCGGGCTGATCCGCCATGTCACGCTGCCGCTGGCCATCGCCGCCGCCGTGCTGACGATGCTCTGCCGTTTGGGCGAGGGCGTGCGGGTCAGCCGCCTGGCCGAGCTGGCCCAGCGCTGCGCCTCCTGGACGCTGGGCGTGTGCTTCACCGTGTTTATCGGCGTGCTGATGACCAAGGGCGTGACCGCCGCGGCGGTGGACGGCGTGACGCTGCGCACCGCAAAGTACGCGCTGGACAATTTCATTCCCATCGTCGGCGGACTGTTCGCCGATACGGTCGATACGCTGATCGGTTCCAGTATGCTGGTGCAAAGCGCCCTGGGCGTGACCGGACTCATGCTGCTGTGCGCCTGGATGATGGGCCCGCTCTGCCAAACGCTGGCGGCGGCGCTGCTCTACAAGGTGGCTGCCGCGCTTTTGCAGCCTGTTTCGGACGGCTCGCTGGCCGACTGCATCGACGACTTTTCCAAGATCCTGATGCTGCTGTTCGTCATTCAGCTGTGCGCGGCGGCCATGTTCCTGCTGCTGATCGCCCAGCTGATCGCCGTCAGCGGCATGACGATGATGCTGCGATAAGGACCCGGGAGGAGATTTCTGCCATGAACGATCTGCTGCATACCTTCGCCGCCCTGGCGATGATCGCCTCCGCCCTGGCCGCGCTGCTGCCGGAAGGCTCCCTGCGCCGGACGGCGGCGCTTGCCATTGGGCTGACGGTCACGCTGTGCTGGGTGCAGGGCCTGCGTCAAGTGATCGCGCTGCCCACGCTGTCCGCCGCGCCGGACACTGCGTTGACCGCCTCCGCCGCGCCCGCGATGGATCTGTCCGCCGCCCGCGCGGTTTATGCCCGGCGGCTGTCGGACGCGGCCTCCGAAGCGGCCGGGGTTCCCGTGACCGTGACGATCGCGGCGGACGGGCGCGTGTCCGTCGCGGCGGAGCGTCCGTTGGACGAGACGCAGCTTGCCTGCGTGCGGGAGGCGATCGGTCTGACGGGGGAGGAGGGCGGGTCGCCATGAGCGAAACGCTTCGCCTTCGGCTGGCCGCGCGGGTGAAGCGGGACGGCTGGCTGCTGCTTGTCCTGGCCTTTGTCGTCGCGCTGTGCGTCGCGCTGGGCGCGGTCGAGCGCGCGCCCGCCGGGCAGACGGAGGAGGAGGCGCGGCTGTCCCGCGTGCTGTCCGCGATGGAAGGCGCGGGGCAGGTGGAGGCGGCGGTGTTTTACGCGCCCGCGGCGCAGGGCGAAGCGGCTGTTCCCTGCGGCGCGGTCATCGTGGCGGACGGCGCGGCGGATGTAGCCGTGCGCATCCGCCTGGCGCAGGCCACGTCGACGCTCCTGGGCGTGGAGGCGGAGAAAATCGACGTGTTCAAGCGAGAAGGAGGAAAAGGCTCATGACGGACTTTCTGAAAAAACATCGCAACGCGTTGCTGCTGACTCTGCTGACTGTAACGCTGGCGGTCAGCTGGTTCTTCAACCGGCAACGGCTGACGGAGGCCGCCGCCACCGTCTCCCTGCCTGTGACGCAGGTGACGGGCGCGCCGGTCAGCCGTCTCGACGCTTACCGCGCCCAGCGGGACGAACAGGCGCTGACGGACATGGCCGCCCTGCAGGCGCTCTGCGATCAGGACGCGCTGGACGCGCAGACCCGGCAGGCCGCTGCCGATCAGCTGCGGGAGATGGTCGCCCGCCGCGAGCAGCAAACCGCCCTGGAGGGCGCGCTGGTCGAGAGCGGAGTGTCCCCCTGCGTGGCGGTGCTCAGCCCGGGCAGCGTGACCATCGTGACGGAGAAGGCCGACCTGACCGGCGGGGAAAGCGCGCTGGTATTGACTCTGGCGAAGGCCCACGCGGGGATCGACCCCTCCGGCGTGCGGGTGGTGACGGCGGAGAAGGCACAGTGATGTTTGAACCTGCAAATTTCCGGGTATTCTATTCATGCGGGGCTTTTCCGGCAATGAAAAACGTGGTATAATAGCCCTGACCCCGCCGCGAGCCATGCGGCGCGGCCGGAAGGAGAGCTTCAAAACCATGGAAAGAACCGGTGAAGTAACCGCCGTCAACGGCGAATGGCTGACTGTGACCGTCTGCCGCCCGGCGGATTGCGAAAAGTGTAACGCGTGCCTCGGCTCCAAGAAGCGCGCCACCGTTGCGGTGCGCGGAGAGGCGCGTCTGGGCGACCTGGCTGTCGTCGAAATGCCGGAAAAAACCGTCATGGGCGCGTCGCTGCTGGCCTATGCGCTGCCCTTGCTGCTGCTGCTGGTCGGCCTGTTCGGCGGCGCGGCGATGTTCCCCGCCATCCAGGAGCTTGCGGGAGCGCTGGGGGCGGTGCTGGGGTTGGCCGTCGCCTGCGCCGTGCTGGCGCTGACCGAGCGCCGTCGCCGTCAAAATCCCGCCTGGCAGCCCACGCTCAAGCAGGTCATTCCGGCGCGGCCGGAGGAATAACGACATACTTATTTGACAGGAGGACATCAATCATGGCAACCGAGATCAAGCAGGATACCTTCGACAGCTTTGTCAATCAGCCCGGCAAGCCCGTGCTGGTCGACTTCTGGGCCACCTGGTGCGGCCCGTGCCGGATGCTTTCCCCCGTGGTGGACGAAGTGTCCAAGGCGCACGAGGATACGCTGAGCGTTGGCAAGGTCAACGTGGACGATTGCCCTGAGCTGGCGCAGAAGTTCGGCGTGATGAGCATCCCGACCCTGATCCTGTTCAAGGACGGGCAGATTGTGGACAAGCGCATCGGCTACCAGCCCAAGAACGAGCTGGAGGAAATGGTCGGCAAGGCGCTGTAAGCCCTGACCGGTCGGAAAGCCGGAGCAGGCATGGAGGACAGAACCGTCGGCGCGCCCGGCGGTTCTGCCGCTTTTTGGCATCGCTGATCGGGCCATATTGCCGCTTTTCGCATTTTTTCCTTTTTGGGGCTTGACAACTTTGTTCACAGCGGATATAATAATCAATGTTGCGGATGACTGACGCAACCCAATGGAGAGTTGGCTGAGTGGTCTAAGGCGCACGACTGGAAATCGTGTGTGGGCTTATACCCCACCTAGGGTTCAAATCCCT
>CAZRLM010000065.1:0-14738 GCA_964600835.1 uncultured Oscillospiraceae bacterium
GTAGCGCACCGCGTCCGAGGAGTACCGGTCGCACAGCACCACCGGATCGACCACGTTGCCCACTGACTTACCCATCTTCTTGCCGTCGATGACAAGCCAGCCGTGGCCGAACACCTGCTTGGGCAGCGGCAGCCCCAGCGCGTGGAGCATGATCGGCCAGATGATGGTGTGGAAGCGGACAATTTCCTTGCCGACCAGGTGCACGTCCGCGGGCCAGTACTTGCGGTACAGCTCGTCATGATCGGTGCCGTAGCCCAGCGCGCTGATGTAGTTGGACAGCGCGTCCGGCCAGACGTAAATTGTGTGCTTGGGGTCGAAGGACACCGGAATGCCCCACTTGACCGACGTGCGGCTGACGCACAGGTCGTTCAGCCCCGGGCGCAGGAAGTTGTTCAGCATTTCGTTGGCGCGGCTGGCGGGCTGGATGAAGTCGGGATGCTCCTCAATGTACTGGATCAGCCAGTCCTGATACTTGCTCAGCCGGAAGAAGTAGCTTTCCTCCTTCGTCTTTTCCACCGGACGGCCGCAGTCGGGGCACTTGCCGTCCTTGAGCTGCAGCTCGGTCCAGAAGGACTCGCAGGGCGTGCAGTACCAGCCCTCGTACTCGCTCTTGTAGATGTCGCCCTGCTTGTACAGCTGCTCAAAGATGCCCTGCACGCACTTCACATGGCGCTCGTCGGTGGTGCGGATGAAGTCGTCGTAGCCGATGTCCATCAGCTGCCACAGGCGCTTGATGCCCTCGACGATGTGATCGACGTAAGCCTGGGGCGTCACGCCCTTTTCCTCCGCCTTGCGCTGAATCTTCTGGCCGTGCTCGTCCGTGCCGGTGAGGAAGCGCACGTCGTAGCCGGTCAGCTTCTTGAAGCGGGCCATGGAGTCGGCGGCGGTGGAGCAGTACGCGTGGCCGATGTGCAGATTGTCGCTGGGGTAGTAGATCGGCGTGGTAATGTAGAAGGTTTTCTTCTCGTCCATGGGTATCCTCCTTGCTTGAGGGGATGAAAAAACGCCCCTCACGTTGATGCTGAGGGGCGGAAAAAACTCCGCGGTGCCACCCTGATTTATCGCTTCTACGGATAACGGCGCGACCCGTCCCACCCTACTGCCCTTCGGGCGGAATTGCTCCGGAGCCATGTTCCCACGCGCGTCCAGGCCGCCTTTCACCTTCCGCGGCTCTCTTGGCTGATCCACGCGCGGTACTCTTTCCTTCATCGCATGAGGGTATTATACCCATTCCGGACGGCGTTTGTCAAGAGGCGGACGCGCCGTCAAAGCAGGTGCTCCATAAGCAGGAGGACGGCGAGATGCGCGGGGTAGAGCGCGTAGCCAACCCAGGCGGGCAGGTGAAAGCGCGACCGGGCGGGAAGGAGCATCAACGGCAGAGCCAGAATGGCCATTGCCTGCAACCGAAGCCAGGGCGCGAGCAGCGTGCTCAGGGGAGCGGGAAATCCCGTCAGCGGGACGCCAAACACAGACGTCAGCTGACCGGAGGTGCTGCCCCAGAACAGGCAGAACGCGATCATCACCGCGGCGATGCCGCCCCGGCTTTCCTGCGCGGCGTAGAGGAGCATGATCAGCAGCACGCCGCGCCAGCCGTAATCGCACGACAACACAACGGACAACACAAGCGCCGCGACCGGCCCCCAGATGTGGCTACCGTACCACTTTTGCCGCAGCCCCCACAGCGCGCACAGCCCGATCAAAAGCGTCAGGAACACGTTGGGCTGATTCCAGGTGTGATCGAGCGCCGCCATATACAGCGGCTGGGACGCCGCGCCGATAATCAGGAGGCGCAGCAGGTACTTCGGCACGCTCCGCGTGTAGTGAAAGCCCACCACCAGGCACCAGCAGTACAGCGGAAAGGCGATCCGCCCGATCAGCCGCATTTCCGGCACGCCGGGGAAAAGCATCTTGCCCGCGTGATCCACAAACATGAACAGAAGCGCTGCGAGCTTCAGCCAGCCGGTGGCGGTGTTTCCGGCGATTGCCCGTTTCCTCTCCATGCGCATTCCTCCCATCGCCGCACCAGTATAGCACGAAAGGGGGAAATGCGCAATTCCGGCAGAGAACACGAAATTCCCGGGCGACGCTTTACGAAACGGGAAAAGAATGTTACAATCATGTATAACGTATGATTTGAGGCGGTGACGTCATGGCGGGAGGAGCGGCGCGGCTGGTGAAGTACGCGCGGACGCACGGCGTGGCATATACCGCTTGCCGGGCGGCGGAAAAGCTGGGCGAGCGGCTGCTGGGCACCTATGACCGGATGTATCGACGCGACCGGGCGAGCGAGGCCGAGCTGGCGCGTCAGCGTGCGTTGCAGCCCGACGCGGGGCTGATCAGCGTGGTGGTGCCGGTGTACAATACGAATCCTGATTTTTTGAAGGCGCTGGCGCAGTCGCTGACGGCGCAGACCTATGCGCGCTGGGAAGCGTGTCTGTACGACGACGTAAGTCCTCGCGCGGACACGCGGGACGCGCTGCAGGAAATCGCGGCGATGGACCCACGCTTCCGCGTGATGTTTGGCAGGGAAAACCTGGGGCTGGCGGGCAACACAAACCGCGCCGCTAAGCAAACGCACGGAGAATGGATTGTGCTGCTGGATCACGACGATCTGCTGGAGCCGGACGCGCTCTACCGGGTGGCGGAAACCGCCGCAAAAGAGCAGCCGGAGATGATCTATTCCGACGAGGACAAGGTGACGGAGCGGGGCAACCTCCATACGGATCTGCACTGCAAGCCTGACTTTTGTCCGGACAACCTGCGCTCCGCCAACTATATCTGCCACCTGATGGCGATTCGGCGGACGCTGCTGGATACGGTGGGCGGGCTGCGACCGGCCTTCGACGGCAGTCAGGATCACGATCTGGCGCTGCGGCTGAGCGAGCGCACGTCGCGCATTTCGCACATTCCGGCGATGCTGTATTCCTGGCGGACGGTGGGCAGCTCGGTGAGCCATCAAAACCTGGCGCGCTGCCTGGACGCGTCCTGCCGGGCGGTGATGGAGCACATGGCGCGGATCGGCTATCCGGGCGCCGCGGAGGCGGAGGCGGGCGTGTTGCGTCTGCGCTACGAGGTGCCGGAGACGATGACGGCGGCGGTGCTGATTCTGGCGGAGGACGAGGCCGACGGGGCGTGCTGCCTGGCGGCGTTCGAGCGGGACGCGTGGCCGTGCGCCGTCTGCCGCGTGATTGCGACAGGGGCGAACCGCTACGCCGCGATGAACCGGGCCGCGGCAGAGGCGACGGAGGACGTGCTGGTGTTCGTGGATGCGTCCGTTCTGCCGGAGGGGGCGGATTTCCTGCGGGAGCTGCTGATGTACGCCCAGCGGGACGACGTGGGCGCGGTCACGCCGGTGCTGCTGGACAGGCGGCGGCGCATCGCGCACGGCGGGTTTGCCGTGGGCATGGCGGGCGTGGCCCGCTGCCGTGGTCAGGGCCTGACGGTTGCTTCCGGCGGGCGGTATCGAATGATGCGTCTGAGCCACAACGTTGCGGCGGTTTCCGCCGCCTGCGCGGCGATTCGGCGGGATCATTTTCTTCCCTTTGACGAGAAGTACCGCGGCGGACTGGGCGCGGTGGACTGGTCGCTCAGGCTGCTGGCGGCGGGACGCCGAAACGTCTATACGCCCCACGCCGTCGGGCAGTGCGGCCATACGAAGCTTCTGCTGCTTCGCGGCGCGGACGACGCGGAGGACGTTGCGCGCTTTGAGCGCGCTCATGGCCAGGCGGTGTACGACCCCTGTTACAGCGCCCGCTTTTCCAGGCAGCGCGGCGATTTCCGGATTGAATAGACGGAAGGTGTGAGACGATGAAGCTGACGATGATCGCGATCGGTTCCACGGGCGACGTCCGCCCCTATATGCTGCTGGGGCGGGAGCTGCAAGCTCGCGGCCACGAGGTGACGATCGCCGCCTTTGAGCATTTCGAGCAGCTCGTGACCGGCGCGGGGCTGCGCTTTTTCCCGCTGCCCGGCGACGTGATGAAGATGATGAGCAATGTGATGAAGCCGGGCGTGAACGGCGTGACCTACCTGCCGCAGCTGGAAAAGGCGCTCAAGGACGTCGCGCCCGCGCTGCTGGACGCGCTGCTGCTCTCCTGCAGGGGCGCGGACGCGTTGGTGTGCACCTTTTTCGGCAGCCTGTACTACTCCATCGCGGAAAAGTATGACATTCCCTGCATCCAGACGCAGTATTTTCCGATGGATCCCAACGACGCGACGCCGATTTCCTCCGCGCCGGGGCAGCGGCTGGGCAAGGCGTGGAACCGCACGTCCTACAAGCTGGGCTATCTGCTGATCGGCCTACTGGAAAAGCGCTACCTGACCGAGTGGCGGCAGCGGAACGGCATGGCCGCGCGGAAGCTCCGGGACAAGCCGGATTACCGCATCGGTGGGCATACCGTGCCGGTGCTTTACGCCATCAGCCCACTGGTGTTTCCGCGGCCCATCGGCTGGAGCGAGCATATCCATATGTCCGGCTTCTGGTGGAACGACGACGCGCCCGACTGGACGCCGCCGGAGGATCTGGTTGAATTCCTGAATGCGGGAGCGCCACCGATTTATATTGGCTTCGGCTCCATGGTCAGCGGCAACATGAGCAAGACCTTCGCCATCGTGCTGCGGGCGGTGCGCGCCGCGCGGGTGCGGGCGGTGATCAACCTGGGCTGGGGCGGCGAATCCGCCCACTGGAAGAGCAACAGCCGCATCTACTTTGGCGACTATATCCCCCACGACTGGCTGTTCCCGAGGGTAAGCGCGGTGGTGCACCACGGCGGCGCGGGGACGACCGCGGCGGGGCTTCGCGCCGGCAAGCCGACGCTCGTCGTGCCCTTCGGCGGCGATCAGCCCTTCTGGGGCGCGCGGGTACACGCCATCGGCTGCGGCCCGCGGCCGATTCCCCGCGACCAGATGACCGTCCACCGCTTGACGCGCGGCCTGATCGATCTGACGACCCACGCCAGCTACCGGGTAGCGGCGGAGGAAATGGGCCAGCGATTGCGCATGGAGCAGGGCACGAAAACGGCGGCGGACATCATTGAGCGGGAGTGCGCGGATTGGAGAAAAAGCGAATGAACCGGGAAGAAATAGTGCGCCGGGTGACGGCGCTTCCGGGCCATGTGGGGCTGTACATTGATCCGCTGGACGGCGGCGAAACCATCGCCTATCAGGCGGACGAGCCGATTGAGGCGGCGAGCGTCATCAAGCTGACGGTGATGGCGGAGGCCTTCCGGCAGCGGGAGGCGGGGACGCTTGATTTTGCCGCGCCGGTGACGATCCAACCGGAGGACAAGCTGCCTTCCTGCGGTGCGCTGACCTATCTGCACGACGGGCTGACCGTTCAATGGGGCGACCTGGTGACGCTGATGATCATCCTCAGCGACAACACGGCGACGAACCTGCTGATCGACCGGCTGGGCATCGAGGCGATCAACGGCATGATTGCCCGCCTCGGCTTGACCGGCACCCGGCTGCGGCGCAAGCTGTTCCAGCCGGAGCTGGCGGCGCGGGGGATCATCAATACTGTGACCGCGCGGGATATGGGCGCGCTGCTTAGAATGCTTCTTCGGGGCGAAGTAGTGAACGAGGCTGCGTCCAGGGAAATGATGACGCTTCTGTATCAGCAGCGGCTCAACGGCAAGCTGCCCTTTTACCTGCACGGCGAGGGGATCCGCATGGCGCACAAGACCGGCGAGGATGACGGCCTGACCCACGACGTGGGCTACATTGCGGCGAAGCGGCCCTGCATTGTCTGCTTCCTGAGCGAGAGGACGAACGTTCCGCAGGCAGAGCGCGCCATGCAGGAAATCGCTGCCCTGGCGGCGGACGTGGCGCTGTAAACCGAAGATTATTTCCTGATGCGCGTGTTTAGACGAAAAAAACGCGCAACTTTTTGCCTTTTTTCAGAAAAATGTCCGTTGTTCCCCTTGACAAGCAGTGGAAACTCCGTTATACTGTCTCCGTTGTCCAAAATGATTGCAGAAAGGAGGCCGCGAATATGTCGAATCGAGTGAATGGGTTGGCATTTCTTCTGGGGAAGAAGTGGGCATTTATGCTGTCTGCGGCCTTCTGCGTCTGTCAGGACGAAGCGCGCGCATAGCTTGCGCGGCACGTTTCCGTCATTTCAGCACCGGTCGCAGGATAAAGCGACCGGTGCTTTTTTGATAGATTGATAAAAAAGGAGGATACCCAGCATGGAACGCAAACAGAAGCCGCTGGCGGCG
The DNA here is from genome assembly GCA_964600835.1 of uncultured Oscillospiraceae bacterium. Classification (GTDB taxonomy): domain Bacteria; phylum Bacillota; class Clostridia; order Christensenellales; family Aristaeellaceae; genus UBA11524. Next base: position 6,219 of record CAZRLM010000065.1, read on the forward strand.
ATGGTGTCGCTCATCCGGCAGAACTGGGGCGCTTTCCTCGGTGCGATGGTGGCGACGATTGCCATTGTGATTCTCAACTTCTTTCAGCCGATGCTCCTGGCGGAAACGGTGGACAGCGTGCTGGACACGAAGCCTTCCACCCTGCCGGAGTTCCTGCTCGCGCCGATCCGGGCGCTGGGCGGACGGGAGTTTCTCCGGCAGAACCTGTGGCTGATCGGCGTGGCCTTTGTGGTGCTGAACCTGGTCAACGGCGCGTTCAGCTATATGAAGGGGCGGCTGACCGCCGTCGCCAGCGAGAACATCGCCCTCACGCTTCGGGAAAGCCTGTACGCGCATTTGCAGCGCCTGCCCTTCGCTTATCATGTCAAGGCGGAAACGGGCGATTTGATTCAGCGCTGCACCAGCGACGTGGACACCATCCGCCGCTTCCTCTCCGTACAGGTGATGGAGGTGGTCAACACCCTGCTGATGATCGCCATCGCGCTGGGGATTCTGCTGGGGCGCAACGTTTCGCTGACGCTGATCAGCATGATTCTGGTGCCCGCGCTGTTCCTGTTCGCGATGTGGTTTTTCCGCAAGGTGCATACCGGCTTTGAGGTGATGGACAAGGCGGAGGGCCGCATGAGCGCGGTGCTTCAGGAGAACCTGTCCGGCGTGCGCGTGGTGCGGGCCTTCGGGCAGCAGGAGCGCGAGGTGGAGAAGTTCGACGGCGTGAGCAAAGATTATCGGAACAAGACGCGTCACCTGAACAACCTGCTGGCCGTTTATTGGGGCGGCGGCGACGCGCTGAGTATGCTGCAATCGCTGATCACGCTGCTGGTCTGCATCGTGTATGCCAGCCGGGGCGAGATCACCGTCGGCACGTTGATTGTGTTCACCAACTACATCGGGATGCTGCTGTTCCCGATTCGCCAGCTGGGGCGGACGCTGTCCGACACGGGCAAGAGCCTCGTCTCCATGCGCCGCATTCAGGACATCCTGCACGAGTCTGCCGAGCCGGAGGAGCCGGACGCATTGAAGCCCGACCTGCACGGGGACATCGTGTTCGACCATGTGTCCTTCGCCTATCCGGACGACGGCGTGCCGGTGCTTTCAGACGTGTCCTTCACCATCCCCGCGGGCGCGACCGCGGCGGTGCTGGGCAACACGGGCAGCGGCAAGTCGACGATGATGTACCTGCTTCAGCGGCTCTATGAGCCGACCAGCGGCAAAATCACCATCGGCGGCGTGGACATTCAGCGCATCGACCGCACCTACCTGCGCTCGCGCGTCGGCCTCATTTTGCAGGAGCCGTTCCTGTACTCCAAGACGATCCGCGATAACGTGGGCATCGCCAGGCGTCAGCCCGGCGCGGAGGACATTGAGCGCGCGGTCGGCATTGCCAGCGCCGCGGGCTTCATCGCCAAGGCGGACAAGGGGTATGAGACGGTCGTCGGCGAGCGGGGCGTGACGCTTTCCGGCGGACAGAAGCAGCGCATCGCCATCGCGCGGACGCTGCTCAAGGACAACCATGTTCTGATTTTTGACGACTCCCTTTCCGCGGTGGACACGGAGACGGACGCGTCCATCCGCGCCGCGCTGCGCCATGAGCAGCGGGACGTGACGACGCTGATCATCTCCCACCGCATCACCACCCTCAGCCAGGCGGATATGATCCTGGTGCTGGAGGACGGGCGCATTACGCAGCAGGGCACCCATGAGGAGCTGTGCCGCGTGCCGGGCCTGTACCAGCGCATCAACGGCATCCAAACCGCGCTGGAGGAGGAGCTGAACGAAGCGAAGGCCCAAAAGGAGGTGCAGGGCTGATGCAGGCTTTTCAGGAAGAGGACTATACCAAACGGTTTGACCTGTCGCTGTGGAGGAAGCTGCTTCGCGTGGCGAAGCCCTTCCACAAGAATTTGTGGATGGTCGTCGCGTTCATGACGGTCAGCGCGATCATCGACGTGGTGCTGCCGCGCATGAACGCCTACGCGATCGACCACTTTATCACCGCGCAGACGCTCAGCGGCATGACCGAGTTTTCCGTGCTCTATATCGCGCTGCTGGCGGTGCAGGTGTGCATGATCTTCGGCTTCATTCGCCAGAGCGCGCTGGTGGAAACGGGCGTGTGCTACCTGATCCGGAAGCTGGGCTTCCGCAAATTGCAGGAGCTGCCCTTCTCCTATTACGACCGGATGCCCGTCGGCTACCTGATGAGCCGCCTGACGAACGACACCCAGCGCCTGGGCGATACCATCGGCTGGTCGCTGGTGGATCTGTGCTGGGGCGCGGTGTTCCTGGTGGCCTGCACGGTGCAGATGCTGGCGCTCAACTGGCGCATCGCACTGGTGGTGCTGCTGGTGCTGCCGCCCCTGGCGCTGATCTCCTGGAAGTTCCAAAAGGGCATTTTGCAGTCCTACCGGGAGGTGCGCAAGCGCAACAGCCAGCTGACCAGCGGCTTCAACGAGGGCATCAACGGCGCGAAAACCTCCAAGACGCTCGTCCGCGAGGAGATGAACATTGAGGAGTTCAACGAGGTGGCGGTGGAAATGCGCCGCTCCTCCGTGCGCGCGGCAACGCTGTCGGCGCTGTTCCTGCCGATTGTGGTTTCCCTGGGCAGCCTGGCCACGGCCTATGCGCTCTGGCAGGGCGGCAATCAGGTGTTGGCCGCGGCGGTAGGGCAAACTGGCATGACGGTGGGCGTTTTGCAGGTGTTCGTCAACTACACGATTCAGTTTTTCCAGCCCGTTCGGGACATCGCCCGCATTTTCGCGGAGCTGCAATCCGCGCAGGCGGCGGCGGAACGCGTGCTGACGCTGCTGGAGACCGAGCCGGACATCGTCGATTCCCCCGAGGTAGAGGCGGAGTTCGGCGACAACTTCCATCCGAAAAAGGAAAACTGGCCCGAGCTGAAGGGCGATATCGACTTTGAGGACGTGTCCTTCCGCTACAAGGAAGGCGAGCAGGTGCTCAGCCACTTCAACCTTCATGTGAAGCGCGGGCAGACCATCGCGCTGGTGGGCGAAACAGGCTCCGGCAAGTCGACGATTGTGAATCTGATCTGCCGGTTTTACGAGCCCACGGAGGGCCGCATTCTGATCGACGGCGCGGACTACCGCACCCGCAGCCAGCTGTGGCTTCAGTCGAACCTGGGCTATGTGCTGCAATCGCCCCATCTGTTCTCGGGCACGGTGGCGGAGAACATCCGCTACGGTCGCCCGGAGGCGACGGATGAGGAGGTGCATCGCGCGGCGCGGCTTGTCGGCGCGGAACCGTTCATCCTGAAAATGAAGGACGGCTACGACGCAAACGTCGGCGAGGGCGGCGGCCGATTGTCCACCGGACAGAAGCAGCTGATCTCCTTTGCCAGGGCCATCCTGTGCAACCCGGCGATCTTCGTGCTCGACGAGGCGACCTCCTCCGTCGATACGGAAACGGAGCAGCTCATCCAGAGCGCGATCCAGACGGTGCTCTCCGGCCGGACGAGCTTCATCATTGCCCACCGGCTGTCCACCATCCGCTCCGCCGACCGCATTCTGGTCATCCACGACGGAAAGATTGTGGAGGAGGGGACGCATCGCGAGCTGATCGCCAAACAGGGCGCGTACTACCAGCTCTATACCAACCAGTTCCAGGAGGAGCAGGGGCTGGAAATTCTCGGTCAGCGCGCGGAAAAAGCGTAAGCGCGCCGATTAGGACAGGTCATTTGCGGCGGGAAGCGAAGCGGCTTCCCGCTTTTCTCATGCGAAAAGCCGCCTGTCCGGCATCTGATATGGGACAGGCGGCTTTGCCGCGGAGAAAGGAACGCGGGCGTTACTTCGCCATCTGCTTCTCGGCCTGCTCGATCAGCCGCTTGACCATGTAGCCGCCGATGTAACCCGCCTGGCGAGAGGGCAGGTCGCCGTTGTAGCCCTGCTTGAGGTTGATGCCCAGCTCGCCGGCGATCTCATACTTCATGTTGTCCAGCGCCTGACGCGCTTCGGGCACCATCGCGCCCTGCTGGCTGGAACCGTTGCTGGCGTTGCCCGCGTTGCCCTGCTGATTCTGATTGTTCTGGAACATAGGGAATCTCCTCCTTTAATTCGTTGGGGGTTATTTGCCGGCCATCTGCTTTTCGGCCTGCTCGATCAACCGCTTGACCATGTAGCCGCCCACATACCCGTTTTCACGGGAGGACAGATCGCCGTTGTAGCCCTGCTTGAGGTTGATGCCCAGCTCGCGGGCAATCTCGAACTTCATGTTGTCGAGCGCGCCCTTGGCCTCGGGAACCATCTGGGAGGGGGAGGACGGATTGCTGCTGTTCGCCATTGCTTTTCACCTCCTGCTTGCTTTGTCGGGGTTATTGTGCGCGAATCGGGTCGCCTTACCCTGGCAATGCAAGGAATCCCGGGCGATACCTGCCGCGACTGTTAAACCGTGGCGGCGGTGATCTTGCTGACGATGGCGTTCAGCTCGTTTTGAATGTCGGACATATCCGCCTCGCCGTCCAGGCGGTCGCCCAGGGAGCGTAGCTGATCGAACAGGTCGCTGTCGTCGGTTACGGCGACCGCTTCAAAGCCGGAAATCACGCCGTCCACCCGCTCCTGCACGATGGCTTGCAGCCGGTCGTCCACACCGCCCTGATACTGGTCGTCGAATTGAAGCGCCACCGCGGCCACGTTTCCGGCCAGCACGACCTCCGCGTCCTTCACTTCGCTCAGCCGTTCCAGCTCGTCCTCAATTTCCTCCACTGCTTTGCGCGCGTCCGCGGCGGTGGTTACGCCGGCGGCGGATGCGGCGTTCGTGTCCGGTGAGGTCATCGGCGCGTCTGTCATGTCGGGCTGGACGCTCTCCGTGGCCTCCGGCATGGCGGACGGACTGTCCGAAACCATGGCGCTGGGCGAAAGGGACGGCGACGCGGTGGAAGCCATCGGATCCGAATTGGCGGCGCAGCCCGTCGTCAACAGGCAAAGCGCCAGAAAACCTGCGGGAATCAATGATTTCTTCAAAATGATTCGCCTCCTCGCGGCTATTGTGCACCGCGAACGAATGAACCATCACAGACAATTGTTTGAAAAATTTACACCTTCGCTGTTGCGTCACGCGTTTTTCGTTGTATAATAGAAAAGAAAGCAATCAAACGCGGAAAGGAGCGCGCGTGAATGGCCTCTGCGTGGAAAACATTGGCGGCTCTGGCGCTGGCGGGAACGATGATGACGTCCTCCGCACTGGACAGCGCCGCGCCGCATCAGGACATCGACGGCACGCTGTTTCTGGTCAACCGGGAATGGCGCGTGAGCCGGTACTATCAGCCGGATGTGGTGCTTGCCGATGTGCCCGGGCAGGTTCGCAATATGCGGGAGGAAGCCGCGCGCGCTTTGGAGGAAATGTACGCCGCCGCGAAGGAACAGGAGCAGATCAATCTCGTTTCCGTCAGCGGCTACCGCAGCTATGGCAAGCAGGCGACCATCTACAATCGAAAGCTGGATCGCGTCGGGTCAAAGGCGCGGGCGGACGAATACGTCGCTCGTCCCGGCGCAAGCGAGCATCAATTGGGCCTGGCCATGGACGTGGGACAGCGGAACGAAACGGGACTGACGGCTTCCTTTGGGCGAACGGCCGGCGGCAAATGGATCCGCGAGCATTGCTGGGAGTACGGATTTATCCTCCGCTACGACGAGGGCTGGGAGGACGTCACCGGCTACAACTACGAGCCGTGGCACGTCCGGTATGTGGGGAAGGAGACCGCGCAAAAGCTTCACGAGAACGCAATGCCGCTGGAGGCGTACCTTCAGCTGTTGCGGCAGGACACGCTGATGGCAATTCTGCTGATCGGCATGGGCTGAGCGCTTTTATTCAGAAGAACGCCCGCGCTCCATTGGAGAAACGGGTGAAATAAAAATTGAGGGATGTGTCCTGATGAACACGATGGGCAAGCGGGTATTGTCTGCATTGGTGGCGGCGGCATTGCTTGGACCTGCGGTGGGACAGTCGGCGCGCGCGCTGGCGGAGGAAGAAGCGCAGCCGACGGAAGAAACGCAGCAGATGGCGGAAGAAGAACAGTCGACAGACGAAGCGTCGCAGCCGGAGTCGCCCGAAATTGACAGCCGGTATCTGACGCTGGCTTCGGCATCGTATCCGCTGACGAAAAAGGATGTTCCGGAGGGGCTGAAGACGCTGGAATCGCGCCGCATGGATGACAACGGCAGCTATTTGGGCGGCGTGTACCTGGCCTCGAACACGGAGATCCAGGTGGTGGAAGCCGTGGCGCACGCGATTCTGCGGATGTTTAACGACGCGGAGAGCGAAGGCGTGATCCTCTATGTCCGGCAGGGCTATCGGTCCTACGAGGAGGAGAAGAAGCGCTACGACCGCCTGGTTGCCCGCGGCATGGACGCGCAGAAGCCCGGCGAGTGCGACTATCAGACGGGCCTGGCGGTGACGGTGGTCGGCAAGGCGTGGCGCGCCAAAACGCTGACGGAGGAGTTTGCGGCGACCGAGGAGGCGCAGTGGCTCAGGCAGCATTGCAGCCGGTACGGCTTTGTGCTCCGTTATCCGGAGGGCAAGGAGGACGTGACCGGCTGGAACAGCGAGCCGTGGCATTTGCGCTATGTCGGCATCGAGGCCGCGGAGTATATGCAGCAGCATAACCTGTGCCTGGAGGAGTTCATCGAGCTTCTCGGCATCGAAATCGTACCTGCGATGCGCGACGAAGATGAGTCCGGCGAATCGGAGACAAATGAGCGCAAGGCGGAAAACACGGTTCCTCCGGAGCCGACGCCGATCCCCGCGGGCGTGCTTGAGGAGTACGGCCCGGACGGGGACTATGAGATTACGCTTTTCCACGATTGATCAGGAGGGAACAATGACCCGGTTTCGTAGAGTATTGCGCGTGGCGTGCCTGGCGCTGGCGCTGTCCATGGCGGCTATGCCGTCCCTGGCGGAGGACGAGGAGATCACGCTGTCGGACGCAACGGGGCTGATCTGGGAGGAAGCCACCTATGACAATGTGGTCTGGGGCTTCCCGGTCGACCTGTCCGACATGGATCCGGAGCTGGTTCGGCTGGCGAACAAGGAGGTTCTGCTGGACAAGTCCTATGTGCCCGACCCGCTGGTGACGATGAAGCGGCGCAAGGCGAACAGCGACGGCTCCAACGCCAACGGTGGCGTCAACAAGGCGTCCTCCAGCGAAATGAAGTTGCAGGGCGAGTGCGCCGAGGCGCTTGTCCGCCTGTTCGAGGGCGCGCTGGACGACGGCGTCACCCTGTACCTCAAGAGCGCGTACCGTTCCTGGCAGACGCAGAACACGATGTACTACAATCGTCTGGAAAAAAACAACGGCAAGGACGACGGATGGGTCAGCAAGCCGGGCGCGAGCGATCACCAAACCGGGCTGGGATGCGACGTGGTGCCGCGCTCCTGGCGGGACAAGTCCATGAACGAGAAGATGGCTGAAACCGAGGAATGCCAGTGGATGGCCGATCACTGCGCCGAGTACGGCTTTATCCTCCGCTATCCCGCCGACAAGGAGGATGTGACGGAGATCAACTACGAGCCGTGGCATCTGCGCTATGTGGGCGTGCCCGCTGCGACCTACATCATGGAAAACGGCCTGTGCCTGGAGGAGTTTCAGGAGGAGCTGCAGGCGGCGATAGCGCAGTTCCTCGCCGACGGTGGCCGTCGGAGCCTGGTAGAAAAGTTCATCATCACCTCGGCGGAGGAATGATTCGCGGGAGCCTGCCTGCTGTGATGGCGCGTCGGCTGATGGAGAACAACCCCATCGCGGCGCGCCGTTTCCGTCAATGAAGCGAAACAAAGGAGCGATACGAATGACAACGCAGCGGATGTTTGACAAAAAGACCGTGTGCCTGGGGGCTTTTGCGGGCGGCATGATCACCGTGGGCTGCATGGTGTATCTGGCGTGCGAGAGCAAGCTGCTGGGCGCGTTTCTTTTTTCTGCCGGACTGTTCTTTGTGCTGCGCTACAAGGGTGTGCTCTTTACGGGCGTGTGCGGCCTGAAAACGCCCTGGAAGCGGTTGGCGGCGGTGTTTCTGCTCAATGCGCTGGGCGCGCTGATCGTCGGCGCGCTGGCCTGGCCCGGCGCGCTGCCGGAGACCGCCGCGGCGCTCGTCCGCCGGAAGCTGGCGATGAATCCGTTCTCCTGGCTGACCAACGGCGTCCTCTGCGGCGTGATGATGTACCTGGGCGTGACCGGCTTCAAGCGCGCGCGGGACGGGGCGACGGCGGTCGCGTCGGTGCTGTACGCGGTGCCGGTGTTCATCATCGCGCTGTTCGAGCACAGCATTGCCGACCTGGGTTACCTGGCCATCGCGCTGCCGCGGCTGTCCTTTGGGGAAGCGCTGGCGATGCTGGGCGTGATTCTGGTCGTTGCCGCCGGGAACGTGATCGGCAGCAAGGCGGTTCGCCTGTGCACGGAGATCGCCGACAACTGACGCGTACCCAACAAAAAAGCCTGCCCGTTAGCGAAAACGGACAGGCTTTTTGATTTAGTGTCTTAAGACAGTTGAGCGAAGCGAAACAAAAAAACCACCCGCTATGCGG
>CAZRLM010000066.1:0-14727 GCA_964600835.1 uncultured Oscillospiraceae bacterium
CGCCACGTCCGCGAAGGTGACCTTGTTCTTCCCCGGCTCCTGCACGCGGGCGCGGCTGCGGCCGAAATTCATCACCTTGCTGTTGCCGCCCGTCTGGCTGCGCATGAGGAAGTACCACAGCACGCCGAAGAGCACCGTTACGATCAGGAACGGCAGGAAGTCGTACCACCAGGGCCGCACGATCGGCGCGCGGTACTCCACGGTAAACCGCAGGTCGCTCACGGACACCTCGTCCACCGGCTTGCCCTGCCGCGTCGCCTCCATCTGGCGCACCGTCTCAATAAAATCGTCGCCAATGGTGGTTTCAAAGTCATAATCCCGATCGGGGAAATCCGCCGCGGCGACGCGGGTGCTCTTGCGCAAGCCCACCAGCGAAGTGCCGCGAATGGCGACCCGCGCCACCTCGTCGTTGTCAATCATTTGAAGCAGCTCGGGATACTCAATGCGCCGGTTTTGCGCCATGCCCAGACTGCCATTGAGCAGAATCGCAATGATCAGGAAGGTACCAATGAGCACCACATAGCTCATCAGCCCCCTGGTAGATTTCTTCAATGCACAAATCCTCCTTCGCGTGATGGAAAACCTATCCTTTTTATTATACCACAGCCCTCGGAAAAATTGCAATCCTTTCGGGCGACGGCCCCGCCCTGCGAATTATTTGGTATAGATGCGCGGATGCAGCACGCCGATGTCCGGCAGGTTGCGATATTTTTCGTCATAGTCCAGGCCATAGCCGACCACAAACTCGTCGGGAATGGTAAAGCAGGAGTAGTCCGTCTTCAGCTCCACCCGGCGACGCTCGGGCTTATCCAGCAGCGTCACGATTTTGATGCTCGCCGCGCCGCGATCCGCCAGATGCGTTTTGAGGTAGCTGAGCGTCATGCCCGAATCGACGATGTCCTCGACGATCAGCACGTCGCGGCCGGTCACGTCCCGATCCAAATCCTTGATCATGCGCACCACGCCGGTGGACTTGGTCGCGCTGCCGTAGCTGGATACCGCCATGAACTCCATCGAAAGCGGCAGGTCAATCTCCCGGATCAGGTCGCTGAAGAACACCACCGAGCCTTTCAAAATACCGATCAGCACGGGCGCCTTGCCTGCGTAATCCGCCGTGATCTGCGCGCCTAACCTCTTGACCGCCGCGCTGATTTCCTCCCGCGTCACCAGAATATGGTCGATATCCTCGTACAGCTTTGCGTTCTGCTCCATGGCGATTTCCTCCTTATTTTTCAGCCATCCAGGGCATTTCGCCCGAAAAAGTCAGCGTTCTCATGTCCCGCGCGCCGTCCATGGGCGTCACGTTGCCCGCGCCTACGCCGCCGACCAGCAGCGCCTCGCTGCCCCGGCAGAGCAGGGGAACCCGATCGCGGAAGGGCGCGTCCACCCGCTTTTCGATCAGGTATTCCTTGATAGACTTCCGTCCGGTTCCGCCGAAGGGACAGATCCAGTCGCCGGGTCGACGCGTCCGAAGCGCGCAGCCGACCAGCGCGTCCGTCGGTATCGCCTGCGACGCGCGCCCGTCGCCAGGCGTACCGTCCCAGGATGCGACGGTCAGGCGGATGTTTCCCAGCGACGCGCCCGTCGCCGTCAGCGCGACCGGTTCCGGCAGCGCGGGCGGATCGGGCGGAATTAGGTGCAGATGCGTCCAGCCGCGAAAGCCCTGCCACTGGCCCGGCAGGTTGCACCGGGACGACACGGGCGAAAATCGCAGCGCGGCAAGCGCCTCCGTTTGGCTTCGGCTCAGGCTGCGCTCCTCAAAATTCGTGCCGACCTGCGCCTGCCACCATTGCCGCAGCACGCGGCGCGATGTTGCCTCCGGCAGACCGGCCAGCGCACGCAGCGGCAGGGCGTTTCCCGCGGCATAGCGTTGTACAAGCAACGCAGCCTCCGCCGCCAGCGCGTCCTCCTCCAGCCGCAGCAGCGACGCGGCGGACGCAATGCGCGCCGTCGCGCCGGGGGAAAGCCGCTCCAGCAGGGGCAGCACCTCCAGCCGCACCGCGTTGCGCAGAAAACGCGTCTCGCCGTTGGACTGATCCTCCCGCCAGGGCTGGCCGCATTCGATCAATGCGTCGCGCAGCGCGCTTCGCGGCACGTCCAGCAGCGGCCGCACGATGCGAAGCCCGCCGTTCACGCTGTCCGCCGCCATGCCGCTCAGGCCCGTCAGGCCCGCGCCGCGCAGCAGGTGCAGCAGCAGCGTCTCCGCCTGATCGTCCCGGTGATGGGCCAGCGCCAGCGCGTCCATATCCGCCTCGGCCATGGCCTCCCGGAAGCAGCGGTACCGCGCCTCCCGCGCCCAGCCCTCGCCCGGATGCTCCGGCGGCGTGAGGCGATAGCAGCGCAGCGGAAGCGCCCACTTAGCGCACAGCGCCCGGACGAACGCTTCGTCCGCGTCGGACGCTTCCCCGCGCAGGCCGTGGTTCACATGAACTGCGGCCAGCTCTATATGCCCTCCGTCCCGCTTAAGCAGCAGCATTCGCGTCAGCGCGACCGAGTCCGCCCCGCCGGACAGGCCGATCATCAGCCGTCGCGGCAGGGGCGGCAACGCGTCGCACAGCGCGGTCAGCCGCGAAGCGCCGCTCATTGCCGAAGCGGCGCGCCGCAGGAGGTGCAGGGGTTCAAATCGGTGTGCTTGTTCAGCTCCGAATAGGTGAACGACCCCTTGAAGGGCAGGTACTTTTTGTCGGCGGAGCGGCAGTTGGGATCCACATGATACAGCGAGCCGCCGTCCGGGTTATAGTACAGCGTCATGTTGGGGTTCGCCGTGGCCATGGGCGGCGGCGTGACCGTTTCCGCGGCGGGCGTGGGCGTCGCCGTTTCCTTGACGTGCGACTCCAGCGACCGGGGGTCCACATACCACATCTCGTTTTCCTTGACCAGGATCACCTGGAAGCGGTAGCGCACCGGATCGTTGCCGTTGTTGCGGGAGATATTCGCCGTCACGGTCACGGTACGGGTGGTGTCGTTCTCCGTGCCGCTGATCTTTTCCGCCTGCCAGTCCACCGGCGTGCGGTTCGCCAGAATGCTGAACAGCTCGCGCCGGGCGTCCTCCACGCTGCGCTGCCAGCTGGGCGCACACAGGGACAGCATACTCTCCTGATTGTTCACCGACCAGAAGTAGAAGAAGGACTCCATCTGCTCCATGGCCGCGCCGCTCATCTCGTTCGGATCATCAGTCGGCGCGGCGGTCGGGTTTGCGGGCAGATCCACAAACTGACCCAGGCCGATGGTGCCTTCCGGCTGCGCGGCGTTACCACCGTTGCTCGTGATATTCGAGCCGTTGTTTTGCGCCGGGATATTGCCGCCGGGGTTCGTCGCGTCGGCGGGCGCGGTCAGCAGCGCGCTCACCAGCGCGACCACCGCCAGCGCGCCGTACACGCCGGTAAACGTCATCCGCAGGCTGGGCGTGATCACCGGCTTCACCCACACGCAGGCGACCGAAATCACCGCCAGCGCCAGAAAAACCCACTTGAGCGCAGGCGCGCCGGAAAGCACCATGGACAGCACGAAGAGCACCGGCAGTACGCCGCAGAAAGCCACCATCGCGAGCATATCCAGCCGGACGCTGCGCTTCACCGGCTCGCTTTGGGGCTGATAGCCGGTATACTGGGACTGCTGCGCGGGCTGGTACCCCATATACTGCCCCTGATTGGGCTGCTGCCCCGCATTTTGGGGCGGATAGCCGCCCTGGGAATACGCGCCCTGCGGGTACGCGCCGGGCTGCTGCCAGCTCTGACGGGGCTGCTGCGCCGTGTAGCCCTGCTGATAACCGGATTGGGGCGCATAGCCGCCCTGCATCGGAGCGCTCTGTCCATATCCGTAGGGCTGCTGCTGATAACCCGTTTGATAGCCCTGCTGATAGCCGGACTGCTGGGGCGCGCCGCTCTGGCCATAGGGCGGATAAGCCGCCTGCTGCTGGGGCGCGTAGCCCTGCTGACCCTGCGTCGGTTGGCCCCAGCCGGACGCTCCGCCGTAGGTAGGTCCACCGTTGTTCATCCGTATCCCATCCCTTTCCGCCGCGTCACTCGCGGCATCCGTGGTGAAAAAGCAAGCGATCCGGCGGCGCGAAAGCGTCGCCAAACAGGCCGATGATATAGCCGGTCAAGTATAAGTATAGCACAGTTTGATGGGTTGTAAACAAGAAAAATGTAAAAAACCGCCGCGACGGCGCCTGCGAGTGATATTCCGCGCGACGGCGCGCATATGCTGGAGCAGTCAAGAGACGAAAGGAGCAAACGGTCATGACGGAGCAAAACGGCGCCAAAGCGTCGCAGGACAAGGTCTGCGGCTATGAGTACACGGTCAAGCGAGGAGACAGCTTTTACCTGATCGCCCATCGGCTGGGCGTGCCGCTGCGGGATCTGCTGGAAGCCAACCGGAACGTCAACCCCGCCCGGCTGATGGTCGGCGACGTGCTGTGCATCCCCATGGAGGAGGACGACCGCCCGCCGGTGGAAACGCCCACGCCCGCCCCCGCGCCAGTCCAGCCCGAGACGGTTCCCGCGCCGACCCAGCCGGACACGGCGGAGCCTGAGGGCGACGACATGGACAGCCTGGATCAGCCCGCCACGCCGGAGGAAGGGCTGCTGCCCACGCCGGAGGTTTCCGCGCCGGCGACATCCTGTACCGACGGCGATCAGCACCTCATGGCCGAGGGCGAGACGATCTCCGATATCCAGCTTCAGGCCGGGCTGAACCTGCATACGCTGGAAGCGGCCAATCCCGATACCGACCTGACCCGGGTGCAGGCGGGGCAGGTGCTGTGCGTGCCGCGGGAGAACATCCCCTGTGATCGGCCTGTCAGCTACACGCTCCGCGCGGACGAAACGCTGGAAAGCGCCGCGCTGCGCCTGAACGTCTCCGTCGGCTCGCTGCTGCGCGCCAACCCCTGCCTTGCCCCGGCGGACTTTGTCGGCGGCGTGTGCATCGTCATCCCGCAGCGGGAGGAATGAAAAATCGCGGCGGATCCGCCCCAAGCGGAAAATCCGCCGCGATTTTTTTCGTATCCGGGAACAATCGGCGTTTTTGCGCGTCTTTTATGGTGAAACGCCGCGAGCGCATCACCCGGCGTTCAAGATACCGCAAGGAGGATTTTCAAATGAAGAAACTGTTTTTCCACCGCCTGACGGCGCTGCTCGCCTCGCTGCTGCTGATTGTACCCGCGTTCGCGGAGGAAACGTCCGAGCCGAAGGAGGACGTCACGGCCGCCCTCTCGACCCAGCTGACCGACGTCACGTTCGCCTCCGGCTGGGTGCTGGAAGTCAGCGACGACCGGCTGCTGATGCTCTGCCCGGACAACGGAATGCACCTCGAGGTGCTTCTGAGCGAAGAAACGACCCTGGAGGGTGTGTCTGCCCTGCAAGTGGGCGACTTCATCCACGTCCGCTACAATGGCGCCATGACCCGCTCCATCCCCGCGCAGATCGCCGGGCAGAACGTGGCGTGCCACCGCCTGACCGGCGTGGTCGCGGAGCGGAACGAGGAAGGGCCGCTGCTGACCACGGGCGACGGAATCGACGTGCAGGTGCGCTGCGACGCGGCCTTGTCGTACGGCGTGCTGGAGGGTTCCGAGATCACCGTGTACTACGACGGCAAGATGACCTTCTCCCTGCCCGGCCAGATCAACGCGGACTTCATCCGCCTGCCCGGCTTTACCGGCGCAATTTCCGACCTGACCGAGGACAGCTTCCTCCTGACGACCGAGGACAGCGAATATCTGGTGCACGTCGCGCCCGAAACGCGGCTGTTCCTCACCCTGGAGGAGGGCGCGCGCGTGACGGTCACCCATGGCCCGACCATGACCCTGTCCCTCCCCGGCCAGTTCACCGCCGTCGAGGTGCTGCCCGCGCCGTCGACCGTGACCAAAACCATCGTCGACTGAGCGTTTTTCCCTTGTCGGCTTCCGAAATTTGGGGTATAATCATCCCAAGGAGATGATGCTTCATGCGGATGCCGGAATGGTTCAAACAGGCGATTGCCTACGAAATTTACCCGCAGAGCTTTTACGATACCAACGGCGACGGAATCGGCGACCTGCCGGGCGTGACGGCGCGACTGGACTATGTGCGGTCGCTGGGCTGCGACACGATCTGGCTCAACCCCTGCTTCGATTCTCCCATGCAGGACGGCGGCTATGACGTGCGCGACTACCGGCGCGTCGCGCCCCGCTACGGCACGAACGACGACCTGATCGCGCTCTTTGACGCGGCGCACCAAAAAGGGATGCACGTCCTGCTGGATCTGGTGCCCGGCCACACCAGCATCGAGCATTCCTGGTTCCGCGCCAGCCAGAAGGCGGAACGCAACGCGCTGAGCGACCGGTTTGTCTGGACGAATAACGCCTTCGACAAGCCGCGGGAATACAACTGGATCTGCGGCACCACCGAGCGCAACGGCTGCGCGCTGATCAACTTCTTTGATATGCAGCCCGCGCTGAACTACGGCTTCAATCAGGTTTCGCAGCCCTGGCAGATGGACTGGCGCGACCCCCGCTGCCAGGAAACCATGGACGAGATGATCGACGTGATGCGCTTCTGGCTCTCCCGCGGCTGCGACGGCTTCCGGGTGGACATGGCGGACAGCCTCGTCAAGGACGACCCGGGCAAGGAGGCGACCTCGGCGCTGTGGCGCAGGGCGCAGGCCATGCTGGAAAAGGAGTTTCCGGAGGCGGTGCTGGTCGCCGAATGGAGCAATCCGGAGCAGGCGCTGGTCAAGGCCGGCTTCCAGGGCGACTTCTACCTGAACCACGACTCCGTTTTCGGCGGCGGCTACCGCACGCTGATGCGGGACGGCGCGCGCAGCTACTTCCATGGCGCGGCGCAGGGCGAGCTGTCGCGTTTCCTCAACGAATATATGCACCGTTACCTCGCCAGCCGGGACAGCGGCTTCATCTGCCTGATCACCGGCAACCACGACACCCGCCGCGCCGCCCTCGAGCTAAGCCAGGACGAGCTGAAAATGGCCTACTCGCTGCTGATGACGCTGCCCGGCGTGCCCTTTGTGTACGCGGGCGACGAGATCGGGATGCGCCATCTCGACCTGCCCAGCAAGGAGGGCGGCTACGACCGCACCGGCGATCGCACGCCCATGCAGTGGGAGCGCGGCGCGCAGTACGGCTTCTCCACGAGCGCGGACATCTTCCTGCCTCAGGACGGCGCGGCGGACGCGCCCACCGTGGCCGAGCAGGAGGCCGATCCGGATTCGCTGCTGTGCTACCTGCGCTCGCTGCTAACGCTGCGCCGCCAAACGTCCGACCTGCGCGCGGACGCGCCCTTTGAGCCTGTCTGGCAGGGCGACCGGGGCTATCCCTTCGTGTACCGCCGCGGCGGCCTGATGCTGGCGCTGAACGCCTCCGCCCAGCCGCGGGAGATTCCCTTCACGCCCGCCGCGCCGTTGTTCCTCCACGGCAGCGTCGAGAACGCGACCCTCGGCCCGCAGAGCTTTGTGGTCTGGCGCGAATAACGCGACGTCGCAAGCCGATCAAACAAAGAAACCCGCCATGACGCAATGTCGTGGCGGGTTTTGACTGTCGGAAAAATCGTCTCCGTTTAACGCTCTACGCCAAACAGATACGCCGTGCTGCCCTGGTCGACGCCGTTCAAAAACACCTCTGCCGTCCAGTATTTATCCGGGTACGGGATGAGAACGTCCTGCCCCAGAATGATGTTTCTTGTCACATCATACATGGCGCAGTCGTCGTAGCCCTCCTGTTTGTGCATCGCCGCGCGGTCTCCCGCAAACGTGGCGAAGGCAAACTGGGAAAGGTACGGCGGCCCGAAATCGGAAGCGTCGCGCCGCGGAATGAAGTCGATGGCCGTAAAGCCCTGCGGAACAGGGGTATCCGCCTTCATGAATCTACCAAAGAGTTTGTGGCAAGGCTCGACGTCCACGCCTTTTCCAGAGTGGTGCGCAAGCAGCAGATCGTAGTCAAAGCCGGATTGATAGCCCTCAAGCTGATCCAGAACCGCAAACACACACTCCCTGCTCCGCTCCATTGCGTCCTGTTCGGGCCATTCCCTGCCGATAAACCGCATGGCGGGCATCGTTTTGTATGCAAAGCGCTCCACCCAAAAGCCGTTTTGCTGGTTTTGAACGACCTGCGGCATGAACAGCGTCCACTGCACCCCTGCGTCGCAATCCTTCAGGCGGTTGATATAGCCGAAGATTTCCACGCTGTCCGTACCTTCGGGGCCGGTTCTGTTGCCGGCAATCAATGCGCGCGTGGCGCGGCTTGTCATCCGGGAGAAATCGCTGAACATATCCGACACCGCTTTTTGCAGGCTCGGATCGTCCGTTCTGCCTTGCAGCCCGTCGTCGAACCTGTCAAGCGCCTGCCAGACCGCCTGGTTCACAAGTCCCGGTTCGGCAAGCGCGCGCAAGGATTCGCGGAGCCTGGCGTTCTGCGCCCGGAACCTCATCAGCACGCCGTTCATCAGGAGCTGTTCGTTTTCCGCCAGCCGATCCGCTGTCCATTGAGAATCGTCCAATATCCAGTCGGTCAACGCGTCAAACGCGTCAGGATTTTGCCCTCTCGCCTTCAACGACCAGTCAATCAGCCTCTGATATTTTTCCTTATCGGAAAGCGACCCCGCTTTTTGCTCGTCAAAATTATTCCAGCAAAAATCGTCGATGTGTTGGAACGGCATATCAAAGCCACCTTTCCTCGAAATTCGGATTGATTCAAAGCAGCGCGTCCGCTGTTCGCCGTTTCGATGAGACCATCGCGCAGGTCGCTTTTCGATAGAAGTTATGCTTGATTACATCGCTTCCATTTGAATCATCTGCACAATGCGGTCGATCTCGCGGATGAACTGCTCCAGGCCGATCTGGCCGTCCAGGTAGCGCTGCACCAGCTTGCTGGCCTCGTTGTTCGTGCCGGTAAACACGTTGGTCGTGGGCACCACCATGTACTGCGCCCGCTCCCGGTAGGACGCGATCTGTTCCTCCGTGATGTCCCAACGCTCCTCCTGCTCGTAGCGTTCAATATAGCTCCGGTAATCGGCCAGGCTGGACTCCCATTCCGCCTTGTCCTCCTCGGGAACCATCTCGGCGCCTTTCTCCATGTCCGCCAGCGACTGCTTCATTTCCGCCAGATTCTGCCTGTAATAGCTGTTCTCGCATGGCTCGTTGTAGTCCGGATACAGGTTCAGCTTTTCCGCCTCGTCCAGGTTTTCCACCACGAACGTCAGGAAGGTCATTGCCGCGTCCTTGTTGTCGCTGCCGGGATTGACAAAGTACAGCTCAAGCGTCGCGGACAGCGCGGGCGCGGTGTTCTCATCCAGCGAGAGAATCAGCGGCTTCGAGTCGCCGCTGTACCGATCCAGCGCCGCGCCGCTCCAGGTTGAGAACAGCATCTTGTCGTCCCCACCGTAGGAAATGGTGATGCTGCCGTCCGCCTCCGGTTCCGGCTCCATGGCCTGCAAAAGCGGCTTCATCCCCTCCAGCTCCGTCAGCAGCTCGCGGACAAGCGGCGTGTTGAAGGTCACGGGCGTGCCTTCCGCCTCGCAATGGGCCACCTGCATGGTAAAGACCATCTGGAACAGCTGATCATAGAGGCTGAGCGGCGCGTCAAACAGCCTCACGTCCGGGTATTCCTCGGCGAACTCCGCGTCCCAGCGCTTGATGAACGCCAGCATTTCGCGCATATTACGAGGTACATCCTCCTCCGTCAGGCCGACCGCCTCAAAGCCTTTGGGATAGTACCCCATGCTTTGCATCTGCATTCTGCTGGGAACGGCAAAGATCTTGCCATCCTTTTGCAGCGGCGCGCTCAGCTGTGGATACATCCGCGCCGTCGCGTCGACAATCGCTGTATTTTCGGACAGGTCGTAGCAGTAGCCCTTGTCCCGCAAGGCAAAAAAGATGTCGCTGCCGGTGGTCATGGTATACACGTCCGCCCCATTCCCGCCGGAAACCATCTCCTGGGTCAGATCGGAAGCGTTGTAGCTCCGATCCACCATCGTCACCGGCACCTCCGGGTGCGCCTTGCAGAAGGCCCGAATTATGTCGTCGCTATACCCGGCCAGGCGCAGCGGATGCGTCGGCAGCAGCGCCGGATCCGTCGTCACGCCGATCACACCGCTCTCGCTGCCGTTGCCGTCATAATAGTAGTAAAGGCCGTTCCACAGCGCGACGCTCGCATTCTGCCGCCCATAGCCGGGCATCAGGTAGGCGCACTGCTCCGGCTCGCCAAACTCCGGGCCGAAACGAACCAGTTCGCTGTCGCCCATCAGGTAAGTGTACCCGCCCTCGCTGTCATAGACCAGGCCGCCCATGCTGTATTCCGGCAGTTCAGCCAGAGTCGTCAGCTCGCCGCTCTCCGTGTCGACGGTAACCAGCGTGGGCATACTGCGTTCGCCGCCCGTCCACGACTCGTTGTAGACGCCGATCAGCTTGCCGTCGCCCATGGCCGCTATCTCACCAAGCGGGCCGGTGTAGATCTTCTTGACCGCGCCGTCCGCCAGGGCAATCCGGTACAGCTCGTTCGTTTCCCAGTCCGGCATGGAGACATCGTCATGCACAAGCAGATACGCGCCGTCCCCCGTCACGGCCAGGTCGCGAGTGTCGACCCACGCGTCCGGGCTGACCTCAATGCCCGTCTCCGTCACCTGCTCGCTGGATGTGACGACGCCGTCCTCCATCGTATACGCGTACAGCTGCAAGCTCGCGGAAGCGCCGTCCTCCATGCCATACGACTGTCCGGCGCTGTACAGCTTGCCGCCGTCCCAGTCAATCCGGCTGCCGGACAGCGCATCGCTGCCGTCCTTGTCGGTCACCCGCTGCCAGCCGCCCTCCACTGTCCGGTACGCGCTGTCACCGATGACGAGCAGGCCGTCATCCGTGCTGGTCATGGCCTGCACATAGCGGGCGGGCAGCGTCTCATATATCTCGTTTTCCGGAGCCTCCGCCTCTCCAAGCGCACATCCCCACAGCAGGCAAAGCGCCGTCAGCAGACAAAGGAAACGATTCCATCCATTCTTTTTCATCCGATTCACTCCTTTTCTTTCAGTTCCGTCTCGCCCGCCGTGGGGAAATCCACGGTGAACGCAACGCTCGGCATGGCGCGCATCAGCTGGTTGACAAAGGGGCTTGCGCCCGGCGCGCCCGCGCCCAGCACAATCCGCGTCACGCCCCGCGCCTTGGCAAAGTCGCAGATGGCACGGTGCGCGTCGGCAGCATAGAGCATGGTCATCTCCGCGCCCACCTCGCCGCTGAGCCGGTACAGCTCGTCCAGCGCCGCTGCGACGTCCGGCTTTTCCAGCAGGTTCATTCCGCCGCCGGACACGGACAGCACCAGCAGCCGCGCGTCATGCGCCCGCGCCAGCTCCGCCCCCCGGTGGATCAGCCGCGCGCTCGACCGCTGCCCCGTGACGCACACGAGGATCACCTCGCCGCCCATCGCCGCGCCTCCTCTCCCTGACGGTCAGGCCAAGACCGACCAGTCCGTGATCGACCGGTCATGATAGCGCACCTTCAGCTGCGTGCCCTTCGCAAGCGCCGGCAGCGGCTTTTCCGCGTCGTAGTAAAGCATCCGCTCGTAGGGATCGCCGGTTTCCTCATCCTGCTGGATGAGCGTCATGGCGTAATAGCGCACCCCGTCAACCACCGAGATGTCCGGCGAGATGCTGTCGAACGCGCCGGTCGTCTCATGGTTGCGGCCCTTGAGCGCATCGGTAACGAGCCGCTCATAGCAGCGCAGCGGCTTGAGCAGCACGTCGTAGCCGAAAATGGCGAGCACCCCCAGCACGATGGTTGCCGCGACGGTGAGCCACTCCAGGCGGATGATCACCGAATAAACGATCAGTCCCAAGAGCACAACGGCGGGCGCCAGCAGCACCTTGCGTCGCTTTGCCTGCTGCGCGCGGATAGCGGTCAGATCCTGCATCGTATACATTTGCGTTTCCTCCTTTGCAGCCTGTGCTTTCATTATGATACAAACGGACGGATTGGTCAAGCCCTCCGCGCGCAAGCCATGCCTCCACAGGCGCGAAACGTCCGAAAAAACGCCCGTATCGCACGCTTTCCAGCCTTTGTGAAAAAAGTGTGAAATTTCGATTGTGCCTTTGCGGTTCCTTATGGTACAATAGAGCCATCCGGACAAACCAAGCCGATACAAAGGAGGAACAGCCTTGAGTCCCCGCAAGTTGGAGCAGACCGCAAGCCGAACGCTCTCGATGATGGCCGGCAGCCTGACGGGCTATATCTTCGCGATGCTGGCGTCTCAAGCGCTGGTGAAGATGCCGATCTTCGGCGGCGCGCTGTATATGTGCGCGCGCCTGGCCGCAGTGCTGTTTACCGATTATGTCGGCGCGCCCCGGCGCGCGCTGCCCCTGACCGCCAGGCGCTGGACGACGGTGCTGCTTGGCGCGCTGCTGGCGCTGAACACGCTGGTGCTGCTGCTCTACCCCATCCAGATGGATAACCCGCTGGTTTGGCTGATCTTTGCGCAGATTCTCGCGATGATGATCAGCGAGGGCGCAGGCCGTCGGCTGAACCGACTGAGCGTCCGCCGCAGCATGGCGGAGGGCCGCTACCGGCTGCTGACGGCGCTGGCCCATTTGATTCCCGCGCTGGCGCTGGCGCTCGTCTTTTTCTGCACGCTGCCCACCGAAACTGCCTGGCCTCTGCTGGGCGGCTATGCGCTCTACGCGGCGGCGGCGCTGTACAGTCAGGTCAAAACACGGGACGGCTGGCAGGTAATGAGCCAGGCTGAGAACGACGCGGGGCTGGCGCAGATGGCGGAAACCATGCGGCGCACCAACGCCTTTTCCACCTATGAGCGGCTGTCCACGCTGATCCTGGCTGCGCTGGTGATGACCATGGTCACGATGTACGCCTATTTCGCGATCACCGCGCAGCAGGTGCTGATTTATATGGTGCTGGCGACGCTCTGTATGCTGATTTTCCGCGAGGCGGCGGATGTGATTCTCCGCCGGCGCTCCCGCAGGCGGCCGCCCGATCCGACGAACCTGCTGCTCGTCGGGTTGTTCCTGTGGCTGTACGGATTGAGCGTGTTCAGCCGGATGCTTCGCGCGGGCACGGTGCAGACGTCCAGCCTGTACGTCTGCCTGGGGCTGTGCGCCGCGGGCGGAACGGTTTGCATCACCTGTCTGGAACGGATGGAGCAGGTAATGGCCTCCGTGGCGCGTTTCGCTGCCGGGGACGACGGCACGCGCTACGTCCGCCTGCGCGCCGTCGGATTTCAAAACGCCACGCTGCTGGGCGAGACGCTTGCCCTGGCGGCTTTGACGGCCATGTGCCTGGCTTCCGGCCACGATCTGCCGCGGGACGCCGCGCAAATCGCCGCGCGCTTTCAGCCGCTGATGGTCGTTCCGGTGCTGCTGACCGTGCTGGGCGCGCTGCTGAGCGCGCTGCGCTTTCCGCTGTCCAGCCGGTACATGGACAAGCTGAGCCGCTTCCTGCGCTTGCAGGAGCAGGGCGGCGACAACCCGGCGCTGAAAAAGCAACTGGAGCAGGTTGTGGTGGCACGGCACCGCCAGCCCTTCGGCACACGGCTGATCATGGCGCTGCTGCGTCCCTTCTACCGCCACGCCCTCAAGGACGTCGACCGCATCGCCGAGGATGTGAACAACCCGATCGTTTTCCTGTGCAACCACGGGGAGTTCTACGGCCCGCTCGTCTGTATGCTGTATATGCCGGTGCCTCTCCGCCCCTGGGTGATCAGTGATATTGTGATTGACAAGCGCGAGGTGGCGGAGTACGTCTACCGCTACACGATCTCGCAGCAGAAATGGCTGCCCAAGCTCCTGCAATGGCCGATCGCGCGGCTGATCGGGCCGATCTCGGTATGGTTGATGGGGCAGGTGGAGAGCATTCCCGTGTTCCGCAACAAGCCGCGGGAGTTGATGACCACCTTCCGCCGCTCCGTGGAGGCGATGGAGGCGGGCGACAATCTGCTGATCTTCCCCGAGAACCCGGACGCGGACCGGGAGCATCCGGGCTATGAGCGGGAAGGGCTGGGCGAGCTGTTCAGCGGCTTCGCGATGCTGGCCCCGATCTACTACAACCGGACGGGCAAGCGCTGCCGCTTTCTGCCGGTATACGCCCACAAGGGTGCGCGGACGATCAGCTTCGGCACGGAGGTCGTCTACGACCCGGACAACGCGCCGCAGGACGAGCGGGATCGCCTCGTCACCGAAATTTCCGCGCAAATGCGCGCCCTGGCCGACCGGGAGGAAGCGCTGTACCAGCAGAAAAAGCGCGGCGCAGCCAAGCCGCCCGCGCAAGCGCTCTGAAAAAAAGCAAGCGCCACGTCCGGAGCCATCGCCCGGACGCGGCGCACTTTTATTTCACAGCGCAAATTCCCGATAGACCTCGCCGGAGAGCGTTTTCCAGCGGAACACGCCGTCCTCCAGCGTCATGTAGCCGTGCGGGCTGTTCTCCTTGGGGATGGACACGGAGCCGGGGTTCAGGTACACGCAGTCGGGTCGCGTCTCACAGGCCGGGACATGGGTATGGCCGTGCAGCAGCACATCCCCGGGCCGAAGGGGCGGCAGGTGCGACGTGTTGTACACATGGCCGTGGGTGAGGTAGATCAGCCGGTCGCCCGCCATCAGCACGGCGTAGTCCGCCATCATCGGAAAATCAAGCACCATCTGATCCACCTCGCTGTCGCAGTTGCCCCGCACGCACAGCAGCCTGTCCGCCAGCGGATTCAGCAGCGCAATGACCTCCTTTGGCGCGTACTCCCGCGGCAGATCGTTGCGG
>CAZRLM010000067.1:0-14651 GCA_964600835.1 uncultured Oscillospiraceae bacterium
GGCCTGGCGGAAAGATGATCAACAAGATCATCGCCGAGACCGGCGTGAAGATCGACATCGAGGACGACGGCCGCGTGTTCATCTCCACCCCCGATCAGGAGGCGGCGGACAAGGCCCGCAAGATCATCGAGGGCATCGCCAAGGACATCGAGGTCGGCGACGTGTTCACCGGCAAGGTGGTGCGCATCATGAACTTCGGCGCGTTCGTCGAGCTGGCCCCCGGCAAGGACGGCATGATCCACATCTCGAAGCTGGCCAACCACCGCGTCGAGAAGGTGGAGGATGTTGTCTCCATCGGCGACGAGCTGGAGGTCAAGGTCAACGAAATTGACGCGCAGGGCCGCATCAACCTCATTCGCAACGACATGGTCTACGAGAACACCGCGTCCCGCCGCCCCGAGGGCGGGTTCCGGCAGCGTCCGCCGCGCCGCGACGGCCGCCAGTAAGCGGGGGCGTATCCGCTGACACTTTCCATTCGCAAAAGCTCGCGGCAACGCGGCTTTTGCGAATTTTCATTCCTACACATAGGACGACCGGCAGGGGGAAGGATAATGGAAAACAGAAATGGGATGGATGTGCGCATGAACGATCAATGGACGCTCCCCAACGGCCTGCGCGTCATCGGCGAAAGGCTGCCCTACCTCCGCTCCGTCTCCGTGGGCGTGTGGCTGCGCGTCGGCTCCATGATGGAAACCCCGCAGGAAAACGGGCTGAGCCACTTCCTTGAGCATATGGTGTTCAAGGGCACGGAAAGCCGCACCACCCGGCAGATTGCCGAGGAGATGGACGCGGTCGGCGGGCAGATCAACGCCTTTACCGGCAAGGACTGCACCTGCTTTTACGCCAAGGTGATCGACGAGGATCTGCCTCTGGCGATGGACATTCTCTCCGACCTCACCTGCCTCGCCACCCTCGACGAGGGCGAGTTCGGCAAGGAACGCGGCGTGATCCTGGAGGAGATCGCCATGGACGAGGATTCGCCGGAGGATCTGGTGCACGAGTGCCTGAGCCGCGTGCAGTTTGGCGATCAGTCGCTGGGAATGCCGATTCTGGGCACCACCGAGCTGATCTCCCACTACACACGGGAGAATCTGGCCGCCTATCGCCGGAAGCATTACGCGCCGCGGGAGACCGTCGTCGCCCTGGCGGGCAACTATGATCCGGAGCAGGTGCTGGCCCTGGCGGAGCGCTACTTCGGCACCTGGCAGAACGACGTCGCGCCCGCAAATGTGCCGCCGATGGCGCCCCTGGCCGGTCAGCTTGTCCAGCGGGAGAAGGATACCGAACAGCTGCACCTGTGCCTGGGCTTTCCCGGCACCGCGTATGGCGGGGACGGGCTGTATCCGCAGGCGGTGATGAACAACCTGTTAGGCGGCTCGATGTCCTCCCGGCTGTTCCAGCGCATCCGTGAGGAGCTGGGCATGGCCTACTCCATCTACACCTATCCCAACAGCTACCTGACCTGCGGCACCTTCGCCATTTACGCGGGCGTGTCCCCCAAGAATGGTCAGCGGGTGCTGGACGAAATTCGCAAAGAGCTGCGCCGCCTGGTGGACGAGGGCGTGACGGAGAAGGAATTCCACGACGCCAAGCAGCAGCTGCGCGGCGGCTCCCTGCTGGGTCTGGAAAGCCCCGGCAGCCGGATGCAGGCGCTGGGCCGCGGACTGCTGCTGCTGGGCCGGGCCGTCACCCCGGAGGAAACCATCGGGAAGATTGAGCGCGTGACCATCGACGACGTGAACGAGGCCGCCCGCCGCACCCTGACCGCCGCGCCTTGCCTGGCCGTCGTCGGCCGGAACGCGCAGCAGTATACCCTGTAAAGAGGTTCCGCGATGAACGAAAGAATACTGGCTCTCGATGTCGGCGACGCGCGCATCGGCGTGGCGGTCAGCGACGCGTCCCGGTTGATTGCCTCGCCGGTGGAAGTCATCCACCGCGTCGGCTTCGGCCCGGACGTGAAGCGCGTGCGCGAGCTGTGCGACCGCTACGAAACGACGCTTGTCCTCAGCGGCCTGCCCTATAACATGGACGGCACGCTGGGCTTTCAGGCGGAAAAGGTACAGCTTTTTTGTCAGCAGCTTGAAAAAATTGGGCTGACGGTGTATTATCAAGATGAACGTCTGACGACCGTCACCGCGGAGCAGGCTCTGCTGGAGGACAATATGCACCGGCGGGATCGCCGTCAGAACGTGGATAAGGTGGCGGCCGCCGTCATCCTCCAGCAATGGCTGGATACGCAGCGTGACGCCGCACAGGAAAGCGAGGAAAACGCCATGGACGAGAATGAAAACCTGGTGGAACTGATCGACGACGAAACCGGAGAAACCGTCTACTTCGAGCACCTGGCCACCATCGAGCACGACGGCGGCTGCTACATCTGCCTCTGCCCCGTCACGGAGGACGGTGAGGAGAGCGAGGACGGCGAGGTCGTCATCATGGAAATTCAGTCGGACGACGAGGGCGAGGACTGCTACGTCAGCGTCGAGGACGAGGATACGCTGCAGGCCGTCTTTGAGAAGCTTGTCGCGCTCTCCGAGGAAGCCGACGAGGACGAGGACTGATGGACGGGCTGCCTGACCTGACCGGCGCGCCGGTCGAACTGACCGCGCCGGACGGCACGGTGTATCACTTTCACTACGCCGCCGCCATTCCCTACGCGGGCACGAATTACGCCGTGCTGACGGAGGACGGCTGCTGCTGTGAGGATGAAAGTCAAATCCTCATCACCCGCGTATCGGAGGAAAACGGCACGCTCGCCTTCACCGTCGCCCAGGAGGGGGACGTGATCGAGCAGGTCTACGCCAAGTACCTCGCGCAGCGCCTCCGTCAGGCGACCGAGGGACTGCGGGACGCGGAATAACCCCGGCGGCAACGGCCCGCCCGGCGCAGGAAATCAGCGGGCTGTTCCGTTCTTATGGTACGGAGCCGCCCGTTTTTTGCGTGGCACATCCATGGATGGAGGAATACCGATGAAACGATTGCTTGCCGCCGCTTTGGCCCTGGCGCTGCTTGTGTGCGCCGCGCCCGCCCTGGCGGAAACGCTACAGGACTGCCACCGCGTCACCCTCGCCAAGCAGGACACGACGCAGGAGAACAAGAGCGTTATCCGCCTGTGGACGGCGGACACCGCCCTGGACAGCGTGGACGCGGAGCTGGCCGGGATCGCCGCCGCCTATGTGGCGGACATCGCCCCGACGCTGGAAAAGGCGGCCAACAAGACCAGCAAGAACTCCCGGCTGGACGTGGAGGTGCGGTACAGCCGCACGGGGCTGAAGTGGATGAGCTTCCTCGTCCAGGCCCGAACCACCTACCACCGCGATCTGATCGGTCAGGAATTCACCAGCCGCACCTACGACATGACCACCGGCGAGCGCATCCTGCTCACGGATATTTTCGATGAGGACAGCGCCGGGTGGGACAAGCTGGCCGACGCGGTGCGGACGCAGTGCGCCGCCTACTTCCCGGACGAGGTCATCGACGAGGACGCGCTGGAAGCGCTGTGCGACCGCGACGCGCTGGCGCAGGCGGACTTCACCCTGCACGGAATGTCGCTGGTGCTGCATTTCCCGGCCGAAGCGCTCTACGAGGGTCGTCACACGCTGATGGAGGTCACGATCATGTACCCCGACATCCGGGAGGACATGACCGCCCCCGCCCAGGAGCAGACCGACAACCTGCGCTATTACAAGACCTGCGCCCTCACCTTCGACGACGGCCCCGCCCGCACCAACACGACGCTCGTCCTGAACGCGCTGATGGAAACGGGAACCCGCGCCACGTTCTTCGTCATCGGCAACCGGGTCAAGGAGTATGCCGACCTGGTGCAGCGCGAGCACGACGAGGGCCACGCCGTCGCCTCCCACAACTGGTCCCACGCCAACGTGCAGAAAACCTCCGCGTCCAGCATCCGCGCGATGGTCAAAAAGTGCGACGACGCCTTCATCAAGGCCATCGGCATCCCGCCCCGCTACGACCGGGTGCCCTACGGCCTGTACCCGCAGATGATCAAGGCCAAGGCCGGCTGGCCGCTGATTCAGTGGAGCGTCGATACCTACGACTGGCGCGGCCGTTCCACCAAAACAGTGCTGAACACCGTCAAAAAGCAGATCAGCGACGGCGACATCATCCTCTGCCACGACATCAAGGACAACACCCCCGAGTCCGCCCGGCAGATCGCCAATTATCTGGCCGAGAATGGCTTCCTGCTGCTGACTATTGACGAGCTGTTTGCCAAGGACGGGGTCACGCTGGAGCCTGACACCGTATATTTCCGCTGCGTGGACGGCGATACGTCCATCAAGCCCAAGAAATGAAAAAAAACTGTAACATTTTTCACAATTAATTGAAATACATTGACGCGAACCGGTTGAAATGGTATAATCCACCGTGTAATGGATCCCGGCGCGCAGACGCGCGTTCGCATAAGCACGCAATGAACAGGAGGTTCTATTTCCGATGAAAAGACTGATCAGCCTGTTGCTGGCGTTGGCGCTGCTGCTGACGCTCGTCCCCTCCGCCATGGCGGAAACGCTCATCAACGGCAAGGCAAAGCGCGGCATCAAGCTCAAAAAGGTAGGCCTGAACGAGGTCGAGGAGGGCATCAGCCCAACCACCGGTCTGCCTTTGGAGGATATGGAAGCGCCAGACGGCTTTGCCGGTCTGGCGGTGACGGGGCGCTATATGCCCATGCTGGTGCAGATTGACAACAGCGACGGCGGCGTGGGCGACATCGCGCCCTGGGGCGCGTCCTACGCGGACATCGTGTATGAAACCCCACTGCACAGCAAGGGCTTCACCCGCATCTCCTTCCTGTTCTCCGACCTGATCCCGGACAGCGTCGGCCCGGTGCGTTCCGCCCGTGTCGGCCATGTGTGGCTGCGCGAGGAGTGGGACTGCGGCTTCCTGTACTACGGCGGTCAGGAGCGTGCAGGCTCCAACATCAACGAGGAATTCAAGAAGTACGGCGCGACCAAGAAGGGCGTGCTCTTCAGCGGCATCGTGGGCAGCAACAAGCCCTGGAAGAAGTACTACACCGCGCGCAAGGGCTGCGCTTCTCCCCATAACAAGGACGCGAACGTCGCCGCGATGAGCGAGCTGATCCCCGAAGATCACGTCGCGCCGAACCACGCCTTCAAGTTCACTGACGACATCCCCACCGAGGGCGATACCGCCGAGGAAATCCGCATCAAGTGGGACGCCATCAACTACGGCTCCAACCTGGTGTACGACGTGGACAGCAATCTCTACTTCCGTTATATGCGTCAGAAGGACGACGTGCTCGTTCCCTATGAGGATCGCGACACGCAGGAGCAGCTGGCCTTCGCCAACGTGATCGTCCAGTTCACCACCGTGAAGTACAACGGCTCCTCCGCCGCGCCGATCACCAAGCACGTCGGCGAGGGCAACGCGGACTTCTTCATGGGCGGCAAGCACATCGCCGGTTACTGGAAGCGCGCGGATATGGACTCCCGCACCGTGTTCTACGGCCCCGACGGCAACGAGATCTCCCTTCAGCGCGGCAAGACGCTGATCGTGATGATCCCCAACGATAAAGAGGTTTCCTACGAGTAATCGCTCGAATACGCAGCGCCCCGGACAATTTGTCCGGGGCGCTTTGATCGTTTCTGTCTCCCGCTTGAACCGGACGGCGGAGCGTGGTATAATCATATTGGATTTTTATCGTTCCGCATTTGGCAAAAAGCGTTGCTTCCGAAAGGAGTGTCCCTCATGAAGATTTATGGCGCGCTGGAGGCCGGCGGCACCAAAATGGTGCTCAGCCGCCTGGATGAAAACGGCGTGATGCTCGACCGGGAAAGCATCCCCACGCAAACGCCCGAAACGACCATGCCCGCAATGATCCGCTTTTTCCGCGACCGTCCGATCACCGCGCTGGGCATCGGCTGCTTCGGCCCGCTGGATCTCTCCCCCGCTTCGCCGACCTATGGCGCGATTACCGCTACGCCCAAGCTGAGCTGGCGAAATTATCCCATTTTGACGGAGTTCCGTCGGCAGCTGGGCGTGCCCGCGCTGCTGGATACGGACGTCAACGCCGCCGCGCTGGCCGAGGCGACGCTGGGCGCGGCGCGGGGTCTGGGCAGCTGCCTGTACGTCACCGTCGGCACGGGCGTGGGCGGCGGCGTGGTGATCGACGGCAAGCCGCGCCACGGGCTGACCCATCCGGAGCTGGGCCATATGCTGCTCACCCCCGAAAAGGACGATCCCATGCCGGAGGGCGCGTGCCCCTACCATGCCCATTGTCTGGAGGGGCTGGCGGCCGGCCCGGCCATTGCCAAGCGCTGGGGCAAGCCCGCGCAGGAGCTGCCGCCGGAGCATCCCGCCTGGGCACTGGAAGCGGCGTACCTGGCGCAGATGTGCCATAACGCCATCATGACGCTCTCCCCGGAAAAGATCATCCTGGGCGGCGGCGTGATGCAGCAGGAGTTCCTTTTCCCGCTCATTCGGGAAAAGACGCTCGCGCTGCTGAACGGCTATGTATGCCATGCCGCAGTCGACCATGGGCTGGCGGACTATATCGTCGCGCCGGGGCTGGGGGTCAACAGCGGCGTCATGGGCGCGTTTCTGCTGGCCCGTCAGGCGGAGGAAACCGCATGAACGTGGTCGTGATGGACGCGCAGGGCGGCGGCATGGGTCGACAGCTTGTCGAGCGGCTCAAGCAGGCGCTGCCGGGTCAGCGGCTGATCGCCGTGGGCACCAACGCGCTGGCCACCGCCGCCATGCTGCGCGCCGGTGCGGATCAGGGCGCGACGGGCGAGAACGCCGTCATCGTCTGCGCCCGTGGGGCCGACCTGATTCTCGGCCCGATCGGACTCGTGCTGTGCGACGCGATGCTCGGCGAGATCACCGCGCCGATGGCGGCAGCCGTCGGCCGCAGCCCCGCCCACAAGATTTTAGTGCCGGTCAGTCGCTGCCAGGTCACGGTCGCGGGCACGGCCAAAATGACGATGGCCGAGGCCGTCGACGCGGCAGTACGCGAGGCCGTCCAGCGCATTCAATCGTCCGCTGTGTCGGACGCGTAATTCATTCATCAAAATTGGAGGAAACAAGTTATGAGCAGATTGGGCGATCTGATCCGCACCGAGCGGGTGCGGCAGAAAATGACCCCCAAGCAGGTAGCCAAGAAGTGCGGCGTCAGCGAGAGTTTCATTACGGCGGTGGAGGCGGGTACGCGCATCATCGCCGACGACCAGGCGCGTCGCATCCTGCGCACGATCGGCCTCAGGGAGCAGACCGAGGCCGACTTTACCCTTGACGACATCGCCGCCACGGTCGACCTGGCGCAGGTGCAGCCGCAGATGGCGAAGGCCGTCGCGAAGCCCCGTCCCGCCCCGGAGGCGGAGAAGGTCGCCTCCACCGACGAGAAGGACGAGGGCGTGACGGGCAGCGTCTGGCTGGACGCGCTCACCAGCGTGCTCAAGCGCGTGCCGGTAATGAACGCTGTCATGAAGCCCGTCGACTATCGGCTGCTGCCGATTCAGTCCGGCCGCATTGAGGGCGCGAATCCGGACAAGGTGTTCTATTTCCTCGCCCCGGACGACAGTATGCGGGGCTTCCGCATCCATTCCGGCGACGTGGCGCTGATCGTCCCCGCGCAAAGCCCGGTGGACGGTGCGGTGATGCTGGTGGAGTACAACAGCCATCGCTTCCTGCGCAAGATCAAGAAGTTAGACAATTTCCAGGTGCTGCTTCAGTCCTACGACCGGGAGTACGACGCGCAGACCGCGCCCCTGAACGAGGTGACCTTCCTGGGCCGCGCCGTCAAGCTGGAGATCGCCCTGTGACGGTGGAGGAGCTTCTCCTCCGCCGCGCGGCGGGGCAATATCTGTCCGCGCGGACGGACGCGCGAACCGCCGCGGCCATGCTTTGCGGCTTGCAGGCCCAGTACCTTTCCGCCGCGCTGCACGCCCTGCACCTGCGCACCGGCAGCGAGGATACGGACGGGCTGGTGAAAACCTGGACGCTGCGAGGCACCATGCACCTGATTCCGGAGGCGGATTTGCCGCTCTACCGTCTCCGTCGTGGCACGCCGGAGGATGTGTGCGACACGAGCTGGTACCGGTGGTATGCGCGCACGCATGGCGCGCCTGACCAGGCCCGGGAGCGATTCTTCGCGGCGCTGATCGCCGACGGCGTGGCTCATGGCGTGCGGGAGCGGGAGGCGCTGCGCGCGCTCTGCCGCGACGGCGGCATGACGGACGAGGATGAGGCGCGGCTGTTCAGCGGCTGGGGCGGCGTGTTCGCCGAGCTGGCGGAGGCAGGCGTGCTCTGCTATGACGTCAGCCCGGACGCGCAGCGCGGCAAGGTGTACCGCCTCTGTCCGGACTTTACCCCGCTGTCCGAGGAGGACGCGCGCGTCGAGCTGCTCCGGCGGTACTTCACCGCCTACGGCCCGGCGACGCTGCGGGACGCGGCGTACTTCTTCCATTTCACCCAAGCACAGCTCAGGCAGGCGATGGAACGCTTACCTCTTGAGCGCGTCGAGTGCCTGGGCCGCGCGCATTTTCATCTTCCGTCGCCGCTGCCGGAAAGCCCGCTGCCGGACTGCCTGTTTCTCGCCGGGTTTGACCCGCTGCTGATGGGCTACCGCAAAGAGGAGAACCCGGTGCTTCCGCCGGAACATCTGCGCGCGGTGTTCACACTGACGGGCATCGTGCACCCGACGATCCTGCTGCGCGGCCGGATTGTCGGGCGATGGAAGCGTCAGGGACGCGCCGTCGCGCTGACGCTTTTCGCGTCCCTTCCGGCAAAGGAAAAGCGGCTGATCCTCCGTTCGGCGGAAGACGCCTTCCCCGGAAAATCAGCCGCGTATGATGAAACGTCCGGCGTTACGTCAGCGCGTTCACGATGAGGATGACCGCGCCCAGCGCCACTAACACCGCGCCGGTGACCCGGTTGAGCGTTTTGGCGCTGGCCCGGTTCGCCAGCCGCGCCGCGATTCGCGCCCAGAGCAGGGTAAAGACCATGCACAGCGCCAGCGTCGTCCAATCCGGCGCGCCGCCAAGGGCAAAATGGCTGATCGCGCCGGTCAGCGCCGTAAAGCTCATGATAAACACGCTGGTGCCCACCGCGGTTTTCAGCTCGTATCCCATTACGCTGGTGAGAATGAGCAGCATCATCATGCCGCCGCCCGCGCCCACAAAGCCGCAGATGAAGCCGATCAGCACGCCGCACAGCAAAGACTGGATCAGCCGCTTCTTCGGATCAACGGCCGCCATCGTCTCGCGGGTAGTCATCACCGGCTTGACGATGAACTTCACGCCCAGCAGCAGCGTCATCACCACGCTGAAGGAGCCCATCGTCCGGCTCGGCAGCAGGCTCGACACATAGCTGCCCACCACCGTGAACGCCAGCACCGCCGCCATCATCGCCAGGCCGTTGCGCACGTCCAGGTTGCCGTTTTTCTTGTAGGTGCAGGCGCTGACAGCGCTGGCCAGCACGTCGCTCGCCAGGGCGATACCCACCGCCTCGTAAGGCTCCATGCGCAGGAAGGTAACGAGCATCGGGCTGATCACCGCCGCGGCGCTCATGCCCGCGAAGCCCGTGCCCAGGCCCGCGCCCGCGCCGGCAATCAAGCAAATCAGCACCTGATACAGCAATTCCATGGTTTCGCCTCCTTATCGTTCTTTTTTGAACGATTGACCCATTATAAGTGAAGTTTCATTTCGTTGTCAAGGGGCGTTTTCCCACCGAAAGGAGAAAATCTGCATGAAACGGTTCTCGGCTCTCCTGATCGCGCTGTCCATGCTGTTCCTTGCGCTGCCCGCGCTGGGCGAAGCGCTGCCGGTCAGGACGTATGATTTTTCCGGCAGACGCGTCGTTCAGTACGAGTCGGACACGCTGCGCTACGACATCGAGCGCTTCGAGTACGAGGGTGCGCGGTGCTACCTGACCAAGCTCTGGATGGCCGACCCGGGCCGCCAGATTCGCAAAGCGACAGCCGTCTGGGAGGAGAGCCTCGCCATTCCGAGCGAAATGGCCAAGCGGATTCCCGGCGCAGCGCTGGCCATCAACGGCAGCGGCTACGTCAGCCCCGTATTCCCCTGGATTCCGGAGAACTACCCCGGCACAAACAGCGATTACTACTACACGCCCCTGGGCAGCCTGACCATCACCGACGGCGTGGTCTTTCGCCATTTGCCGGGCGTGCCCTACTACGGCCTGACCCTGCAATCCGACGGGCTGCACCTGCACGTTGGCGACGACTGCGAGGACGTGCTGGCCCAGCAGCCTACGCAGACCTGGTCGTTCTACGTCGAGTGCCCGATGATCCGGGATCACCAGTCCATCCTGGATACCGACTGGGACTTCGCCAACCGGAAAGCCATCCGGACCATCATCGGCAAGGTGGACGACAACAACTATGTGCTGCTGACCGTAACGGCCAAGATCAGCGCCGGGCTGACGCTGGTTGATTGCGTTGACTTTCTGACCGCGAACGTCGATCCGGAATGGGCCTACGATTTGGACGGCGGGCCGTCCTCGGCGCTGCTGTATCGCCGCCCGGGCGAGACGACGCTCAAAACCGTATACGGCAACAACAGCAAGGACGCGGACGCGATGGTTTTCATTGAGCTGCCCGCCAACGAATGATAAAACGAATGATAAAAGGAGGAAATCTCCCGTGACAAGCGCTCCCCTCCCGCCCTCCGCCGCCGCGGCGGATCTGGAACGGGCCAGCCAGCAGGCATTGCAGACCACGGAGGCCTACACCTCGCAGCTGAACGGCTACCGCGACCGCCTGGCCGCCTGCGATTCCGCCACCGGCATTCCCGCGCCGCTTCGAGCGGAGATTGAAGCCGAGGCCACCTCTCTGCGCCGGACGAAGGTCGCCCTCAGCGCCGCCCAAAGCCGCGTTTCCGACACGGAGGACGAGCTGACCGCCCGGCTGAAGGACGTCGAAACGAGCGTCAACCGCAAGTGGTACCGGCGAAATCCGCCCTCCAATACCATGATCGACCAGGCCGAGCGCTCCTCCCGCCATTTCGCGATGGGCTTGAACCTGTACAAGCTGTGCCTGATCCTGGTGATCGGCAGCTTTGCGGGCGTGGTCATCGAAATGGTCTGGTGCCTGATCCGCAACGGCTATCTGGAAAGCCGCCGTGGGCTGGTCTACGGGCCGTTCAATATGCTCTACGGCGTGGGCGCGGCGGGGCTTTCCCTGACGCTGTACCGCTTCCGCAACCGCGGAAAGTGGCTCTCCTTCCTGGGCGGCATGGCGGTGGGCAGCATCGTCGAGTACGCCTGCTCCTGGTTCCAGGAGGCGCTGTTCGGCTCCCGATCCTGGGATTACAGCAACGTCCCCTTCAACCTGAACGGCCGCATCTGCCTGCTGTACTCGGTGTTCTGGGGCGTGCTGGGCGTGATGTGGATCAAGGACATCTATCCGCGGATGTCAAAGTGGATTTTAAAGATTCCCAACCGGCTGGGCAAGGCGCTGACCATCGCCCTGACCATTTTTCTGCTGCTGGACTGCGCCGTGTCCGGCGCGGCGGTGTATCGCTGGTCCCGCCGCGGCGTCGGCGCGCCGCCCGTCACCGCCGTCGGCGAGCTGCTGGACCAGCGCTTCCCGGACGAACGGATGGAAACCATCTACGCCAACATGACCTTCGATTAACCGAAACGCCTGAAAGGGGGAGCAATCATGTCTACGGCGATCCTCTTTGGCGCGCTGCTGGTGATCGTCTGCCTGCTGCTCACCCGGGTGACCAACCGCTTCGGCGTGCCGACGCTGCTTGTCTTTATCGGGCTGGGAATGCTCAGCGGCTCGGACGGGCTGCTGGGCGTCGCCTTTGACAACTACGCCCTGGCGGAGCAGGTCTGCTCGCTGTCGCTGATCTTCATCATGTTCTACGGCGGCTTCGGCACCAACTGGCAGCAGGCGCGGCCCGTCGCGGCAAAGTCGATGCTTTTGTCCACGCTGGGCGTTGTGCTGACGGCGCTGCTTGTGGGCGTTTTCTGCCGCCTGGCGCTGGGCTTTGGCTGGCTGGAGAGCTTCCTGATCGGCTCCGTCATCGGCTCGACGGACGCGGCCTCGGTGTTCTCCATCCTGCGCTCCAAGCATCTGAACCTGCGCGACGGCACCGCCTCCCTGCTGGAGGTGGAGAGCGGCAGCAACGACCCCGCCGCCTATATGCTGACGGTGATCTTCATCACCCTGCTGCGGGGCGAGGCGGGCGGCGGCGCGATTGCGCTGATGATCGTGTCTCAGCTCGTCTTTGGCGCGGCGGTGGGCGTATTGACGGCGCTGCTGGCCGCCGCGGTGCTGCGGAACACCCGCGTTATCGGCGAGGACAGCAGCGGGATGTTCGTGTTCGCGATCGCGCTTTTCTCCTATGGCGCGGCCTCCGCGCTGGGCGGCAACGGCTACCTGTCCGCCTACCTGACCGGCCTGATCCTGGGCAACCGCGTGCTGCCCGGCAAAAAGGCGCTGGTGCACTTCTTTGACAGCCTCACCGGTCTGATGCAGATTCTGATCTTCTTCCTGCTGGGTCTGCTGTCCTTCCCTTCCCGCCTGCCCCGCATCGCGCTGCCCGCGCTTTTGATCGCGCTGTTTTTGACCTTCGCGGCGCGCCCGGCCGCGGTGTTCGCGCTCCTGTCGCCCTTCCGCTGCCCGACGCGGCAGAAGCTGCTCGTTTCCTGGGCCGGGCTGCGCGGCGCGGCGTCGATCGTGTTCGCCATCATGGCCATGGGCGCGGGCGTCCCCATCGCGTCCGATCTGTTCCACATCGTGTTCTGCATCGTGCTCTTTTCCATCGCGCTGCAAGGCTCGCTGATCCCCTTTGTCGCAAGGCGGCTGGGGATGATCGACGACAGCAGCGACGTCATGAAAACCTTCTCCGACTACACGGAGGAAAGCCCCGTGCAGTTCCTTCGGCTTCAAATCAGCGACGCGCATCCCTGGGCCAACCGCCCCTTGCGGGAGGTGAATATGCCCTCCGATATGCGTCTGGTGCTGATTCATCGCGGCGGCGAGCAAATTGTCCCCCGCGGGCACACGGTGCTGCTGCCCGGCGACACGGCGGTCGTCAGCGGGCCGTCGCTGGAGGGCGCCGACTGGGGCTCCCTGTCCGAGCTGCTCATCCGCGCCGACCATCCTTGGTGCGGCCGCGCCCTGCGGGAGATCGCCATGGAGCTGCACTGCCTGGTGGTGATGGTGCGCCGCGGCGGCACGGCAATCATCCCCAACGGCGACACCCGGCTGATGGACGGCGACGTGCTCGTGGTCAACTGGGCCGCCGCGCCGCAGCCCGCGCCGGAGCCGATCGAAGCGTCCGATTGACAAAAAACTCACACTTCCGTAAAAATGCCCCTGTTCATCCGGCGCAAAATGTGATATACTGAGTTGGACAAGCGATTTGTCCTATTGCCACGACTATCCAAGATAGGAGGAACCAATTCGATGCAATACTCCAAGGAAGTTGAAGAAATGGTATGCGTCGCCAAGGGCCCGAATCATGGCCCCGCGCCGATCCCTGAGGAGGGCAAGTGGATCCAGGCCAAGGAAATCAAGGACATTTCCGGCCTGACCCATGGCATTGGCTGGTGCGCGCCGCAGCAGGGCGCGTGCAAGCTGACCCTGAACGTCAAGCAGGGCGTGATTCAGGAAGCGCTGGTGGAGACCATCGGCTGCTCCGGCATGACCCACTCCGCCGCCATGGCGAGTGAAATTCTGCCTGGCAAGACCATCCTGGAGGCGCTGAACACCGATCTGGTCTGCGACGCGATCAACACCGCGATGCGCGAGCTGTTCCTGCAGATCGTCTATGGCCGCACCCAGTCCGCCTTCTCCGACGACGGCCTGGTGATCGGCGCCGGCCTGGAGGATCTGGGCAAGGGCCTGCGCAGCCAGGTGGGCACCATGTACGGCACCAAGCTCAAGGGCACCCGTTACCTGGAAATGGCCGAGGGCTATGTGCTCAAGCTCGCTCTGGACAAGGACAACCAGGTCTGCGGCTATCAGTTCCTGTCCCTGGGCAAGATGATGGACGCCATCAAGAAGGGCATGACCCCCAACGAGGCCTATGAGAAGAACATTGGCACCTACGGCCGCTTCAAGGCCGAGGACGGTGCGGTCGCCTGGATCGACCCGCGCAAGCAGTAAAGGAGGTATGCGAAATGGCTTTGTTTGAAGGTTTTGAACGGCGCATCCCTCAGCTGCAGCCCGTTCTGGAAAAGTATGGCTTCAAGGATTTTGATGAGCTGAAGGCTTACAACAACGCCAAGGGCGTGGACGCGTACAAGATTGTCGAGGGCATCCAGCCCATCGCTTTCGAGAACGCCAAGTGGGCCTATGAGCTGGGCGCGGCCATCGCGCTGAAGAAGGGCGTCAAGACCGCCGCCGAGGCCGCCAAGTGCATCGGCGAGGGCCTGCAGGCGTTCTGCATCCCCGGCTCCGTGGCGGATCAGCGCCAGGTCGGCCTGGGCCACGGCAACCTGGGCGCCATGCTGCTGGACGAAAAGACCGAGTGCTTCGCTTTCCTGGCCGGCCACGAGTCCTTCGCCGCCGCCGAGGGCGCGATCGGCATCGCCCGCAACGCCAACAAGGTGCGCAAGAACCCCCTGCGCGTTATCCTGAACGGCCTGGGCAAGGACGCCGCGATGATCATCAGCCGCATCAACGGCTTCACCTATGT
>CAZRLM010000068.1:0-14224 GCA_964600835.1 uncultured Oscillospiraceae bacterium
TCGCCAAAAAGGCGGCTCCGGTTGCTGAGAAAGCAGCGCCCGCCGCGCCCGCCACGGACTGCATCTCCGCGATCTTCACCGTCTGGCCGAACAGGTTCTGCCTCTGCTGGGCGGACCACTCGTCGGCCACTTCCGCCATGGGGGAAGAGGGCGTGATGGGATAGATGGCTGCCACATCGCTGAAGGCGTAAGCGATATGGCTGACGGCAGTATTGCCGTCAACGGTCATTTTGGTTGCCATGGATGTACCTCCTTGACGCATACTGAGCCAGCGGGCCGTTACGCCCCCCGGCCATGGAAAAGCCGCGCTTGCAGCCGCCGCATGGGTACGCAAAAAGCGCGGGGAATCCTCTATCGCATCAATTATAAGCTTTCCGGCGAAATCTGTCAATCGCATGGGGAAGTTTTTTCGTCCTTCCGCGCTGAAAAGCGCGCAAATAAATTGTCGACAGGGGGCTTCTCAAAATCGGTCAACGGCATTAAGATAAGCTGACCGAATCGGTTTACGGAGGCTACGCGATGAATGAGAAGTTCTATTCCCTGCCGGAGGAAAAGCAGCAGGCGATCCTCAACGCCGGCTATCGGGTGTTTTCTCAGAATTCCTACAAGAACAGCCCCATGAGCGAGATCGCGGAGGCGGCGGGCATCAGCAAATCCCTGCTCTTTCACTACTTTCACAATAAGAAGGAGCTGTATATGTTCCTCTGGGACAAGTGCGCCCAAACCACGATCGAGCAGCTGACGAAGTACGGCTGCTACGCGCAGCAGGGCCTGTTTGAAAGCATGGAACAGGGAATGCGGGCGAAGATGGAGATCATCCGCCGCTATCCCGACATGGCGAGCTTTACGATCCGGGCCTTCTACGAAAAGGACGCGGACATTGCCGCCGCCGTTCAGGAAAGCTACCACCGGTATTTCAACCTGAAAGCGGATAAGGCGCGGGTGAACATGGATCCGGCGCAGTTCGCGCCCGGGCTGGACATTCCGATGATGTACCGCGAGATGTACTGGGCATCGGAGGGCTATCTCTGGGAGACGGTTCAGCGCGGCGACGTGGATATGAAGGAAATGGAAAGTGTTTTTTCCTCCCTGATCAGCTTCTGGAAAAGTATCTATCTTCGGAAGGAGTGACCGGCATGGATGCGGTGACAGCAACAAAGCTCACGAAATTTTACGGAAAGGCGCGGGGCATCGTTGATCTTGATCTGTCCGTCGCGCCGGGCGAGTTCTTCGGCTTCATCGGGCCGAACGGCGCGGGCAAGTCCACGACGATCCGCACGCTGCTCGGGCTGATCTCCCCCACCTCGGGCAGCGCGGCAATTTTCGGCAGGGACGTCGCGCGGGAGAAGGTTACCGTTCTGCGTGACGTCGGCTACCTGCCCGCCGAGGCGCTGTTCTACCCGGGGATGCGGGTGAGGGACGTATTGCGCCTCTCCGCCGATTTGCGGAAGAAAAAATGCGCGGCGGAAGCAAGGCTGCTCTGCGAGCGTTTGCAGCTTGACCCCGCCCGCAGGGTGGACGAGCTGTCCTTCGGCAACCGGAAGAAGGTCGCCATCGTCTGCGCCTTGCAGCACCGGCCCAGGCTACTCGTGTTAGACGAACCGACCAGCGGGCTGGATCCGCTGATGCAGAAGGAATTTTTCGACATTCTGCAGGAGCGGAACCGGGCGGGCGCGACAATTCTCCTGTCCAGCCATGTGCTGTCAGAGGTTCAGCGCCACTGCGCCCGCGCGGCGATCATCCGCGAGGGGCGGCTCATCGCCTGCGACAGCGTCGACGAGCTTGCCAAAACGAGCGCGCGCCGCGTCGCCGTCCGCGGCCGGATCAACCTCGATGCGCTCAGCGGCGTTCGGGACGTTCAGGAAACAGGCGACGCCGTCAGCTTCCTGTACAGCGGCAGCATGGACGACCTGCTGCGGGCGCTTTCCTTCGGCCAGGTGGCGGATTTGAAGATCACCGAACCGGAGCTGGAGGAAATCTTCCTGCACTATTACGAAAAGGACGGTGAAACCGTATGACGCTGGTTCGGCACGAATTGCGGCAGGGCAGAACGGCGCTGCTCATTTGGACGGCGGCCGTCAGTCTGCTCTTGGCCGTGTGCCTCTTCCTGTTTCCCGAAATGAAGGGTCAAATGGACGGCGTGAGCGACGTGTTCGCAGCCATGGGTTCCTTCACCGAGGCGTTCGGCATGGATCGCCTGAACTTCGGAACGCTGATCGGCTTCTACGCCGTTGAGTGCGGCAACGTGCTGGGCCTGGGCGGCGCGTTTTTCGCGGCGCTGTGCGCGGTCGGCAGCCTCAGCAAGGAGGAGAAGGGGAAAACCGCGGAGTTTCTGCTGACGCACCCCGTCAGCCGCGCCAGGGTTTTAACGGAAAAGCTGCTGGCCGTGCTGCTCCAAATCACGGTCATGAACGCCGTCGTCTACGCCGTGTCCGTTGGCGCGATCGCCGCCGTCGGCGAGGCGGTTCCCTGGAAGGAACTCAATCTGCTGCACCTCGCCTATTATTTGATGCAGCTTGAGCTGGCGAGCGTCTGCTTCGGCGTTTCGGCCTTCCTGCGCGGGGGCGGCGCGGGCGTGGGGCTTGGCCTTGCGGTCATGATGTACTTTCTGAACCTGATCGCGAACATAACCGACGAGGCCGCGTTCCTGAAGTACTTTACGCCGTTCGGTTACTGCGAGGGTGCGGACATCGTATCCGACGGCAGGCTGAACGGCACGCTGATCGCCGTCGGCGCGATCGTCGCGCTCGGCGGCGTGAGCGCGGCTTACCTGAAATATACGAAAAAGGACATCCGCTGACAAAAGAAGTCCGCCCTGATTATATTCATCAGGGCGGGCTTTTTTTCGTGCTGGTGGCGGGGCTCGAACCCGCACGCCGAAAAGGGCAGGAGATTTTAAGTCTCCAGTGTCTGCCATTCCACCACACCAGCAACGGAAATATTTTAGCACACCCGCGGTGGAAAGTCAAACCAAACGCGGCGGATCATCCGCGTTCCGGCGCGGGTCGCTCCCGCGCAAGGGCGGCGCGGCGCTTGCGCGTGGGCAGGCGCAGCAGCACCTCCACCTCGCCGGGCAGCTCCCGCTCCGAGGAGATCACCGGCAGCCCCGCGTCCCGCATCTGCGCCACAATGGCGCGGATCGCGTTCAGGTACGGACGGTGATCCCGCATGAGCGTGATTGTTCGCCCGCCCGGCGGCGGCGGAACGGCCAGGCGGCGTGCCGCGCTGGCGACGAGCAGCTCCGTGTCCCGCACGCTCAGATGCTGCGCCGCCGCCTGATACGCTATGGCAACCCGTTCCCGCCGGTCGGGCAGACGCAGCAGCATCTGCGCGTAGCGCTCCGGCAGGCGCGTTTCCAGCAGGCAGGCGCGAGTTTCCGCGTCCAGCGCGGCCAATCGCGCCTTCGCCTCCACCGTCGCCGCCGTGCAGCCCAGGCTGCGAGCGATGTCCTCCGCGCTCAGGGCGTAGTCCTGCCGGAGGGCGCTGAGCGCGTCCGCCTCCTCCAGATAATGCAGGCGGCCCGAGCGCACCCCGTCCAGCAATTGACGGACGTTTGCCTCCTCCGCCATGCCGGAGAGCACCACCGCGTCGATATGCGTCAGCCCCGCCATGCGGCACGCCATCAGCCGCCGGTTGCCGGACACCACCTGATACCGTCCGCCCGCCTGCCGCTGCACGGTGATCGGCACAATCAGCCCATCCCGCCGGATGGACTCCGCCAGCTCCGACAGCGACGCGCTGTCCTCCCGCCCAAAAGGCAGGTTCTGCCGCGGGGAGATTCTGTCCAGCGGCAGCCAGCACACCTGCTGGGCGCAGATCACCCTTTCGCGCGGATCGTACTGCATTTTCTCGCCCCTTCGTTTTGGCGCGCCCGGCCCTGCCGCGCGCCGCTCTTTCCCTGTTTCATTCAGGAAAAGCGTACAAAAAACCTGCCCGCGCCTCCGGGAATCGTTCGACTCCCTTCGCGGACAGGTTAATTGCTTTTTTCCGGATTTCGGACGATTAACGGTCGCGCCGCGCGAGCGCTGTCGGATCAGCCCAGCGGACTTTTCCCCGGCGTGCCGGCTTTTCGCGGATACTGTCGAGCGGTTTTTTCAACCTTTTGAATCGGCAGCAGCAGATGCTTCCATTCCCGACCCGGCAGCGCGCAGGGAAGCGGCTCTCCCGCCCTGCCGCCCAGCAAATGCGCCGCCCGCCGCCCGGCGGTCAGCTCGTCCAGCAGCGCCGGGCCTTTCCAGCAGACCGCCTGCCCGCCAACGCGCACATAGGGCAGCAGGTATTCCGCCAGCACCGGCAGCGGCGCGACAGCCCGGGCCACCGCCCGGTCGAATCGCTCCCGCAGCGCCTCCTGCCGCGCGCCGTCCTCGGCGCGGGCGTGCACCAGCGTTACATTGGACAGCCGCAAGTCGTCGATCACCGCCTGCAAAAAGCGCAGGCGCTTCTGCTGCGCGTCCAGCAGCGTCACCCGCAAATTCGGGCGGGCCATCGCCAGCGGCAGCCCCGGCAGCCCCGCGCCGGTGCCCACGTCGATCAGCGCGCCCGTTTCCGGAATCAGCCTGGGTACCGTCAGCGCCATCAGGCTATCCATGTAGTGCCGGTCGATCATCTCCGCCTCGTCGGTCACGGCCGTCAAGTCCATCCGCGTATTCCAGTCCAGCAGCAGCGCGTGGTAGCGCGCCAGCTGACCGGACAGCGCCGCGCCGTGCGCGATGCCGCACGCGGTCAGCCGCGCGTCGATTTCCTTTTCCAGCATTCTTTTTCACTCCATCGGCAGGCGCAGGTACTTCTGCCCCCAGTATTTGAGCCAGGACAGCGCCTCCCGGCCATGGTTCTTCAGCCAGAAATACAGTCCCTGCCGGGTCGGACTGCCAATGCCGGTCGCCTCGAGGCCCTCGTCCCGGGCCAGCGCCATGGCGCGGGGCAGATGATAGTCGCTCGTGACGATCAGCACCCTCTCCACCTGGCGCTCCGTTAGCAGCGCCGCGGCGTGGCGGATATTTTGCCGGGTGTTGAAGGACGTTGTCTCCGCCAGCACATCCTCCGCGGGAACGCCCGCGTCGATCAGGTACGCCCGCATCACGTCGCCCTCCGGCGCAGGCTCGTCGCCGCCCTGCGCGCCGCAGGTCACGATGACCACCGGACGCTGCCGCCAGGTTTCCAGCGCCGTGTCCAGCCGCCATTTCAGCTGCACCGACGGCTCGCCGTCCGGCTTCACCTGCGCGCCCAGCACGATGATCGCGTCGTACGACTCCGCGGGCGGAACGTGCGTCTCCCGCCACCAGACCATCGCGATGACCCCCGCGTAAAGCACCAGCAGCGTCACGACCGCCGTAATCAGTCCCATCAGCGCCCGCCGTCCCCTTCCGTGGCGTTTTTCCTTCATTCTATGCCGTCCTTTCCGGCGCATTCCTCTGTTTCCCCGATTCTGACGGACCTCGTCCGCGACCGTCCCCGCGCGCCCGGCAGCGTCAGGCCGCCCACGATGCGCTGCTGATCGTCATGCAGGGCCATGCTGTACGCCTCGCTGCCGGAGACGATCAGGTGATCCAGCAGCTCGATGTTCACGCCGCGCAGCACGTCCCGCAGCTGACGGGTGGACGCGATGTCCGCCGCAGAGGGGCTGGCGGAGCCGCCGGGATGATTGTGGCACAGCACGACCCCGTAGGCGTTGTAATTCAGCGCCGTCTCCACCACCAGCCGCGGGTAGGCCGTAACCTCGCTCAGCGACCCTTCCGCGATCAACCGCTGGCCAAGCAGCTCATAGTTGGCGCTCAGGCACAGCG
The DNA here is from genome assembly GCA_964600835.1 of uncultured Oscillospiraceae bacterium. Taxonomy (GTDB): domain Bacteria; phylum Bacillota; class Clostridia; order Christensenellales; family Aristaeellaceae; genus UBA11524. The sequence goes on from CAZRLM010000068.1 coordinate 5,784, forward strand.
CGTAGAGCTTCTCCGTCCGCTCCCCGGCCAGCAGGGCGGTGCAGTGCGCCGCGCAATCCTGCCGCGTGGCAAAGCGGACGCGACCCGCCTCGACCCGCGCCGCGTAGTAGCGCACCATCGCCGGAATCATCATCAGAAGCGTCGCGGTTTCCTCGCCCACGCCCTTGACCGTCATCAGCTGATCGGCGCTGGCCTCCATCACCCCGCGCAGGGAGCCGAACGCGTCCACCAACTGATGCGCCAGCGCGTTGGTGTCGCCCCGCGGACGGCTGTAAAACAGCAGCAGCTCCAGCACCTCGTGCTCGGAGAACTCCGACAGTCCCTCGTTCAAAAAGCGCTTCCGCATTCGCCCGCGATGTCCCTCATGCATGGTCATGCCGATTCCCTGCCTTCATCAGACGTTAGCAACGTTCTTTTTCTTGAGCGACACGGAAGATTTGTTACAATTCGTCCGTTTTTCCCGTCTCGAGCAGCTGCTCGAAGGCCTCGCTGATCTGACCGCCCAGGCGGCGCACCTCGCCCAGCACCTTTGCCCGGCCTTCCGCCGACCGGTACCAGTCGTCCCGGTTCTGCCCCGGCATCGACGCCGGACAGACCAGAATACGCGCCTCAGGGAACGCCGACTGATAGTACAGCTGCGCCCGCCGGGCATGGGAGGGCTTGACGCACAGCAGCGCCTGACGCACGGTCAGCCCCATCGCGTCCGTCACCTGCCGGGAGCGCAATGCGTTGTCCAGCGTGTAACGCGCCTGATCCTCCCGCAAAACGGCCCCTGCCGGCACGCCCGCGCCGGTCAGCACGTCCCGCAAAAAAGCCCATTCCGTCTCATATTCCCCGGGATACCGTCCGCGCCACGCCTCCGGTACGCCGGGAAAGCCGTCCGCCTTCAGCGCGTACCGGCCTGAGGGCAGCACCCATTCCGCCATTCCCTGCCCGTACAGCTCCGCCGCCCGCAGCGCGTGCTCCGGATGCGCGGAGCCGGGCACAAAAATCACGTCCGACGGCGCGGGCGCGTCCTCCACGAAGATGAATTCGCTCACCGCCCGGATAAACGCCTGCGCGGCGGGCGCGACGGCGTCAGGCCTGCCCATAGTACCTCCACAGATCGACGCACACCTGCCGCTCCGGCCCCGCCTTGCGGGTAAAGGCCAGCCGGTACGCGCGCTTCAAATCCTCCCGGGTCATGGGCACGGGATGATTCGACAGCCGCTCCGGATCCACCGAGTCCGCCAAAATGTCCAGCGTCGCCTCGTCCGGGACGCGCTCCGGCTCCATTTCCAGGTCGATCAGCAATCCCCAGAGCAGCTTGGGCGGCATATACTCGCTGCCCAGCCGCATCTTCTGCGCCAGATCCATCAAGGTCGGCAGCGCGTCTTCCTGATCCAGCATCTGCTCCCAGAGCACCGGCAGCGTCAGCGCGCACGCGTGACCGTGGGCCAGCCCCAGGCGCTTGGTAATCTGATAGCTCATCGCGTGGGCCGCCGTCGTCCGGCTGACCTGAATCGCCCGGCCGCTGCGATAGGACGCTTCCAGCATCGCTTCCGCCGCGGCGGGATCGCCCGCCAAATAACCGCGGATGTTATCCAGAATGCCGGTGATCGCCAGAAACGCGTTGACCTGGCTGTCCTCCGTCGCGCCCTTGGCCCAGTAGGATTCTATCCCCTGGCAGAGCGCGTCCAGCGCGCAGGACTTTTTGTGGTACACGGGCAGCGTGTCCAGCAGCGACGCGTCCAGCACGACCCCGTCCGGCAGCAGCGCCGGATGGCTCAGCGAGACCTTCCGCCCCGCGACGTACATCACAGCGAACTGCGTCGCCTCCGCGCCGGTGCCCGCCGTGGCGGGAATCGCAATGTGCGGGATTGCCTCGTCCCGGATCAGCTCACTGCGCAGCGCCGCGTCGTCGCTCTCCGCCAGCAGCATCGCTTTCACGGCCTTCGCCGTGTCCATCGCGCTGCCGCCGCCGATGGAAATCAGGCCGTCGCACCCCTGCTCGCGATAAAGCGCCGCGCCCGCCGCCGCGTCCGCGAAGTCCGGATTGGGATGATAGCCCGAAAAGCACGGGCCGGAAACCGGCAGGCGCGCCGTCAGCTTCTGCGAGCCGACGATCATCGGACGCCTGATCGGCAGCTCGGCCATCGCCTCCGTCAGCTCCGACAGGCGGGAAATACTGCAACGACCGCGTAAAACCTTCTTCATCTATGGACACCTCGTCTGTTCATTATTTGTCCTGCCGTCCGGCAAAGCGCGCCATCTGGCCATACACCGTGTTTTTCGGCTCGCCGCCGGGAATGTACCGCGCGCCGACCACCTTTTCGTAAAACCCGGACGCATCGTCGACCCAGCCGATGATCGCGTAGCCATAGCCGTCGGCGCGCATCTGCGTCAGCGTCGCCAGCAGCAGCGCCGTGCCCACGCCGGTGCCGCGCATGGTCTGCTTCACGCCGATCGGGCCGAAATAGTCCTTCGCCACCGCGTCATAGCACGCGAAACCGACGATTTCCCCGTCCCGCGCGGCGATCATGCAGCGGGTCGGGCAGGCGCTGAGCGCGACCTCCGCCTCGCTGACCCAGCCCTCGCCGAATTCCCGGCGGACAAAGTCGATCACACGCCCGCGATCCACCGCCACCGCCCGGCAGACGGCGACGCCCTCGGGCAGCGCGGGGATTGGCGGCAGCCGCATCAGATTGACCAGCATATCGCCTTCAAAATGTTCAGCCATGGAAAAGCCTCCTTGCACAAATGACGAAAAGAGCCGCCGACGCGCAGTCAGCGGCTCTCGAATGTGACATTCCGATGCTCAGCGAATGTCCCCGCGCTTCTTAGTAGCGGTTGTTGCGCTGCGCCTCGAAGCACTCACGGCAGTACACGGGACGATCGCCACGGGGCTGGAAGGGCACCTGGGTGGTGCGACCGCAGCCGTCGCAGATCACTTCGTACATCTGACGGGGAGCGTTGCCACCGTTCTGCGCACGACGGGCAGCACGGCAGGCGGGGCAGCGGCTGGGCTCGTTCTGGAAGCCCTTCTCGGCGAAGAACGCCTGCTCGCTGGCAGAGAACACGAATTCGTTGCCGCAGTCACGGCACTTGAGCGTCTTGTCCTGATACATGATGGAAAACCTCCTTTAATTTTGTGACCCACACCAATGCCATTCGATTGCTTCTCAGGTTCCCGACAATGGCGTGACAACCAAAGGAGGAATGAACCATGCATACCTGGCTGGGCTACGGCTGATATTATACCATGGTCCTCAGCAAATGTACAGCCCTTTTGCAAAATATTTTCCTGTGCGCCGTCCTCCCTCTGCAATCCGCTCCAAATACTACTATAAGAATCATTTTTGCTTATGGATTGTTTTCAGACGTGCCATTGCCCACTACAATAAGCAAGGACGTTATCCGAACAGAAGCGTTCCGGCGGCACGTCGACCGAAAAAGGAGCGTGAACACAATGAACTACAAGGACTTGGGCGCGCGCGTCAAGAGGCTGCGCCGGGAGCTGAACATCACCCAGGAGCAGCTGGCCGAGAAGGTCGGCATTTCGACGTCCTTCCTGGGGCACATTGAGCGCGGAACGCGCGTGGCCAGCCTGGAGACCTTCGTCGCGCTGTGCAACACGCTGAACGTTTCGGCCGACTACCTGCTTCAGGGCAGCATTCTCTCCGACGCCTCCGGCACCCCGGCGGACGACATGAATCCCGTCGAGCGCGCGCGGCTTGAGGAATTTCTGCGCATGGCACAGGACGCGGTGCGCAGCTGGGACAAATGAGCGCGCCGCTTGCAATCCGTCCCGGGTCGTCGTATAATAGGAACAGCATCTTACCGGCGGCCCCGCCGCCAAAACACACATACAGGAGGAAAGGATCATGCTCAAGGAACTGAAGCGGCAGGTTTACGAAGCCAATATGCTGCTCCCCCACTATCATCTGGTGACCTTTACCTGGGGCAACGTTTCCGGTATCGACCGGGACAAGGGCCTGTTTGTCATCAAGCCCAGCGGCGTGCCCTATGAGGAGCTGCGCCCGGAGGATCTGGTCGTGATGGATCTGGAAGGCAACAAGGTGGAGGGCGACATGAACCCCTCATCCGACACCCCGACCCACGCGGAGCTGTACCGCCGCTTTGCCGACGTCGGCGGGATCGTGCACACCCACTCCCGCTGGGCGACCATTTGGGCGCAGGCAGGGCGCGACATTCCCGCCTACGGCACCACCCATGCCGACTACATCTACGGCGCGATTCCCTGCTGCCGCGACCTGACCGCCGAGGAAGTGGAACGCGCCTACGAGCTGGAAACCGGCCGGGTGATCGCCTCCCACTTTGAGGACAACCACCTCAACCCCGTTCACGTTCCCTGCGTGCTCGCCCGCCATCACGGGCCCTTCGCCTGGGGCAAGGACGCCCTCGAAGCCGTCCACAACGCCGTCGTGCTGGAGGAGGTCGCCATGATGGCCTGGCACACCGAGGCGCTTCCCGCCCAGCAGACGCGGGACTGCCTGCCCGACCATGTGCGCGACAAGCACTTCCTGCGCAAGCACGGCCCGAACGCGTACTACGGACAGAAGAAGTAACAAACAACGTTTCCTTCATTCAAAAAAGCGGCTTCGGTCGCTTTTTTCTTTGCCCTTCAGGCGTCAGTCCATCCGGTACTTGTCGCGATATTGCCGGGGCGTCATGCCGTAGATCTTGCCAAAGGTGCGGGCAAAATGCTGCCGGCTGTTGAAGCCGGACTCCAGCGCGATGTCCACCACCGCGAACCGCGTAGTGCGCAGCAGATAAGCCGCGTGGTCGCAACGCATCACCTGCACATATTCCACGGGACTGCAGCACATATGGATGGCAAACAGCTTAACCAGATACGAGCGGCTGATGCCTGCTTGCTCGGCAATTTCCTCCACGGTGATATGCTGCTGAAAGCGCCTGCGGATATATTCCCTGGCCTGGTTGACAAACTGGACGCTGGCGGGCCGCTTATGCTCGCCGAAGGATCGCGCCAGCTTGATGAAAAACTCCTCCAGCATCAGCTGCAACATTTTTTCCCGCTCCTGATCCCTGTGCCGCACTTCATACATGATGGCGCTCAGCGACGCGCGGATATACTCCCTGTCCGTCAGGATGCAGAAGCGGGTTTTTGTGCTGAAAAAGGCATCGATCATGGGCATGGTCAGGCATAAATGATTCAGATCCACGCCGGGAGTTTTCGTCGTATTTTCCAGGCGCAGGAGCAGTACCTGACACGGGTGCTCCGAAACGCTCTCTATTTCGACGGTAAAGTTGCGGCCCAGCACCACCACCGCGTCCGCGTTCGCCGTATAATCCGCGCCGTTATGATGAACCTTTGCCCGACCCGTCATCACCTGAAAAAAACAGTTTTCCTCGCCGGAGGCGGCGATGGTCATTTGGTGCGGAATGTCGAATATTTCGCAGGAGGACGGCCATACAAGAAGCTTTTGTGAATATGGATATGGCATGATTGGACAGACCTTTCCCGAATATCGCTGTTCCCGTCCAAGAAAAGTGGCGAATATGTTCCATTTCCGAACGGGTAACGATATTATATTGCACATTGCGCGCGCCTGTCAACTATAATAGGTGCAAGGATGTGATGCTGCAATGTACGGTAAGGAGCTTTGTGGAATCAAGCTATCACAGATACTGTTGAATGAATGCAAGGTTTATGGCGTCGTTTCGCCCGTGGAAAAGGCGCTGAAGAAGCTGCTGGCGCTTGAGCAGGACGGGCAGATTGACGCGGCCCGCAAGCTGCTGACGGAGGCCGTAAGGGCGCTGTCCGGCGATCGGAACACCGTGCTTTATGACGATGCGGGCGTTCCCTCTATCATGGTGCGGATTCCCGCCATGACCTGCCGCGAGCTGCTGAAGGGGCGCGAAAGCGAAGCGCTGCATCCCGCCTTCCGCCTGGGAAGCAAAAGGCTGCGGGAGGTTTGGGTGTCCAAATATCTGAACTGCGTGGTTGACGGCCGGGCCGCCTCTCTGCCCATGAGCGTTCCGGAAAACGTGCGGAATATCGACCAGGCCGAGGCATATGTCCGCCCCAAGGGAAAGGGCTGGATTGTGATGCCCTTCCTGCTGCAAATGGCGCTTGACCTTCAATGCCACGCCGACAGCCGGGAAATTTCCGGCAACACAAACGGAGGACACGATTATTACAATGCGGACGAGCTTGGCGTGGTGACGGCAAGCGGCACGGTGCTGACAGGCAGCGGCCCCCTGTGTTGGGCCCATAACGGCCGTCCCGACGGGATTTGGGATCTGGTGGGCAACCTGAACGAATGGACAGGCGGCTTCCGCCTGATGAACGGCGAAATCCAGCTGATCGACATGAAGGCGCTGATCGAGCCAGGCTGCGACACGAGCGCCGCCTCGCCCCTGTGGCACGCCCTGGATGAATCCGGCGCGCCCGTGCCTCCCGGCGATCCGAGCGCGCTGCATTTTGACGGATGCGACGGCTCCGTCCGCCTGACGAAGCGTGTGGAGCGTCACGGGCTTGGCAACTGCGCCTTCTGCGACGTTTCCGCCGCGGAGGACGTCTGTGTATCCGACTCGCTGCGGCTGCTGGGACTCTATCCTCCGGAAAGTGTGCTCAGCCCCCGGGCCGGCTGGCGATGGATCAACACGGAGGGCGAATGTATGCCCCTGTGCGGCGGCGCGTATCGCATTGTCGATCACAGCGGCATCTTCTTCTCCGGGGTGACAAAGCCGCGCGATGTGGACTACGCCCTGTCCGGTATGCGCTGCGTTTATGTGCCCGAGGACGCGATAGAGGAGGATACGCCGTGACGACTTCTCAAGTTCGCCGCCCCGGCGCGCCGAGCAGGCTGCGCGCGTTTGGCGTCGATCTGCGCAAAAACCGCATTTACCTGCTGCTGCTTTTGCCCGCCGTGGCATATGTGCTGATTTTTTCCTACACGCCCATGGTCGGCGTGATCATGGCCTTCAAGCGGTACAACTTTACGCAGGGGCTGTTCGCCAGCCCTTGGGTTGGGATGAAGAACTTCAAATTCCTGATGGTGTCCAATAAGCTTTGGCCGCTGACGCGCAACACCCTGCTGTATAACCTGGCGTTCATTTCCATCGGCATGGTGATGGAGGTGGGCTTCGCGGTCATCATCAACGAAATGCGCTGCCGCTGGTTCAAAAAGGTGTTTCAGTCCTTCATTTTCCTGCCCTACTTTATCTCCTGGGTCATCGCCTCCGCCGTGGTGCAGACGCTCCTGGACTACGATTTCGGCCTGATCAGCCGCACGGTGAAGGGGCTGGGGCTGCCCATGGTCAACGTGTACGTCGATGCCAGACCATGGCCGTTTCTGCTGGTGTTCTTCCGGATGTGGAAGGGCGTCGGTTACGGCAGCATTGTGTACCTGAGCGCTATCTCCGGCATTGATACCGAGATGTACGAGGCTGCCGAAATCGACGGCGCCAACAGCTGGCAGAAGCTGTTCAGCATCACGCTTCCCAATCTGGTGCCTACCATGGTCATCATGTTCCTGCTCAGCTGCGGACAGATCTTCCGGGGCGATTTCGGGATGTTCTACCAGCTGATCGGCAACAATGGCGTGCTGCTGGAGGTTGGCGACATTCTGGATCTGTACATCTACCGGGCCATGGCCGGCAACGCCAACCTGGGCTATGGCGCGGCGGCCGGCCTGTACCAGTCGGTGCTGTGCTTCGCCACCATTCTTCTGGCCAACTTCGTGGTCAAGAAGATTCAGCCTGATTACACCCTGTTTTGATGGAGGTGACGGATATGTCCAAGCGCAGGTATCCGCTGACCTTCAGCGAGGTCAGCTTCCGTGGTCTGGGGTATGTGCTGCTGTTCGTGTTCGGCCTGCTGTGCGTGGTTCCGTTCTACCTGATTGCCATTTCCTCCTTCGCGGATGAATCCGCGCTTGTCCGCAACGGCTTTCAGCTGATTCCCGAGAAATTTTCTCTGGAGGCCTATCGCCTGGTTTTTACCAATCCCAAACGAATCGGCCGAGCCTATTTCAACACGACCTTCACCACCCTGGTGGGCACCGCGCTGTCCCTGCTGCTCAGCACGCTGACGGGTTATGTGCTTTCCCGCAAGGATTTCAAGTGGCGCAACGGCTTCTCCTTCTTCTTTTTCTTCACTACGCTGTTCTCCGGCGGCTTGATCCCCTGGTATACCCTCTGCACCCAGGTGCTGAACATGAAAAACACCTATGCGGGGTTGATTCTGCCCATGGTGTTCTCGGTGTGGAATATGATCATCGCGAAAAACTTCATGCGCGGCATACCCTACGAGATTTCCGAATCCGCCAAGATTGACGGCGCGGGCGAGGTGCGCACGTTCCTGACCTCCAACGCCCTGTTCTGGCTCGAGGCCTACCACGCCGACGGCATCCGCATGGACGGCGTGACCTCCATGCTGTACCTGAACTTCGGCGTCGACGACCCGTCCCAGA
>CAZRLM010000069.1:0-14205 GCA_964600835.1 uncultured Oscillospiraceae bacterium
GCCGCATGCGGGCGGCGCAAATTCGCTTGGTCGCTCTGATCCCGGACAGCGAATTTGTAAGGATTTTTTTCGCCGGAGGCGAAAAAGCCCCGCCCCGCTGGCAAAGCCGGCGGATACGATTGCAGTCAGAGGGGCTGCGGCCCCTCCGACACCTTCCGGATCTCTTCTGACAGGCTGAGGCGGCTTCGGCCGCTTTTTTGTTTTTTGGTCGCCGCGCAGGATGCGTCATAACCGCGCCGTCCGCATCATATCCATGGGTAAGCGCTGATGAGGAGGGACATCCATGGAAAAGGCTTCAACCTTCAATCTTTATCGGGATATTGCGGAGCGGACGGACGGCGATGTGTATATCGGCGTGGTCGGGCCGGTGCGGACGGGCAAGAGCACGTTTATCGCTCGGTTTATGGAGGAGCTGGTGCTGCCGCGCCTGCCTGCCGGGCCGCGCCGGGAGCGCCTGGCCGACGAGCTGCCCCAGAGCGGCTCCGGCCGCACGATCATGACGACGCAGCCCAAGTTCGTCCCGGGCGAGGCGGTTCAGGTGTCGTTGCAGGAATCGACCGCCGTCCGCGTGCGCATGGTGGACAGCGTGGGCTATCTGGTCAAGGGCGCGCTGGGCACCTCGGAGAACGACGCGGCGCGCATGGTGCACACGCCCTGGTTCGACCAGGACATCCCCTTCGACCAGGCGGCGGAGATCGGCACGCGCAAGGTGATGACCGACCACGCCACCATCGGCATGGTGATCACGACGGACGGCAGCATCACCGATATTCCCCGCGGCGCGTATGTGGACGCGGAGGAGCGGGTGGTGACGGAGCTGCAGGAGCTGGGAAAGCCCTTCGTGATTGTGCTCAATTCCGCCACGCCCCGCGCCGCCGAGACGCTTGCCCTGCGGGACGCGCTGGAGGAAAAGTACGCCGTGCCGGTCATGCTGCTCAACGTCAAGGAGATGACGGTGGAGGACATTCAGCACGTTCTGGAAAGCGTGCTGCTGGAGTTCCCGCTCCGGGAGGCGCGGCTTAACGTCCCTGCCTGGCTGGGCGCGCTGGACAACGGCAACTGGCTTGTCAGCCATGTGCTGGACGGCGTTCGTCAGGCGGGCAAAGCGCCGCGCAAGATGCGGGAGACGGACGTGTTCGCCGAGGCGTTTGCCGGTTCCGAATACGCCGGCGAGGTGCGGCAGGATCAGAGCTTCCCCGGCGAGGGGCGGATGGACTTCACCCTGCCGCTCAAGGACGGGCTGTTCAACCGCATCCTGGGCGAGGAATGCGGCACGGAGATTCGCGGCGACGCGCATTTGCTGGCGCTGATGAAGGAACTGGTGCACGCAAAGGCCGAGTACGACCATGTGGCGGACGCGCTCCGGGCCGTGCGGGAGACAGGGTACGGCCTGGTCACGCCGGCGATGTCCGAAATGACGGTGCAGGAGCCGGAAATCGTGCGGCAGGGAACGCAATTCGGCGTCAAGCTGAAGGCGCACGCGCCGTCGCTGCACATGATCCGCGTGGACATCGAGACGGAGGTCACGCCGGTCGTCGGCACGGAGAAGCAGAGCGAGGAGCTGGTGCGATACCTGATGGAGGAGTACGAGCAGGATCCGCAGCGCATCTGGGAGACGAACTTCTTCGGCAAGAGCCTCAATGATATGGTGCGCGAGGGGCTGAACAACAAGCTGATGCGAATGCCCGCCGACGCGCAGCAGAAGGTGCAGGAAACGCTGACGAAGATCATCAACGATGGCAACGGCGGCATGATCTGCATTCTCCTGTAATGACGGTAAATTTTTCGCGGGCCGCTGGAAAAGCGGAAAAACCCATGGTACAATCAGCACAGGCGGGGCGTTGGCTCCGCCTGTGAACAAAATGAGGAGCGGTTGTTACATTGCTATTGATTCAAAACGGATGGCTTCATCCGATGACGGAACGCGAGCCGGGCCGGGGAGACGTCCTGATTTCAGACGGCAGTATCCTCCGCGTCGCGCCGGCCATTGATCTGGCGGAGGCGGGCGCGGATCAGGTGGTGGATGCGACAGGGCTGTGCGTCTGTCCGGGGCTGGTGGACGTGCATATGCACCTGTCCTGCGCTTCCGACCAGCCGGAGCGCGCGGAGGACGCGCTGTGCGGCGTCGCGCTGGCCGCCGGGATCACCACCGCCGCCCTGGCGCCGGAGGAGGACGGCGCGCTTTGTCCGGTATATCACGGGAATGTCCCCGCCAAAGCGGCAAAAATGCGTACATTCCACTTGGAAAGCCTGACCGACGCGGAGGCCGCGGCCCGGATGACGGCTGCGGCGCGGTCGGGCGAGACGCTTGTTTGCCATATCCATGGCGTGGACAGCCTGCGCCGTACGCTGCGGCTTCGCACAGAAGCGACGGACGGGCCGTGCCGGATGGCGCTTGCGCACCTGACCGGCTGCGGCGACGTGGTGGATGAGATCGCCGCTGCGGGCTGCCCGGTCATTCTGGGCGCGTGCAGCCTGCGGGGGGCGGGGAGCGCCTATGCATTGGCAACCCGGTTGCGCCGCGCCGGTGTGCTTGTGGCGCTGACGGCGGACTATCCGGCGACGAGGCCGCATCATCTGCCGATTTGCGCCGGGCTGTGCGTCCGCGCCGGAATGCCCGCGGCGGACGCGCTTCGCGCCGTGACGGCGGACGCGGCGCGGCTGCTGGGGCTGCAAAACGTCTGCGGCGCGATTGCGCCCGGCCTGCGGGCAGACCTGACGCTGTACGACGGCGATCCGCTGCGCCTGACCTCCGCCTGCGTCGCGGTGTATTCGGGCGGGGAGCCGGTCCGGCAGAGGTAACGCTTTTTGCGGCAGGGCGCGGCTTGTCCGTTGACAAGGCGAAAAAAACGCGCTACAATAAATCGTAAACGGCCTTTACGCCGCAAAACAGAGAATTCAAAGGAAATGAAGGGATTCATGTGCTGAAACATACGATGACCATTGCCGGACTGAAACGGGATCTGCCCATTTGCCGCGTGACGGACGATCTGTATATCGGCGCGTTCGTGATCTTCGGCGACGTGGAGCTGACCCGTGCCTGCGCGACGGAGCTGCTCAAGATTGCCCCGACGTATGATTACATCATCACCGCCGAGTCGAAGGGCATCCCGCTGGCCTATGAGATGGCCCGCCAGGCGGGGGACGCCAAGTGGCTCCTGGCGCGCAAGGGCGCGAAGCTGTATATGCAGAACGTTTTCTCCGTTGAGGTCAAGTCGATCACGACTGCCAAGGTGCAGCGGCTCTATCTGGACGGCGCGGACGCGGCGCTGATGAAGGGCAAGCGCATCCTGATTGTGGACGACGTAATTTCCACCGGCGAGTCGCTGCACGCGCTGGAGGAGCTGGTCGCGCAGGCGGGTGGCAACATTGTCGGCCGCATGGCGATCCTGGCCGAAGGCGAAGCGCAGGATCGGGAGGACATTCAATATTTGGAGAAGCTGCCGGTGTTCAACGCCAAGGGTGAGATCATCGGCTGACGTTGAAACCCAAGAGCGGCTCGCATGGCGCGGGTCGCTTTTTTGCATACAGGCGCATACTTTTTCCCGCCGCGTTCAGAATATCGGGTGGGGAGGTGGGCGGATGACGGCTTTTCGGACGGATCTGGCCATGGAGCGAACGATTGGCGGCGGTGCGCAGCACAGCGGCGTGTCGGTGGATACGCAGCGCCGGGAGGGCATGGAGATCAGCTGGGTGCATATTCAGACGGAGAGCGCGGCGGAGGCGCTCGGTAAGCCGCAGGGTGTGTATTGGACGCTGACGCATCCGGAGCTGCCGCGCCTTTCGCCGGAGGAGCGCATGGGCGTGGCGCGGGAGATAGCGCAGGTGCTTCGGATGCTGCTTCCGCCGCGGGGCGACGTGCTCGTACTGGGGCTGGGCAACCGCCGCATGACCGCCGACGCGCTGGGCGACCGGGTGGTCAGCGGCGTGATGGTGACGCGCCACCTGGACAGCGGCGGGCTGCGAAACGTCTGCGCGCTGTCGCCGGGCGTGCTGGGTGTGACCGGCATGGAGACCGCGGAGCTGGCGCTGGGGCTGACGGAGCGCCTGCATCCGGCGGCGGTGATCGTGGTGGACGCGCTGGCCGCCATGGAGGTGGATCACATCTGCACTACGGTGCAGTTGACGGACACGGGCATCCGGCCGGGGAGCGGCGTAGGCAACCATCGCATGGAGCTTTCGGAGCAAACGCTCCATGTGCCGGTGATCGCCCTCGGCGTGCCGATGGTCGTCTACGCCTCGACCATCGTGCGGGACGCGCTCCGGCAGCTGCTGTCCACCGAGCGGGATGACGAAACAGCGCTGACCATGGCGGAGGAGCTGTCGGCCCGGGCGGTCGGGGAGCTGGTCGTTACGCCGCGGGATGTGGACGAAACCGTGCAGCACCTGGCGGATATGCTCGCGCTGGCCATCAACAGCGCGCTTCAGCCCGCGCTGACCATGGACGAGATCACCCGCTGCCTGCACTGACGGTTCTATTTTTGACCGTTTGCGCATACGCTGGTATCATCACGATCAGCGAGGTGCGGCGATGCGGCGGTTGTATACGGTGACCAGGCGGCAGGTGCTGGCGGCGGCAGCCGTTTTGGCGCTGCTTTCATCGCTGGAGGGCGTCGGCCTTACGATGCTCTGGGCCTGCTCCGCCGCGCCGCGGGAAGCGCCTCCGCCGGATGCGGTCGCCGCTTTTTCGCAGACCATGCTCTTTCAGCCGGAGCAGACAGGCGAAGCGGCGCCGACGGACGCGCCGTCCCCCGCGCCGGATACCGCCTTTTGCGTCGAGGTGGTGCGGGAAACGCCGCTGCCCGCGCTGGCTGGCAAACGCGTTTTGATCTACCATTCCCACACCTACGAGGCCTATACGCAGGTGGCCGATACGCCCTATGAGGAGACGGAAAAATGGCGCACGAGGGATGCGACCGCCAACGTGGTGGCGGTCGGAACGGCGCTCACGGCCAGCCTGCGCGCGCTGGGATGCACCGTGGTACACGACGAGACCGCCTTTGAACCGCCGAACCTGTCCACCGCCTATCAGCGCTCGTTGGCGATGCTGGAGAAGCGGACGGCGCAGGGCGAGGTCTACGATCTGTATATTGATTTGCATCGGGACGCGATCTCGACCAAGTCCACCATCCGCCGGACGGTGAACATCGGTGGCGAGGAGGTGGCGCGGTTCATGGTGCTCGTCGGCAAGGGGACGGGCAGCGGCTTTGACGTGAAGCCGAACTGGGAGGCCAACTATGCCATCGCCGAGAAGCTGACCGAAAGCCTGAACCATCAGGCTGCCAACCTGTGCCGGGATATCAAGGTCAAAACGGGCCGCTTCAACCAGCATATCGCGCCGCGCTGCGTGCTGATTGAATGCGGCAACAATGAGAATACGCTGGAGCAGGTGCTTAACGGTGTCCCGTACCTGGCGCAGGCGATCGTTGACGCGCTGACGGACGGCGTGTGATCACAACGCTCGGCAGCATGGACGCTGCCGGGCGTTTTCCGGTGAATCATTTGCTTGGAGAGCGCTGAGCGTTACAACATGAAATAGAGTGTAAAAATGTTCTTTAACGTTGCTTTTGCTATTCTGATATGCTATATTATATTCATGGAAGATTCGCCTGATCATACAGTCCGCGTTTGAGCAACGCGGCAGACGACCACATTTTGCTTTGCACACGGGCGGCGGCGTGCAAAGCATCGTTCGGAGATTTTTATGCAAAAGCAAATATCGCCTCTTTACCGTCCATGTGTTCTGGCAAACGCCGTCTCCCGTTTTGTATCGGATGCGGCGGAGCTGCTCTGCGCGTGGCTGCTTTCGCTTATGCTCGCGGCCATCATGGAAGCGAACTGGACACGCGCCTGGCAGATTGCGGGCGTGACCGTCGCGTGCCTGAGCGCCTGCGCGCTGCTGGTGTGGCTGACCGGAAAGCGGAGCGGCCGCGTGACGGACGTGGCGCAGCAGCGGTATCGGGAGCTGCTGTGCGAAGCGGTGATCCGGCAGCGCACCTGGTTCCCGACCAGCGGCGAGTTTCATGCCCGGATGGAAAAGGATGCGGAGACCATCACCCGGTTCTTTTCCACGGCCTGCCCGCAGGGGATTGTCGCGCTGCTGGAGCTGGCCGTTTGCGGAGGCTTGCTTGCGTCGCGGCACGGGGGACTCGGCCTGATTTTCCTGCTCATGAGCCTCTTGCAGCTGCTGCCGACCCTGCTGTATGAAAAATGGGCCAAATCCGTTTATGAAAAGGCCGTGCACAACGACGAGGCTTTTTCCGACTGGATCAGCGCCGGGCTGCGGGGGATTGCGACATTGAAGAGCTTCCGGCAGGAGGGCTGGTTCCTGAGCCGGCTGAAGAAATACCGGCAGGACGTGGTGAACGCAGCCAAAAAGGAAAACGCGACCGCGACGGTGGAGGACGTCGTTACCGAGCTGATTCACACGCTGTTGCAGGACGGCAGCTATCTGATTCTGGGTATGGCTGCCCTGAATGCGGCGGTTGGCGTTGCGGAAATTCCGGTGCTGCTGGTGCTGTCACAGCATATGTTTTCCGCGGTGGCGAACCTCGTCCATGGACGCGTCCTCCAGTCCAGGTATCAGCAGGCGCTTGCGCATTTGGATGAATTGCACTCGCCGCGCAGGGACGAGGAGGCGTCGCAAAAGCTCGTGCTTCATGCGGAGCGGATCGCCAAATCATACGGGGAGAAGCAGGTTTTGCAGCCCATGACGCTTGACATTCGCCCGGGCGACCGGATCCTGCTGCGGGGCCGCAACGGCTCGGGAAAGACGACGCTGCTGCGCATTCTGCTGGGGCTGTCCGAGCCGGATACCGGCGCGGTTTACCGCGGACGGCAAAGGGTCGCCTTCGCCTTGCAGGAGGAGCCTGCGCTCAACGTGCCGATGGAACAGCTCGCGCAGACCCTTGCCGCCCGGGGCGCGCTTTCCATGACGCGGTTTTTGCTTCACGCCGGCGCGTTTCAAGTGACCGAGGTGCTGGAGCGAACGCCGGAGGCTTGTTCGGCGGGTCAGCGGAAAAAAGTCTACCTGGCGTTGGCGCTATCCTGCGCCTCCGATCTGCTGGTGCTTGACGAGCCGACCAATCACCTGGATACGGACAGCGTGGCCTATCTGCTGCGGCAGCTGGACAAGTACCCCGGCGCGCTGCTGATCTGCTCGCATGATCCTCGGGTGACCATGCAGCGTATCTGGACGATGGAGGGAGGGCAGCTCCATGAAGCCTGAAGCACGGCGCATTCGCCGGGATTGCCTGCGCTATATGAAGGGCGTCAGCCTGGCGCGGTTTCTGTCCGATCTGACGGCTGTGGCTGTCCCGACGGTCACAGCGTCGCTGCTGGGCGAGATGACGGACGCGCTGCTGGCCATGAATACCCAGCGGATTCTCGACCTGCTTCCGGGATTCCTGGCGGCCATGGCGCTGTCGGTTCTGGCGGCGCCGCTGATGACCATGGCGCAGTACGCCGCCATGAGCAGCCGCAGCTACGACTACCACATTCATCTGGTGTGGCAGTTCATGCGCAAGCCCCTGCGGGACATTCAAAAGACGGATTTCGGTCAGATCATGGAACGGCTGGAGGGTACGCTGGGCGATTTTTGCTGGAACATTGCGCTGCTGTATAGCCTTCCGGCGACGCTCCTGTGCTACGCCGCCATGACGGCTGTCCTTTTCCTGCGGAATGCCACGCCGCCCGCTTTTTTGCTCGTTTTGTTGACGCTGCCTGCCTGCCCGGCGCTGAAGGCGAAGCTGATGGGCAAGCGAAAGGCCGTGCTGGAGCGGGAGAAGGCCGAATACGCGGAGAAGCGCCGAAGCGAAGAAATGAATGTGACGCCCTCCAAGGACTTTCTGCTGGGCTATCATCTGGAGAAGTTTGAAACGGGATTGCTGCGGGGGCTTTTTGACCAATACCAGCGCAAAAGCGGGAAGCGGAAGCAGCGCTTTGACGCGGGAAGCGACGCGCTGGACGTCCTTTTCCGCTATCTGATTCCCGTGGCCGTGCTGGCGATCGGCGCGGCGTTCGCGGCGCGGGGCAGGATGACGGCGGGGCTGCTGGTTGCATCCTATCTGGTGCTGCCCTCCATCAGGCGATGCTATGATTATGCCGCGCGCCTGATGGAGGAGCGCCAGGCCACAGGCGAGTACATCGACCGCATCGCCATGTTTTACGGCGCGCAGGAGGAGGGCGCCGCGTCGCCCGCGTCTGACACGCGGAGCCTTGCGGTGCAGGATGTGTCCTTTGCCTATGAGGAGCGGGCGCGCCCCGCGGCGGCGCATATTGTCATGCGCTGGTCGGATACGGAGCTTCTCCGACTGCAAGGCGAGAACGGCAGCGGCAAGAGCACGCTGATTGCGCTGCTGTCCGGTCTGTATGCGCCGGATGACGGCGTGATCGCCGATGATGAGGGCAAGCCGCTGAATGTGCATCAGCTGAGGGCGCTTGTCTCGCTTCAGGAACAGGATGGCGCGATCTTCCAGGGCACGGTGGCGGAAAACCTGTTTGTTTCATCGGAGGAATCCGCCCGCGCAGAGAAGCTGCTTGCGCAGTTCGCTTTTGAAAAAACGTTGAACACGTACGTCGAACCGGAGGGCGCCAACCTGTCTCCCGGGGAGCGCAAGAAGCTGCTGCTGATTCGCTGCCTGATGAAAAGAGCGCGTTTCTATATTTTCGATGAGCCGATGAATCATCTTGACGCTGCGGGGAAAAAAGCGTTTGAAGAGCAGACGATGATGCTTGGAGAACGCCACGGCGTGCTGCTGGTGTCCCATCAATCCGCCGCAAAGGGGAAGAAAACGCGGGTGCTGACCATGCGCCAGGGCAGAATGGACGCGGTCGCGTCGGCGGAATCGTCGCGTTAAAGTAAATGAAAAGCCTGCCGAATGCTGTAATCGGCAGGCTTTTTTGCAATTCGTCCATTGCGGACGGCGCTTTTAGGACTTGATCGCGCCCGCGATGCCGGACACGAAGTACTTCTGACAGAAAACGTACACGATCACGATGGGGGGGATGGAGAGCAGCGCCGCGGCGCACTGGCCGGAATAATCGACCATATCGCCCTTGGAGAACACCATCATGCCGACGGGCAGCGTCCGCAGCGAGGCGTTGGAGAAGGTGAAAACCAGCGGCAGCATGAAGTTGTTCCATGCGCCCATGAAGGTCATCACAACCGTCGTGGCGGTGATCGGGCCGGTCAGGGGAAGCATGATGGACAGAAAGCAGCGCAGGAATCCCGCGCCGTCGATTTCACCGGCTTCGACCAGCTCGCGGGGAGTCTGCTGGAAGAAGCCCTTGTACATGAACGTGGAGGCAACCTGTCCGCCGCTCGCCAGCGCAAGGATCAGGCCGATCCGCGTGTTGAGCAGCCCCAACTGACGGCTCATCAGCACCGTCGGAATCAGCATGGTGCCGGTCGGCACAAAGAAGGTGATGATCAGCACCGCCTCAATCAGCTTTTTGCCGCGGAAATCATACATGGCGAGCACATAACCGGCGGTTGCGCAGCGGAAAACGACGATGAGAATGGTCGCCGCCGTGGTGATCACGGAGTTCATGAAGTAGGTGTTGAAGTGCGCTTCATTCCATGCCCGCCCATACGCGGCAACGGTGGGCGCGCTGGGCAGCAGATGAAGTCCGTCACTGAGAATGGCCTGGTTGGTTTTGAAGGATGCAGAGAACATCCAGATGAACGGATAAACCCACAGCGCCGCGAGCAGCAGCAGGAACACGAAGGACACGATGACGCCGATAGAAGGCTTGCGCCGCGTATGCGCGATTTGCACGGTACTCATCTCAGCGGTTCCTCCTGTTCATGATGGCGGTGGTAAGGCGCTGGAAAACGACAATACCCATGAAGAATACGCCGAAGATCGTCGCGGCGGCCGAGGCGTAGGCCATGCGGGGCGAGGACGACTGGAAGGCGTGACGGTAGATGAATACCTCGACGGTTTCCGTGGCGAAGTAGGGGCCGCCGTTGGTCAGCGTCAGCATGAGGTTAAAGACGCGGATGGCGTCGCTGACGGTCAGTACCAGGATGATGACGGCGAAGGGAATCAGCAGGGGAACGATGATGGATTTGAACAGCTGGACGCTGTTTGCGCCGTCGATCCGGGCGGCCTCATACAGCTCGTCCGGAACGCTTTGCAGCGACGCAATCCAGTAGATCAGGGAATTGCCCAGCCACTTCCACACCCAGATGACGGCGGCGGTGGGCAGGGCGGTGCTGTGCGTGCCCAGTAGCGAAACATTCGCCAGCGACGACACGTTCAGCATCTTCAGGATGATGTTGACCGGGCCCATGGTGGGGTCAAGAATCATGATGAAAACCACGCCGATCACGGCGGAGGTCGTCAGCACGGGCAGAAAGAACATGGTTCTGAAAAACGTTTTTCCGGCGCAGCGTTTCCAGTTCAGCAGCAGCGCGAGGAGCAGCGAAATCAGGAAGCGCGCAGGCACCGCCAACAGCAAAAAGCGTCCCGTCACCGAGAGGCTGTTGAGAAACTGCTTGTCCGCAAACAGCGCCCGGTAGTTGGCAAGCCCCACGAAGGAAATGTTCCGGCTCGTAAAGGAACGCATATTGGTCAGCGAATACCAGACGGTCGCGCCGATGGGGTACAGCGTATACATCGAAAACAGAATCAGCGTGGGAGCCAGAAACAGATAAATCCATCCATACGGTGTACGCTTACGTTTCAAGGACTGTGGACGGCCCATGTTCTTTCTCCTTCCAAATGCAGCGGGGAGAACAACGGCGTCCTCCCCGCTGCGCGTGATTACTTCAGCTCGGCATACTTGTCGTTGGTGTAATTCTCGCCGTGGACGTAGTTCGGGAACACCCAGTCGTCACGGGACACGTCGGAGCCCATGCTGCGGCAGGTCTCGATGGCGCGGTCAAGCTCCGCGTTCATCGCCTCGGTGTACTCGTCCAGCGCGGCCTCCCAGTCGGAAATCGCGCCGGTGATGTAGCCGACATAGATGTCGCCCACGTTGGGGGAGATGGACAGCAGCTCGGTGTAGACGTCGCCCACCGCGCTGTTGCGGATCTGCGGTTCGGGACGGTACACCATCTGGGACGCCATGATGTTGCAGCCGTCCACATACACCTGCGCGATGTCGGTCGCCTTGGACAGAGCGGCGGTGTTCAGCGGCGGCTGATCCATGGCCTCGGCCAGCGCGATGGCGTAATCGTCGCTCAGCAGGTTGAGCAGCAGCTTGGTGCCGGCTTCGTTATCCTTGCAGAAGCCGGACAGGTAGAAGGTGCCGGTCGCGGGAGAAGCGGTCACCTTGCCCTGATTTTCGGGATTGGCGCCCACCATGGGCGCGGCAGCCACGCCCAGCTTGTCCAGGTACTCGGCGCCGAAGGCATTCTTGATGGAGCCGGGATACCAGCAGCCGTCGATGGCGAAGGCTGCCTCGTCGTTGGCCCAGCGCTCGCGGACAGTGCGGGTCTTGAGCGTGGTGGAGGCGGGATGCACGCTGCCGTCCTCCCAGATGTCCACGAAGAAGCGGAACACGGCCTTGGTCAGCTCGTCGTTGAACACATACTTGCCGGTGGTGTAGTCCATATCGAACACGCCGCCGGACAGCTCCGCAACGTAGTTGATGATGTTGTGCATCCGGGTCGTGTCGGTCAGCGGCAGCGCGATGCCGTACACGTTCTTGTCCGCGTCGGTCAGGCTCTTGAGCAGCTCGCGCATTTCATCCAGCGTCTGCGGCACTTCGGACACCATGTTCTTGTTGTACCAGAACAGCGCCTGATGGTTGGGCGCAAAGGTGGGGAAGGAGTAGATCTGGCCGTCGAACATGGTGTAGCCTTCCGCCAGCGTCGCCTGCACATAGTCGGGCAGGTCTTCCATCTTGACGGTCAGGGGAGAGAAGTAGCCGTTGTTGTACTTGGCGACGGCCTCGTTCGCGCCCCAGGCATAGGACATGACGGTCGGGCCCTGATCGGTGCCCATGGCCAGGTCGAACGCCTCCTTGAAGGAAGCGGCGTCGTAGTTCTGGTACTCGACTTCAATCCCGGTCTCATTGGTGAAGGGCGTCCAGACCACTTCCTGATGCGTTTCCTCAAGGTTCAGGAACTGATCCCACCAGGACATTGTCTCAGCCTGGGCGGTTGCAAGCGTGCTGACCATCAGCACAGCCAGAAGCAGGGAAGCCAGTTTCTTCATTGTGTGTATCCTCCTTTGTTTTTATCTTCAGAAGAGACGCGTCTCTTCTTAGGACCCAAGTACATACTGCTCGATCACGTTGGCTTCGCCGTCCTGCGTGTTGGGCGGAGCGATGATGCGGGCAATCTGCTTGACCTCGTCCAGTGCGTTGCCCATGGCCACCGGCACGCCGGAGGCTTTCATCATCTCCAGATCGTTGGTGCTGTCGCCGAAGGTCATGATTTCCTCCTTTTCCAGCTGGTAATACTCCTGGAGGAAGCGGATGGCCTTGCCCTTGCCGTGGCCCTTCTCCATGATCTCGATGTTGAAGGGGAAGGAGCTGTTGATGGTGACCGGCAGCCCGTCCAGCTGGCGGACAATGGCCTGCAAATCAGCTGGATTTTTGCTGAAAGCCGCGAATTTGTACGCGCTGTCCCGGCCTTCGGCCTCCATACGGTCGATGTCGTCCACAAAGCGCTGCTCGAATCCTTCGCCGTCCGGAATGCTCGGCGTAGGCACATACGCGTCCGGGCTTTTCAGGAACGGGGACAGACGCGGATGGCTGCGGTAAATCGTGTTGCCGCTGTAACACTCGATATACAGGCCGGAATCCTTGAGAATCTGAAACACCGTTTTTGCCAGTGGAACAGGCAGCGTGTCCTCCATAATGGCCGGGCCGAAGGGGGTCAAATCGACCCGTCCGCCATTGCTGGAGATAATGGGGCTGTGCAGGTTGGCTTTCCTGGCGAGCAAACGAATGCCTTCAAAGAGCCGGCCGCTGGCCATCACAAAGTGGATCCCCCGCTCCTCGCAGGCCTGCATCACAGCCAGGCTCTTGGGGGACAGCTCGCCGTTGCCATCCAGCAGGGTTCCGTCCAGGTCGGTTGCAATCAATTTAATGCGCATCATTGTCACCTCAAACAGGATAATCGTTTAACTTCACGGCAATAAATAAAACAAGAGGGATCACCGTTACACCTTCGAAAGTTAAACGTTTAACTAGTGGAAAAACCACAAAATTGTCGTTTCCCATTCAACATCATTTTTATTATAGCATCATTCGGTAAAAAATGCAATAGAAAACGACAAAAAATTGCGGATTTGACGAAGCCTTATTCCAAAACGCTGCGAACCGACTTTCTTTCCACCATGGCGCAGGGAAGGATTCGATGCTCCGGCGGCAGATCGCCGGTCTGGATGCGATCCAGCACATAGGCCGCTGCCTGTCGCCCGATTTCGAGCGTCGGGATGGAGATGGTCGTCAGCGGCGGCTGTGTGTAGGCGGATAGCTCGTGGTTCTCAAAACCAACCACCGAAAAATCCGCGGGGACGCGAAAGCCTTCCTCGTTCAGCGCGTGGACGCAGCCCGCCGCCATTTGGTCGTTCATGGCGAAGATGGCCGTCGGTCGGGAGGCAGTGCGGAGCAGTCTTTGCGTCTCGCGATAGCCGGATTCAAAGCTCCAGTCGCCATAATGAATGTAGTCCTCGGGGATGGGCAGGTGCGCGTCGTGCATGGCTTTGCAGTAGCCATACATCCGCATGGTCGTCGGATAGGAGTGGGGATGCCCGCTGATCACGGCGATCCGGCGGTGCCCCTGTCCGATCAGGTACTGAATCAGCTGATCGGTTGCGTTCAGATTGTCATAGGTCACATAGCAGTCATCCTGCGTCACATGGGAATAGGCAAACACAAGCGGCTTGTCCATCGGCTTGATGTGATACATCAGCGGAATATCCTGCATTCCGACATAAATCAGCCCGTCCACCCGGGCGGCCTGCAGCGCGGAAAAGCCGTCCTCAATCTGCTGACGGTGGAAGTTGAGATCCTCATAGCGATTTTGAAGCTTTTCCATCAAATGCAGATCGTACAGCAGCATTTTGTAGCCGGACTCGCCCAGCTCGTCGCCGATGCCGCAGACAATGTCCGGCACGGGCAGCCCGCGAATGTCCTCGACGAGCACGCCGACAATCATCGTTTTTCCGCGACGGAGCGACTTGGCCAGGTTGTTGGGGAGGTACCCCATCTCCTTGATGACCTTCAGCACGTTTTCGGTGGTTT
>CAZRLM010000070.1:0-14204 GCA_964600835.1 uncultured Oscillospiraceae bacterium
GCCGGCCTTCTCCCACGCGTCATAGCGAATCTGCAGCGCGTAGGTGGGGTCAGTCAGCTCGGCCCAGGCGTCGTCCTCCATGGCCACGGAGAAGGAGAAGCCATATTTGCCCTCCTTGCCCTGGGCGGCGCAGAAGTCGGTCACCTTCTGGAACGCCTTGGTGAAGTAGGTGTCCAGCGTCGGATAGGCGGACATATCAATGTCGCTCATATCCAGCAGCAGGTCGGCGTTGAGCGCCGTGGTGAAGTGCTCGCCCATGTCGCCCCAGCAGACGATGTCGCCCAGATCCTCGGACGTGATCGCGGTGGTGAAGGCGTTGGGGTCCACGTTGCTGGAGACGAACTTCAGCGTGATGTTGAAGCGATCCTTCACTTCCTTGGCAAACCAGCCGGACTGCTCGCCGGCGAAGTTCGCCACCTCGGAAAAGACGGTGAGCGTGATGGGCTCACGGTAGTCGCCCTCAGCCAGGGAGATGACGGGCAGCGCCGTCAACAGCAGGCACAGGCTCAGGACCATTGCGAGGAATTTCCTCATGTACGGTTCCCTCCTTGTTTTTTATCGCTATCCGCCCTTTGACAGGCGGACGAAGCGCCGGAAATAGGCGGCCGGGCGATCAGCCCTTGACCGCGCCGATCATGATGCCCTTGACGAAGTACCGCTGGAAGAACGGATACACCATCAAAATAGGCAGCGTCACCACCATGGCGACGGTCATCTGCACCGACAGGGACGTCTGCTTGGTCGCCAGGTTGGCCATGGAGTTCGCGTCCTGCGTGGTGCGCACCAGCGCCGCCAGGGACTGCGCCTCATGCTGGTACTTGTACAGCAGGAATTGCAGCGTGGCGTACTTGCCGGAGGGCATCAGCATCATGGTGTCGGTAAAGCTGTTCCACTGGCCGACCGCGGAGAAGATGCACAGCGTGGCCAGGATGGGGGTGATCAGCGGCATGACGACGGACACGAACACGCGGGAATAGCCCGCGCCGTCCAGCGTCGCGCTCTCCTCCAGAGACGGGGGCAGGCCCTCGATGAACGTCTTGACCAGAATGACGTTGTAGGGCGATACCAGACCCGGGATGACGTACACCCAGAAGTTATCCAGGAAGCCGAGCATCCGCAGGTTCATATACCAGGGGATCAGGCCGGCGGAGAAGTACATGGTAATGACGATCAGCCGATACCACACCTTGCGCAGCCACATCTCCTGCTTGGTGACAAGATACCCCAGGAAGGCGCAGCCGCCCACTGTCCAGATGGTGCCGAGCACCGTGCGCGCCACCGAAACCAAGAGCGCGTCCATGATGCCGTCGATCTTCATCACCTGGACGTAGTTCTCCAGGTGAAGTCCGTGCGGAATCAGCTGAATCTGCCCCAGGCGCACCATCTCATTGGAGGAAATGGTGTTGATGAACAGGTAGTAGAACGGGAACACGCAGGCGATGGTGATCAGCAGGAATACCGTGTAGTTGATGATGTTGAACACAATGTCGCCGCGGGTGAGCTTCACTTTGTTGGGATTGTGATGCGCTTTCGCGTGTTGCTTCTGAATCATGCTGTCTCCCTCCTCACATAATGGACTCGCCGCGCAGCTTCTTGGAGGCGAAGTTGGCCGTGAACAGAAGCGTCACGCTTACCAGCGTCTTCAAAATACCGATCGCCGTGGCGAAGGAGTACAGCGTCGTGCCCTTGGAAGCAATGGTGATGTTGTACACATACAGATCCAGCACCTCGATGGTGTTTTTGTTCATCGGGTTCTGGAACACCAGATACTGCTCCATGCCGTTGTTCAGGATGTTGGAGATGGACAGCATCAGCAGCACGAAGAAGGTCGGCAGCAGGCCCGGCAGGGTGATGTAGCGCATCTGCATCCAGCGGCCCGCGCCGTCCACCTTGGCGGCTTCGTACAGCTCCTGATCAATGCCCGCGATGGCCGCCAGGTACATGATCGCGCCCCAGCCCAGGCCCTTCCAGGTGCTCCAGCCCCACATCTTCAGCCAGATATGGTCGGAGGAGTTCAGCCAGGCCACCGGCTCGTTGATCGCGCCGATGTTCATCATGAACTTGGTGTAGATGCCCGTCTCCATGGAGAACATACACATCGCGAAGGAGAACACCAGCGCCCAGGAGATGAAGTTGGGCAGCGTGGTGAAGATCTGCACGAACTTCTTGAAGCGGGTGCGGGTGATTTCGTTCAGGAACACGGCGAAGATCATCGGCATCCAGGAGGTGAGCAGGTTCAGGCCGCTCATGCCGAAGGTGTTCTTCAGCACGCGGACGATGTTCTCCCGGTGACCCACGTTCGTCACCATCTCGGTGAACCACTTCAGACCCACAAACTCCTGCTCGCTCATCGGCAGGCCGAACTTGTAGTTATAGAAGGCGTAGCTCCAGCCGTACAGCGGCAGGTAGCTGAACAGG
This sequence comes from uncultured Oscillospiraceae bacterium, assembly GCA_964600835.1. Classification (GTDB taxonomy): domain Bacteria; phylum Bacillota; class Clostridia; order Christensenellales; family Aristaeellaceae; genus UBA11524. The sequence goes on from CAZRLM010000070.1 coordinate 2,419, forward strand.
AACACCGCCAGCAGGAAGGGGAGCATCATCAGGAACAGCCGGTACTTCTTCGGCAGCTCCTCCAGGTGGGCGAAGTTGGCGAAGAACGCCGCGAACACCAGCGTGGGCAGCGAAACGTACAGGTACAGCGTACCGGCGGCGGAACCCATCACCTTGGGCATCTGCGCCGTCATCAGCAGCCAGGTCAACGCGCGCACGCCGAAGGCCAGCAGGAACAGCGTGATCGGCGCGCGCTTGTCCTTGCGCGCGGCCACGCAGGCCATGCCCGCCGCCGTCAGCAGCACAGCCAGCCAGGTCATGACGCCGTAGGTGCGTGTCAGTGTCCGCATGGAGCTTTCCGCGCTCGCAGCGTTCAACTCGCCCTCGTCCGCTTCCTCCGCATAGATCAGCTTGCCCTTGCTGTCCTTGGGATGCAGGATATCCTCCGGCGTTTGGAACAGCATGGCCTGAATGCCCGTCATTTCAACGACGGATTGCGCCTTGTTCTTTCCCGGCTTGGTGAAAGAGGCGGACATTCCCGGCAGCAGCATCATCACCAGGGAGACGACCGCCAGCGCCAGCGCCACCGAGCGCAGCCGCCGATTGGCGGGAATCGGGTTGACGAAGTATGGCTCGTTCGCATAGCGGACGCTCAGCACGCCGAAGCAGGACGCGCCCAGCGCCAGCACCGTCATCAGGAGCGGCGCGATCGTCGCCCGGCCCAGGCCCAGCTTGGTCAGCTGACGGGAAGCGGTGCCGTACATATCCGCGTCGGAAGCGCCCATGATGCCCAGCGCCGCCGCGCCTACCAGCAGCGTCGCCAGCGCGGACAGCGCCAGCGGGAACCATTTGTCCACCTTCGGTAGGAAGACCAACACCGCCGCGACCAGCAGCAGCACCGCCGCCGCCAGCAGGGACACGTTTAGCGTCGCCGTGCTGGTGCGGATGGCGAAGATGCCCGCGACGTTCTGATCCGCTGCGTAGGGCGACAGAACGGCCATGTCGCCGCTGATCACGTTCGTGAACGCGCCCTGATCCTGACCCAGCGCGTACAGGGACGGCTCCCTGGCCAGCGCCTCGTCCAGCAGGGACAGGGAACGGGTCATCGCCGCCGCGTCCGTCGGGTTCTCCGTAACGGTTTCAGGGACGGAGGTCACATGGCCGGGCAGCAGCAGGCACAGCGCCGCCAGCAGAGCCAGCGCGCCGCCGAGGCGACGGCACGCGACGTCCGACAGGGCGAGCGGCTTGCCGCCCTTCATCAGCACCGCCAGCACAATCAGCTGCAAAACGGCAGCCGCCAGCGGGAAGTATACCCATGCCTGCACATCCAGCAGCAGCTGGAACAGCAGCGACGAGCACAGGTTGTTCACCTGCATCGCAAACGCGCCGAGGCAAGCCGCCGCGAGGGTGGTCAGCGCCAGCGCCGCGTGGACGCCGCCGCGCTTTTTGACAAAAGCCGCCGCGCCGCCTGCGATCAGCAGCGCCAGGCCTGCCAGCAGCAGCCAGCCGTCCAGATGGAGCAGGGCCAATTCGGGCACGGCGTCGGTCGGCAGACAGTCCGCGCCGCGAAGCGCCAGACCGCCGACGGAAACCGTCGCCGGGAACAGCGCCGCGGTTTCCGCGCCCAGCTGGCTGTGAACGTATACCTTTGCCGCTGGGAGGAACAGCGCCGCCAGCGCCAGAACCCATGCAAGAAGAATGACCCACCGTTTTTTCATCCTTCAGTTCCCTTCCTTCTGTGCAGCATTCCGGAGGCGTCGAAAAGCGGCGCAGTTCGCTCCCGGCCGGGATTGATTCAAAGAAATTGGGCGGGGTGAAATGCATCCGTTTCTACGGCGTTTCCGGTCTCTAGCTGGTGCTAAAACGATTTCGCCCATGCGCATAAAGCACTTTCATTTCCCGTACAGGAAATTATTCGACAAAAATCAGGTCATATATTGCATCCAGCTTCTATCCATAGTATAATCATCAAAGGAATTCGTTGGAAGGGATATTTTGATCAAAAATATGGAGAAATCAGTATGGTGACAAAATCCACGGCGTCATCGCCGCGCCATTGGATGAACGCCCTGCAGATCTCTGTGGCGGACAGCGGCATCGTGCGGACAGCGGACGAATGGGAATGCGATGAGCCGGCTTTGCATGACTCAGCCTGGCTGCTCTATGTATCCGAGGGAACCGGCGCGCTGCTGTTTGGAGGCGATACGCGGCCTGTCCGGTCGGAATGCGCCTATTTTGTGCCGTTCGGGCAGTGGCGTATCCGGAGCGAGGAGGACGCGCCGCTCTCCTTTCTGTTCTTCCGTGTCTGTGCGCCGGAGTCATCCATGCGGGCGCTGCTGAACTCCTGCCCACGACCGATGGAATCCCGTGTCAGCCATCAGGAGATCCGGCAGGCGCTTTCCCTGTATAACAGCGACAGCGCGTATTCGTCGCTGATCCTGTACAGCCTCGTTTTCAACGCGTTGACGTCGTTCCTGGCCGAGACGCAGCCGCAGGAGACCGCCTGCTCGCCCATGACGATGCAGGCGGCGGGCCTGGTGCAAAGGCTGCTCTCCTCCAAGCTGACCGTCAATCGGCTGGCGGAGACGATGGCCGTCTCACCGGTGACGCTGGCGAAGCGCTTCCGCGCGGAGACGGGGATGCCGCTGGGCGCGTATATCGACCGCATGGTCTTTCAGCACGCGCGGCAGCTGCTGATTTACTCCGAGACGTCCATCGGCGAGATTGCCGATCAGCTTGGCTTTTGCGATCAGTTCTACTTCAGCCGGTTTTTCCGCCGCATTCAGGGCGAAACGCCCACCCAGTTCCGTCGGCGAACCCGCGGAGAGGCGGGCGGCGCGCCGGACGCGGGCGACATGATCCCCTGACCGACAGAGAAAGGAGCATCCCCATGGCCAACGCCACCAAGCAAGCGCTGGAAGCGTCGCTTAAGCGCCTGCTGATGAAAAAGCCCCTGGACAAGATCACCATCAACGATCTCGCCAGGGACTGCGGCATCAGCCGGAATACCTTCTATTATCATTTTCAGGATATTTATGAGCTGGTGGAATGGGCTTGCCGGGAGGACGCGGAACAGGCGCTGGCGGGCTGCCGCGCTTCCGACGCCTGGCAGGAGCGCCTGACGCTGTTCCTGCAGCTGATGCTGGACAACCGGCCCTTCATTATGAACGTGTATCGTTCCGTCGGCCGGGAGCAGGTGGAGGCTTATATCCACAAGGTGCTCTATGGCCTGCTGCTCGATTTGGTGGAGCAGCGCGCGGAGGGGCTGAACGTCGCGGAGGCGGACAAGCAGCTCATCGCGCATTTTTACAAGTACGCCTTCTCCGGGCTTATGCTGGACTGGATTCGCGGCGGGATGCAGGAGCCGCCGGGCAGCCTCGTGACCCGGCTTGACCTGCTCACCCGCGGCGACCTGATGGGCGCGCTGCGCCGGTTTTCTCATGCGCCGTGATCTGTCAGCGTACCGCCGCGTTCAGGATCGGGATGGCAAAGAAAATCAGCCAGCCCGGGTGCCACAGGTTGCACTCGATGCCCAGCAGCAGGTAAATGATCGTCACCATGATCGGATTGCCCAGCAGCTTGAGCGGGCTGCGCTCGGAGGCGGGCAGATACCACAGCGGAATTGTCAGGAAGATCAGCCAGCCCGGATGCCACAGGTTGAAGAAGCAGCCCAGCACCAGATACAGGAACGACACCAGCACCGGGTACGGAAACGCCCGACGCTTCTTTTCCGCGACGTGCTCAAAGTAGCTGCCGTGGGGCAGCGGATTGTTCGGGTCAATCGGGTCGTCCTCCGGTACGGCGGGGCGCTCGCGCTCCGCGTCCGCGTTCAGCAGCTCGTCCAGCGTCACGCCGTACAGCTTCGCCAGCGCAATCAGGTTGTCCGTGTCCGGCGCGGACTCCGCCCGCTCCCACTTCGACACTGCCTGCCGGCTGACCCCTAACTTTTCCGCCAGCTCCTCCTGGCTCATGTTCTTTGCCCTGCGCATCTGCGTCAGACGCTCCGCAATCTCCCGCGTCATACCACGCCCTCCTTACTTGATTCGGATGCCATCATCATACCACAGCCGCGAGTGGTTGCGCCAGCAATTCCTCGTTGCAATCAAACTTTCCTTTCATGCAACTTTTGGTTGCACTTTCATTTTCAGCTCTATCGCAGGGAAATTTCGCGCGACAGGGATTCCGCGTCTGCGTTCGCGGGCAGGGGACGAAGGTCGTCTGCCAGACTTTCCGGTCACCCCCTGCACCCCTTCGGGGGTGCACGCTTTTGCAGGGTGTGAAAGGAGTAACTTGTTCCCTGAACGCCGTCTATGCGGCGCGTCCAGAACGCGCCGCTCGCATATAGCCGGGAACCCCAGCTTGGGAGGTCCAGGAGGGCCGAACGGCCCTCCTGGCGAGGGAGTCCAGAGGGGGCAGCGCCCCCTCTGGCGGGGTGCAGGGGCAGCGCCCCTGCCTGCTTGCGTGGGGGAGGTTCTTATGGTATAATCAAGCATCTGAATGAGGAGGCGCGCGATGGCTAAGGGAAAAAGTAGCTTCGCCTGTACCGCTTGCGGGTATGAGTCGTCCCGATGGGTGGGGCGGTGCCCCGGGTGCGGGGCGTGGAATACGATGGAGGAGACGATCTCCGCCCCGGTTTCCGCCGCCGCGGCCAAGCCTCCCAAGCAGCGCAGCGGCACCGGCGCGGCCGCCATGCTCCTGCGGGACGTGCCGGAGGACGCCGTCGCCCGCATCTCGACGGGTATCGACGAGCTGGATCGCGTGCTCGGCGGCGGCATCGTCGAAGGCGGACTGATGCTCATCGGCGGCGATCCCGGCATCGGCAAGTCGACGCTGCTTTTGCAGGTGTGCGCAAACCTGGCGGCCAGCGGGAGGCGCGTGCTCTATGTCAGCGGCGAGGAATCGGCCAAGCAGGTCAAGCTGCGGGCACGCCGCCTGGGCATCGACGTGCCGAATCTGTATGTGCTGGCGGAAAACGCGCTGGACGGCGTGGAGGAGAAATTGCAGCAGCTCCAGCCGGACGTGGCGGTGGTGGACTCCATCCAGACCATGTACCGGCCCGAAATGGCCTCCGCGCCCGGCTCCGTCAGCCAGATTCGGGAGTGTACCAGCCTGCTGATGCGCCTGTGCAAGGAAAGCGGCACGGCCATTTTCCTCGTCGGCCATGTGACCAAGGAGGGCGCGATCGCAGGCCCGCGGATGCTTGAGCATATGGTGGACGTGGTGCTCTACTTTGAGGGCGACCGCCAGCAGGAGTATCGGCTGCTGCGCGCGGTCAAGAACCGCTTCGGCTCGGTCAACGAGCTGGGCGTGTTCCAGATGACGGAAAAGGGAATGCGGGTGATCGCCAATCCCAGCGAGCAGCTGCTGTCCCATCGGGCCAAGGGCGCGAGCGGCTCGGTCGTCTTTTGCGGCATCGAGGGTTCCCGACCGCTTTTGTGCGACGTGCAGGCGCTGGCGGCGCAGTCCTACTTCGGCACGCCCCGTCGAACCGTCGGCGGCGCGGACGCGGGGCGCGTGGCGCTGCTGCTGGCCGTGCTGGAAAAGCGCGCCGGGCAAAAGACGTATAATCAGGACGTGTATATCAACGTGGCCGGCGGCCTGGAACTGTCCGAGCCGGCGGCAGACCTGGCGCTGTGCATCGCCGTCGCGTCCTCGCTCAAGGATGAAAGTGTGGGCGCGGAGGTGGCGGTGATGGGCGAGGTAGGCCTGGCGGGCGAGGTGCGGGCGATTCCGCAGTGCGAGCGGCGGATCGCCGAATGCCGCCGCCTGGGCTTCACCACACTGGTGCTTCCGCGGGAAAACCTGCGGCGCATCCAGGCGCCGGAGGGCGTGCGGCTCATCGGCGTGGACACGGTGCTGCAGGCGATCAGCGTGCTGTTTTGAGGAGGACAACGCTTCGGATGAAATCGGGAAAAATGCGGAAAATCATGCAGGCGCTGCTGGCGCTCCTGGGCGCGGGGCTTGGCGTGGCGGTCATGCTGGGAACGGTGCAGCTATATAGCTGGACGCGTCCGGGCGAGCCGCTGCCGCTGGCGTGGCTGATCGCAGGGTATATCGGTACGGCGGCCGTGGGCGGCGTGATCTTCCTGCTGCTGAGCGGCCGGATCATCGACCTGCTGACGGAGGCCGGTCAGGCGTTGGTGCAGCGGCTCGACCGGATGTCCATGACGCAGATTTTGGCCGGTACGGTCGGGCTGATCGGCGGGCTGATGATCGCGGCGCTGCTGTCGCAAATTTTGACGTTTATGGGCCAGTCGCTGTTCACGACGGTTTTTTCGGTCATCCTGTACCTGGGCCTTGGCTTGCTGGGGCTGACCATCGGGCTGCGGCGCAGCGATGATTTCGGGGCGCTGGTGGGCCACCTGCCGCATAAGGAGCGGCGGCGGTTCCGTGCCAAGGGCGGAAAGCTCAAAAAAGCCGCCGCCGGGGTGAAGTTGCTGGACACGTCGGCGCTGATTGACGGCCGGGTGCTGGAGGTGTATCGTGCGGGCTTCCTGGAGGGAACGCTGGTCGTGCCCGCCTTTGTGCTGACGGAGCTGCAACGCATCGCTGATTCGACGGATTCGCTGCGCCGCGCCCGGGGTCGCCGCGGGCTGGAGGTGCTGGAGAAGCTGCAAGGCGAGCTGGGCAGATCCTTCCGCCTGGACGAATCGGATTACGACGGCACCGATGAAACGGACGTGAAGCTGCTCCGCCTGGCGCGCCGGATGGGCGCGGCGATCGTCACCGGCGATTACAGCCTGAGCAAGGCCGCCTCCGCCGCGGGCGTGCGGGCGCTGAATCTGAACGCGCTGGCCGGAGCGCTGCGTCCCGCGGTGCTGCCAGGGGAGGAAATGACCGTTCAGATTGTCAAGGAGGGCCGCGAGCCGGGGCAAGGCGTGGCGTATATGCCCGACGGCACGATGATCGTGATCGAAAACGGCCGGCGTCATCTGGACGAGGCGGTGACGATCACCGTCATGACCGCGCTGCAAACCAGCGCGGGCCGGATGATCTTCGCCAAGATAAAGGATGCGTGACGCATGAAGCAGGGAGCAAAAACGCGGAACAAAAACGCGCTGGTGCTGGCGGTGATTGCGCTGGCGATGCTGCTGGTGCTGCTGGCGGGGCTGCTCACGCAGCGAAAGCCGAACGTTTCGCTGGACGAGCTGCCCATGACGGCGGAAGGCACGGCGCGGGGCTACGTCCGGATCTCGGCGGGCAGAGCGAACAGCGGTGAGGAAAGCCGCTGGGCCGCGCTGCCGTCCTCCGGAGAGCAGACGATTGTCATCCGGCAGGGCGAGGGCGAGGATGCGATGGAAAACGTGCTGCGCCTCACGCCGGACGGCGTCACGGTGATCAGCGCCAACTGCGATAATCAGGACTGCGTGGAGCAGGGCACGGTGACGCTGGACAACAAGGACTCGCGGGCGCTGGGCAGCATGATCATCTGCCTGCCGCATCAGGTCAGCGTGGAGCTGTACGCGGCGGAGGAGCTGTTCGGCGCAGAATGAAAAAACAGCCGTGGATAGCGGCTGTGAGGGGAGAAAAAAACGATGGCAACGCAGCCTTCCCGGGAGAGAACGAGGCGCGTCGCGCTTTCCGGGCTGCTGGTGGCGCTGATGCTGATTCTGGGCTATATCGAAAGCCTGATTCCCACCGGCGTGCCGGGGGTCAAGTTAGGGCTGTCCAACGGCGTGCTGATCTTTGCGATCTATATGCTGGGCATTCCCAACGCGCTGACGCTGATGGTGCTGAAGGTATTTCTTTCCGGGCTGCTGTTCGGGTTCAGCGCGGTGCCCTATGCGCTGGCGGGCGGTGTGGCGAGCATGGCGGTGATGACGCTGCTCAGCCGCGTGGACGGGGTGCACCCGGTGGTCGTCAGTATGGCGGGCGGCGTGATGCACAACGTGGGCCAGGTCGGCATGGCGATGCTTATCCTGCAAACGAGCGGATTGCTGTATTACATGGCGATTTTGATGGCGGTCGGGCTGGGCTGCGGCGCGGTGACGGGCGTGTGCGCGACGGCGGTGATGAAGCACCTGAAGGCGCTGCGGCACTGATTCACCCCTGGCAATTCTCCGGGAATGTGCGGTTGGCGCACATTCCTTTTTTGTGCGGACTTGCGCTCAAAGGCGCTTGGCCAGGATCAGCTCATAGGGGTCGCCGGGCGGGGTGAAGCCGCCTATGTCGCGGTAGCCGAGGCGGCGGTAAAAATGCTGCGCGCATTCGTCCGCGGCGGTGGAGGTCATCGCGAGCGGGAAGCCGCTTTGGCGCAGACGCGTTTCCCAGGCCGCGACGAGCGACCGGCCCACGCCCTGTCCGCGGCAGCCGTCCAGCACATAGAGCAGGTTCATGAAGGGCGTGTTGTCCCAGAACATCCCCCAGCGCAGCCAGCCCACCGGCTCGCCGTCCAGCTCGGCAATCAGTACTCGGCCCGCCGCAACGACGCGGGCCAGCTCCTCCGGGGCGATATGAACGTCATGCGCCGTCAAAAAGGGGAGATCGGACGCGGCGGCAGGGCGAATCATGCGCATTCTCCTTTCTGGTATGGAACGTTTGCGGAACCATCATAGCAGAAGCGTCGGAAATTCGCAAGACACGCGGCCATCAAAAAAAGCGGCCGAAGCCGCTTGAGGAACCGGATTAGTCGCGCGCCTGCGCGAGCGGGGAGAGCTTTGCCTTTTCCAGCGCGATGACGATGGCGGGCACGAGGATGATGTGGATGAGCGCGCCGATCGCGGTGCCGGTGAAGTAGGCCGCGATCATCGCGGAGAGGGAATAGGACTTGCTGGACAATCCCATGACGACCGCCGTCACCGCGCCGCCGACAATGCGCCCGGCGAGCATGGCGATGATCATCGCGACCAGCATCGGCGCCAGATTCTCCTTGCGACCGAGGGCCTTGCGGAGCGCGGGGTAGGCCAGCCCGCATACCAGCCCGTAGACGGCCAGCTCAAAGGCCATGGGGATGGCGCTCATCAGCTTCGGCATACCGAACAGCACATTCCGCAGCAGCGGCAGGATGAACCCGAGCGCCGCGCCCCAGACAGGCCCGCAGGTCAGGCCGCAGATGAAGGCCGGGATGTGGAGCGGGCTGATTGCCTTTCCGAAGGCGGGAATCTGCCCCGTCGGGAAGGGCAGCACGATGCCCACCGCGAGCAGGATCGCCGTGATGATGAGCCGGTAGAGCGGGGATTTCTTCTGCATATTCGTTTAGACTCCTTTGCATAAATAAAAGGAAGCGAGGGGCTTGCCGCCCTGTCGCTTCCTTCATGGAAACATTATAAATAGTATAGCATATCGCCGCGGCGCTGTCAAGTGCGCTGTGACGGATAAGGGCGTATGGCGAAAGCATCCGGCTGCGCGTCGGTTGACAGAATTGCGTGGATGTGATACACTATCTTTGCTTAATGACATATGTCGGCAATTTGGCGCCGAAGGAGATGAGACGGATGTCGCGTCCGGTGAAAAGCCGCCAGGTCTGCTGCCTGCCGCGGGTGACGAGCTTCGGCCCGCTGGAAGCGGCGGGCGAAACGCGGCTGGTACAGCTGACGGTGGACGAGTATGAGACAGTCCGCCTGATCGACTACCTCGGGATGACGCAGGAAATGTGCGCCGAAACCATGCAGGTCGCCCGCACCACGGTGCAGTCGATCTACGAGAGCGCGCGGCGAAAGATGGCCTTTGCGCTGGTGGAAGGCATTCAATTGCGCATCGAGGGCGGCGCGTACCGGCTGTGCGAGCGGAACTCGGCCCATGGGTGCGGCCTGGCGTGCCACGGTTGCCCGAGAAGGCCGACGGAAGGAGGACAAATCATGATCATTGCGGTTCCCTATGAAAACGGAGAAATCTTTCAGCATTTCGGACATACGCAGCAGTTCAAGCTCTATACGGTGGAGGACAATCGCGTCGTTTCCGACGCGGTGGTGGACACGATGGGCTCCGGCCACAGCGCGCTGGCGGCGTACCTGTCCATGCGCCATGTGACGGCGCTGATCTGCGGCGGTATCGGCGCGGGCGCGAAGAACGCGCTGGCCGCGGTGGGCATCACCGTCTACGGCGGCTGCCAGGGTCAGGCGGATGAGGCGGTGGCGGCGCTTATGGCCGGCACGCTGAACTTCAACCCCGACGCGGCCTGCCGCCATCACGAGGAAGAGGGCCACAGCTGCACGCATCACTGCGGGGAAAACAGCTGCTATCACGATTAAAGCGCAGACAAAAGGAGCGCGGGATTTTTCTCCATGCGGAGAAGCGTCCCGCGCTCTTTTTGTTTACCAGGTTGCTTTCATGGCCGTGGCAACGGCGTTTTGGTGATCCTCGTCGACTCGATCCGTGCCGTGCGTCCGGCTCTTGTAGAAGTGGATGCAGAAGTGGCCGTCAAAGCCGTTATCGCGCGTGGTGGTGCCGTGAGGCATTCCGTTCATGGACGCGGCGTAGACGTGGCCGTTGTACTTGACCAGAATCGCCCGCCGGTTCCAGCTCCACGCGCCGCCGTAGATCGCCTTCATGGCGGCGGTATCGTCGCGGGTGGCAGGCTCCGCGTCCAGGTGATTCGCGCCGCTCCATCGCACCGCGGTAAAGGTCTTGCCGGTTTTCACGTCCTTGATGGTGATGGTCGCGCCTTTGGGGATGACGTCCGAGCCGCCGTTGAACCAGTCCAGCTGCTCCGTAACGAGCGTCTCACTGCTCTCGCTGCTGTTTCCCAGCAGCAGAGCCAGCGTCTTGGGGCCGGCAATGCCGTCCTGCGTCAGCTTGTGCTTTTTCTGGAACGCCTTGACCGCTGCCGTCGTGCCGGAGCCGTACACGCCGTCAATCGAGCCGGTGTACAGCTTCAGGGATTGCAGGGCCTTCTGCACGGTTTTCACGCCGCTGCCCTTGTCACCGGGGCGATAAGTGGCGGACGTGCCGCCGGACGTCGCGGCGCTGGACGAGGTACCGGAGGAGGAATCCTCCGTCACCTTGCCGCTGGTCTTGACATATTTCTTCATGACGTAGCCTTTGTATTTTCCGTAGTTGACCCTGTACCAGTCGCCGCTGGCGGAAAGAATTTCGAGCTTGTCGCCCTTTGACAGCGTTTGGAGCGCCTTCGCGCTGGAGGATGCGGACTTGCGCAGCACCAGAGACTTGGTGTTGACCGTTCCCTCCGTTGCCAGCGCCTCTCCCGTCAGCAGGCAGCAAATCACTGCGCAGGACAGCGCTCGCTTGAGCCATCGCGTCATCGTTCTCAGCTCCTTTCGTCTCATAATATATTACAAAAATATTTCAAAGTCAATACTTCCGTAATTATTTTTACAGTTCTGTCACAACTAAAAATAAAAAAGCGCTTGCCAATTCCGTGGGATTCCTGTATAATACAAGAAACCGATGAGGAGCGAAGGACGCGCGACAAACGCTTCGCAGCGAGCCGGGGACAGTGGAAGCCTGGCGGGGCGGCGCGCGGCCGTGGGGCTTCGAGGGCGCGGGGGAACGGCGCAAGCTGAGTATCCCGCGACGGCATCCCCCGTGAACGGGAGCATGAGCGGGGCGCGCGAGCGTCCAACCGGGGTGGCACCGCAGGCAGACTGTCCCCATGCAGGGCATGGGACGGGGCTGCTGTTTTTTATTGTCGAAATATGAAGGAGGTATTTTCATCATGGAACAGGCAACGGAAAAAAAGCCGATCATCTTCTCGGGCATTCAGCCCTCCGGCACGCTGACGCTGGGCAACTACATCGGCGCGCTGCGCAACTTCTCCCTTTTGCAGGACGATTATGACTGCATTTACTGCATCGACGATATGCACGCGATCACCGTGCGGCAGAATCCGGCCGATCTGCGCCGCCGCG
>CAZRLM010000071.1:0-13935 GCA_964600835.1 uncultured Oscillospiraceae bacterium
TTGGCGTACATCGTGCAGAAAATCGTCTCGCTGGTGGGACGCACGGCCAGCCGCTCCTGAAGCTTTTCCGTGCCGCCCTGGGTCACCCACGCCACTTCGGGCGCAAAGCCCTCGACGTGCTCCGCCTCCTTGAGCAGCAGGCTCTCGGGGATCAGCATCGGGAAGTACACGTTCTCGTGTCCGGTCGCCTTAAAGCGCGCGTCCATTTCCTGCTGGATGCGCTCCCAAATGGCGTAGCCGTAGGGACGGATGATCATGCAGCCGCGCACGGGCGCATAGTCGCACAGCCCGGTTTGCAGAATCACGTCCGTATACCACTGGGAGAAGTCCTCGCTCCGGGGCGTGATGTAGGTGACGAACTCCTGCTTCTTTTCCTTTGCCATGATGAACCTCCTCACATGATTCGCGGCATGGGACGAAAAAAGCCTCCGCCGCTGCTGTTTCGCAGGGACGAAGGCGACGCTTCGCGGTACCACCCGGCTTGCAGGGCGCAAACGCGCGCTGCCTCTCTTTCTGCGTCCTTTCACGGGGACGGGGCGGCGGGGATTAGCCGCGGCTCCCGGCTGGGATGGAGAGGAGAACCGCCGCGCGCCTTTCACCTGCCGCGCGCTCGCTTGCAGTGCGTCCCGCCCTCTCCGGGGCCGATCATTGCCATGGAAGATATTATATATCACCCCGCTCGATTTGGCAAGAGGGGAATTGCGCGTAAAGCCGTCCCCGCATTGCTTGACGGGGCGGAAAGGCTGTGGTATGATATGGAATCATCCGCGCAAAGGAGTTTGACAAGCATGAAGCTGATACTCGATGTGATCAAGGGCATGGTGATCGGCCTGGCGAACATCATTCCGGGCGTGAGCGGCGGAACGATGATGGTGTCGATGGGCATCTACGACACGCTGATCTACTGCATTACCCACCTGTTCAAGCAGTTCAAAAAGTCGGTGATCACGCTGCTGCCCTACATCATCGGCATGGTGGCGGCGATCATCTGCCTGAGCTTTGTGATTACCTGGGCCTTCGATAACTATCCGCTGCCGACGAACACGCTGTTCATCGGGCTGATCCTGGGCGGACTGCCGGCGATCTTCAAACAGGTCAAGGGCGAAAAAATCGGCGTGGCCGGCGGCGTGCTGTTTGCGGCGTTCTTTGCGCTGATCATCGTCTTGCAGCTGATTCAGAAGGAAAACATGGTGGAGATTCAGCTCAGCGTGTTGGAGGTGGTGAAGCTCCTCTTCCTGGGAATGCTCGCCTCCGCCACGATGGTCATTCCCGGCGTGAGCGGCTCGATGATCCTCAAGCTGCTGGGCTACTATGAGCCTGTCATCGGCAGCATCAAGGGGCTGACCACCGCGCTGGCCGCGGGCAGCTGGCAGGCTGTCGCCACCAACGTGGGCATTTTGCTGCCCTTCGGCGTGGGCATTGTGATCGGCATCTTCGCCATCGCCAAGCTGATTGAGGTGCTGCTGGCCAAGTGGAAGGGCCGCACCTACTGCGCCATTCTGGGGCTGGTGATCGCGTCGCCGGTCGCCATCCTGATGTCGACGGACATGACCGGCGTGACCTGGGTGACGCCGTTTGTCAGCGTCGTGACCTGTGCGGCGGGCTACGCGGTGGCCATGCTGCTGGGCGGCGAGGAGAAGAAGGCGGCGTAAACTGCGCAACTTCATAAGCGGCTTCGGCCGCTTTTTTTCTCACGGGAAGTTTTTCCTTTCCGCCGTCGTTGAATGGACAGATGAAAGGAGCGACTGCGAATGAAACGCCTGCTTGCCTGCCTGCTGGTTCTTTTGATGCTCTGTCCGACCGCCGGGGCGGAATGGATTCCGTCTCAGGAGTACGACGAGGCGTACTACCAATATACCGGCCTGATTGCCCACGAGGCCGTCGTGCTCTGCGAGACGCTGACCGTCCGGGCCGCGCCGCGTTTTAACGCGTCGGCCGTGCTCAAGCTGGAAAACGGCGAGACGTTCCTCACCAGTCAGGAGACGGATGGCTGGCTGAACGTGCTGCGGAAGGACGGCGAAAAGGGCTGGGTTCGGGCCGAGTATGTGCTGGAGAACCCGTCCTATCTGCGCCTGACCGAGACGACCCGCGCCTACGCCGACGACGAAGCCGATGCGCCGACCGTCGCGCTGCTCGATGCGGGCACGAAGCTGCCGATCATCCGCAGGTCGCCCACGGGGTATGTGGTCAGCCTGCGCGGAGCGGCTGCGTGGATTCCGCGGGCGCAGGAGAACACTGCCGAAGCCATTGCCTGGCCGGCCATTACGCAGGCCGAGCTGCGGAACAACGCCGTGTCCGGCGGCGACGCGCCTCAATGCCTGACAATGACCGACCCGCAGCGAATTGCCGAGCTGATGGCGATCCTGTCGGACAGTGCGTTGCGGGAGAGTGCCGCCGGCTGCCCCTTCGGCCTGACGCTGCTGATCCTGACCACAGGCGACGGGCAGCAGCTCGTGGTGGATGTGGCCGCGGACGACTGCTGCATTTTCCGTATGAACGGGCAGGATTATTCCTATGCCGTCAGTCGGGGCGACCGGGACAGCGGTATGCTGCTGCGGCTGTTCCTGGGCAATTCATAAAGAAAACCATACGAAGGATGCGAATCAAGGATGAGACGGAAAGCGCTGAAAGCCGCGTTTCCCCATACGATTCCCATTTTGGCCGGGTTCTGGTTCCTGGGGATGGCCTATGGCATCTATATGAACGTGTCCGGCTTCAGCTTCTGGTATCCCATGCTGATGAGCCTGATCATCTTCGGGGGTTCGCTGGAGTTCGTGGCAGTGACGCTTTTGATGTCGCCCTTCGCGCCGGTGCAGACGCTGCTGATGGCGCTCGTTATTCAGGCCCGGCACCTGTTCTACGGCATCGCCATGCTGGATCGGTTCAAGGGGCTGGGCTGGAAGAAGATCTATCTGATCTTTGGGCTGTGCGATGAAACCTTCTCCATCAACTGTACCGCCGAGATTCCGGAGGGGGTGGATCGGGGCTGGTTCATGTTTTTCGTGACGCTGCTGAACCAGTGCTACTGGGTTTCCGCCGCGACCGTCGGCGGGCTGGTCGGGTCGCTGCTCAGCTTTGATACAACCGGGCTGGAGTTCGTCATGACCGCGATGTTCGTCGTCATTTTCATGGAGCAGTGGATGAAGGAAAAGAAGCACTACACGGCCCTGATCGGCCTTGGCAGCGCCTTGATCTGCCGCCTGGGCTTTGGCGCGGACAGCTTCATGATCCCGACGATGCTCTGCATGGTGGTCGGCCTGACCGCGCTTCAAAAGCCGATTGAGAAAGCGGGTGGGTGGGCATGACGGTGCTCCAGCAGGCGATCACGATTGCGCTTTGCGCGCTGGCGACCATGGCGACGCGCTTCCTGCCCTTTCTCGTTTTCTCCGGCAGGAAGCCGACGCCCCGGTATATTCAGTATCTGGGCAAGGCGCTGCCCGCCGCGATTTTTGGGATGCTGGTGATTTATTGCCTGAAGGACGTCAGCCTGACGACGGGCAACCACGCCCTGCCCGAGCTGCTTGCGGTCGCGGCGACGGCGGGCCTGCACGCGTGGAAGCGGCGGATGCTGCTTTCCATCGCGGGCGGAACGGTCTGCTATATGCTCTTGATCCAGTTCGTTTTCGTATAGTGATTGGCGCATCAAAAAAGCGGCTGCCGGAGCCGCTTTTTTTGATGGGTTATTGCAGGATTAGGTACACGCACGTCACTAACAAACCGACGCACAGCAGCAGCAAGCCGAAGGAGACGCTGCGAACGATCCGGTTCGAGGCGTTGTAGAACTCCTTCCACGACGCGTCCAGGACGAACTCGAAGTCGGTGCGCATCGGGCGGCGGCGGAGAACCGTCGCGTTGAGCGCGGCGGCGACGCCGTCCATCGCGCGGCCGCAGAAATAGGTGACGCGGTTGCCTACCGGCACGGCGCGGCGGGGCTGTTTGGCGCGCAGCACGGTGCCGCGCAGCGCCATCGCCAGGTTTTCCGGAAGCTCGGCCAGCGCGCGCACCGCGGCGGTCACCGCGGCGGGAACGCCCTTCAAAGCGAACTTTGAGTCGAGCAGCCCCGCGACGGCGCGCACCACCGGCACGCATACGCCGGGCAGCAGCTTCAGCAGCACCGGACGGTAGACGCGATCCTCCAGGTCAAGCCAGTCGGGCCAGCGGTTCACATAGCGCCTCACGCCACGCTCGTCCTTCGCCATGAGCAGCGGGCGGACGATCAGCAGGTAGACCAGCACGCCCACGCCGATGGACTTGGCCGCGCCGATCAGGTTTTCCGCGGAGAAATAGGCGATGGCATGGGCGATCGGCTCCTGCCCGAAAAAGGGCGCCGCCATCGCGCCGATGGGGGAGAACAGCCGCCCCGGCAGCGCGCCCAGGAAGGGCAGCACCAGCGCGGAGAGCAGCAGCGCCGCGGCGGACAATTTGTTCATGTACCGGTGGTTCAGCGCGTCGTACTCCGCCTGATGCTCCGGGTTCTTCTCCCAGAACAGGCAGATGTACAGCTTCAGCATATACGCCACGGTCAGGCCGCCGGAGAAGATAAACAGCAGCTCGACAAACCGGTACGCGCCGGTGGGCGCGCCCAGGGCGGACAGGTGGTGGATGTACTCCAGAATCGCCTCGTGAATCAGGCTCTTGCTGTTGTAACCGCTGCCGATGGGCGGGATGCACGCGATGGACAGCGCCCCCAGCAGGAAGGCGATGTGCAGCGCGGGCTTGCCCCGGCCGAAGCCCCGAACGTCGTTCAGGTCAAGCTTGTGCAGGTTCATGTAGACGACGCCCGCGGCCATGAACAGCACCAGCTTGATCAGCGAGTGGTTCATCATGTGCATCACCGCGCCGTAGGCGGCCAGGGAGCCTTCCTCGCCAAGCATCACCATCATCGACAGCCCGACGGTGATGAAGCCGATTTGACTCATGGAGGAGCAGGCGAGCACCCGTTTCAAATTGACGGAGAACAGCGCCAGCACCGCGCCCAGGAACATCGTGATCGCGCCCAGGGTGAGCAGCCCGTCGCCGAAGTAACAGTCGCCGTGCATCAGGCTCGCGCAGACGACGATCATGCCGAACACGCCGCTCTTGGTCAGGATGCCGGAAAGCAGCGCGCTGGCCGGGGCGGGGGCCACCGGGTGCGCCTTGGGCAGCCAGATATGCAGCGGGAACAGGCCCGCCTTGGCGGCGAAGCCCACTAACGTCAGCCACGCGGCGACGGTCAGGCGGGAGGGGTCGGGCAGCAGCGCCGCGGCTTCCTTCATGCCCGCAAAGGACAGCGTGCCCAGCTCGTGATAGAGCAGAAACAGGCCCATCAGCGTCGTCATGCCGCCGATGACGGCCACCGCCAGGTAGGTCGCCGCGGCGCGCATCGCGCCGTCGGTTTCCTCATGGGCGACCCAGACATAGCTCGTCATGGACATGATCTCAAAGAAGATCATCGTCGTGTACAGGTCGTCGGAGAGGAACACGCCCAGCGTCGCGCCCAACGTCATCAGGTTGAAGAAATAGTAACGGTTCCGGTTATGGTAATGCGCGAAGTATTCGGGCGAAAACAGCCCGGTCATCATCCACATAAAGGACGCGACGCAGCAGTAGACGCTGCGGAAGCCGTCCGCCCGGAAGTGCAGCCCCATGCCGCACACGCCCGGCAGCTCGCAGACGGATCCGCGGCCTACGGTCAACGCGCACAGCGCGAACACCGCGACGCCCGTCGCGCCCACCAGCGCGTTGCGCACAGGCTTGCTGCGCCGCCCCGCGATATAGCAGACCACCGCCATCACCATCGGCAGAAAGGCCAGAATCGGCAAAAGAATCATGCTGTTTGCTTCCTCCTCTCTTTACAGAATCAGCCCGGAGGCGACGCCGCGCAGGAAGGTCACCAGCGGCTCGGAGAACAGACCCAGCGCCACCATGGCCACGCACAGCACGGCGAAGGGCAGCTTCATCATCCAGCCGGGGTCGCGGTTCTGCCCGGCCAGCGCCGCCTGATCGGCGTTCAGGGGACGGAAGTACATTGGCGCGACGATGGTGAACAGATAGATCGCCGTCAGGATCGCGGAGATGATCAGCGTCCAGATCGCGACGGCGCCCATCGTCAGGCCGGTCTCGGCGGCGGCGGTCAGCAGGTTCCACTTGCTGACGAAGCCGCACAGCGGCGGCGTGCCAACCAGCGCCGCGCTGCCCAGGGTGAACGCCGCGCAGGTGACGGGCATCACGCGGCCATAGCCCCGCACGTCCTGCACATACTCGCTGCCGGTGCGCACCAGCACCGCGCCCGCGCAGTAGAACAGCGTAATCTTGATCACGCCGTGGAACACCAGGTGGGACAGGCTGCCGACCATCCCAGCGGGGGTCATCAAGGCCGCGCCCATGAGCATATAGCTCAGGTTGCTGACGGTGGAGTAGGCCAGGCGGCGCTTGAAGTGCCGCTCCTTGACCGCCATGGCGGAGCCAAAGAGAATGGTGAAGCAGCTCAGCGCCAGCGTGGCGGTCTGCGCCCAGGTGCCGTAGAGCAGCTCCGTACCGAAGGTGTAGTAGATCACGCGCAACACCGCGTACGCGCCGGAGTTGACCACCGCGACCGCGTGCAGCAGCGCCGTGACCGGCGTGGGCGCGACAGAGGCCGCCGGCAGCCAGGCGTAGAGCGGGAACACCGCCGCCTTTGCGCCGAAGCCCAGGAACGCCAGCAGGAACACCACCCGCGCGAGCTGCGCCACCCCCGCGATGCGCTCCGGGTCGAGCAGGCCGCCGAGGGTGAAGTCCGACGTGCGGCCGTAGAAGATCGTGAACGCCAGGGCGATGAAGCCCATCGCCGCGCCGCCGATGGAGTAGGCCACATATTTGCGTCCGGCATGGATGGAAGCCGCGTCCTGCTTGTGGGTGACCAGCGGCAGGGTGATCATCGTCAGGCACTCGTAGAACACATAGAGCGTGAACAGGTTTGCCGCCGTGGCGATGGCCAGCGCCACGCCGTAGGTCATCGTGTAGTAGGCAAAGAAGGTGTCAGGCCGCTCCTCGTGGGTCATGTATTCAAAGCCGTAGAGGGAGGCCAGCGGCCAGAGCAGGGAAATCAGCCCCGCGAACACGCAGCTCATGCCGTCCAGACGGAAAGAAATCGTCAGGCCGTCCATCAGGGTGAGCAGGTCGTAGCGCGCGCCGTCGCGCAGGGCGATCATCGCCCACACCAGCGTGGAGGTGACGAGCACCACCGCCTCCACATAAACGCCCCGCGCCTTCACTGTTCGGAAGCGGAAAAGCGGCAGCACCGCGCCGCCGATGAGCGGCAGGAGGAGAGCAATCAGGATCAGCGTCACCGAGCATCCTCCTTTACATCAGCGCGCCCGCCAGGCCGGTCAGGCAGGTGATCAGCGAGGTGGGGAACAGGCCCGCGATCACCGACAGCGCCGTCAGGAGGACGAGCGGAATCAGCATCACATGGGTCGGTTCGCACTTTTCAAAGAACTTCGGCTTGCCGTCCGCCTGATGGCCGGGCAGGAAGCCCTTGATGGAAATCGGCAGCAGGTAGCCCGCCGTCAGCACCGCGGAAACGAGCAGCGTCACCGGGCCGAGCCAGCTGAAGAAGGACGCCACGCCCGTCATCGCCTGCGCGCCCTGGGCCAGATACCACTTGCTGATGAAGCCCAGCATCGGCGGAATGCCGATCAGCCCCAGGCTGACGAGGGTGAAGCACCACATCGTCACCGGCATCTGCTTGCCGATGCCCTCCAGCTCGTTCACCCGCGTCTTGCCGGTCTTGCAGATGATCGCGCCGGCGCTCATGAACAGCGTATCCTTGATGAGGGAATGGGCCAGCACATGGAGCAGCGCGCCGATGAAGCCCAGCGGGTGCATGGTGCTCAGGCCGAAGAGCACATAGCTCACCTGGCTGACGGTGGAGTAGGCCAGGCGCTTTTTGAGCAGCCCCTCCTTGTAGGCCAGCAGCGAGCCCATGAACACCGTGAACAGCGTCAGGCTCATATAAGCCGTCTGCACCCAGCTGCCGCGCAGGAAATCCACGCCGATGAAGCAGTAGATCAGCCGCAGAACGCCCAGCACGCCCGCTTTGGTGATCACGCCCGAGAGCACCGCGCTGGCCGGCGAGGGCGCGGCCGGGTGCGCCGTGGGCAGCCAGCCGTG
This sequence comes from uncultured Oscillospiraceae bacterium, assembly GCA_964600835.1. Lineage (GTDB taxonomy): Bacteria > Bacillota > Clostridia > Christensenellales > Aristaeellaceae > UBA11524. The sequence continues at coordinate 8,131 of CAZRLM010000071.1, forward strand.
CAGCGGGAACATACCCGCCTTGGTGGAGAAGCCCAGCAGCATCAGGAACGCCATCGTCAGCACCAGATTTTCGTGCCCGGCCACCGCCTCCGCATTCAGCACGCCGCCGGCGGCGAAGGAGAAGGTGGTCACATAGGGGGAGAGCACGAACACGCCCAGCAGCGCCAGCGACGCGCCGATGATGGAGTAGATCAGGTACTTGATGCCCGCGGCGACCGCGTTCTTCTTCATGGTATGCAGCACCATCGGCATCGACAGCAGCGTCATCAGCTCGTAGAACATATAGAAGGTGACGATCGACCCGGCGAAGCACAGCCCCATCAAAACGCCCAGCGTGAGCAGATAGAAGCTGTAATAGCGGCGGAGGCAGTCCTCGTGGGCCATGTACTCAAAGGAGTACGCGCCCGCGGCGGCCCATACGAAGCACATGATCGCCGCGAACCAGCGGCCCGCGCCGTCCACCGACAGGAAGATGGGCAGGTTGTCCGACAGGGTGAACAAATGCAGCGTCATATCCCCGGCAAAGAGCACCGGCAGCAGCGCAATGACGTTCAGGCACAGCGTCGCCAGCACCAGCGGATTGCGCGCCTTGTCCTCGCCCACGCGCGGACAAAGCGCGATGACCAGCCCGCTCACGACGGGAAGCAGAATGGGAACCAGCAAATACCAATCGGCTAACATAGCAATTCTCCTTCCTTGATCACGAGAACATGGCCAGCCCCTGGCGGATCGCGTCCAGAATCGACTGCGCGAACAGGCCCAGGGTCACGTTGACGATGGCGAAGCCCACCAGCGACGCGTTGAAGCAGAAGCCGCGCTTGCCGCGCTCCGCCGAGTAGCTGGCGTCCGGCAGCGGCTTGCGGTACAGGGTGATGACCGTCTTGAGGAAATACATGGCGTTCAGCCAGGTGGAAACGGCCAGCACAATCAGCGTCAGGATCATCCGCGTGCCGCCGCCCTGCATGGCCGCCATGGCGAAGTTCAGCTTGCTGGAGAAGCCGCCCAGGAACGGGAAGCCCACCATGCTCAGCGCGCCGACGGTAAAGGCCACGCCCGCGACGGGGCTGCGGAAGCCCGAGCCGCGCAGGTCGCGGAACAGCTTCGAGTTGTTCGACGCGTCCGCCAGGCCGCCGGCGGCCAGGAAGAGCATCGACTTGCAGACCGCATGGGAGAAAATGTGGAACACCGCCGCCGCCATGCCCGCGTCCGTCGCCAGGCCGATGCCCATGTAGACATAGCCGATCTGCGCCACGGAGGACAGAGCGATCATCCGGCGGATGTCGCTTTGCCGGATGGCGGAGAGGGAACCCATCACCATGCCCACCAGACCAAAGACGAACAGCACGTCGTCGATGTGGGTGGAAGCGATGACCTCCAGGCCGATCACGCGGTACATGATCTTGATCAGCAGGAAGATGTAGCCCTTGCTGACCAGCGAAGAGAGCACCGCCGCGGAGGTCGGCGTGGAATAGCTGTACGCGTCCGGCACCCAGGAATGGAAGGGGAACAGCGCGCTCTTGATGGACAGGCCGATTGTCATCAGCGCGACGACGACCGTCAGCGGCAGCGTATATTCGCCGGTTTGGTGCAGCGCGGCGACCGCCTGCTGGATGTTGCTCATCAGCAGATGGCCGGTCAGGTCGTAGAGCAGGATGATCCCCAGCAGGAACAGGCCGGAGCCGATCAGGTTCATGATCATGTACCGGGTGGCGGCCACCAGCGTCCGCCCCTTGGTGCGGGCGGTGATCAGCGAGCAGGCCGCGATGGTCATGATCTCCAGGAACACATAGGCGGTGAAGATGTCGTTGGTGTACACCTGCGCCATCAGCGCGGCGGTGAGCAGCAGCAGCATCACATAGTACAGATTCAATTTATCGTGCAGGATGTGCTCCTCGGCCTTCTTCATGCCGCCGGTGATGGACAGGAGCATGATCAGGCTGAAGAAGTGGGCCGTGATGGCCTCCAGCTGCCCGGCGCGAATCTCATTGCCCCAGGGCGCGGGGTAGTGGCCCATCATGTAGGTGTAGCTCTCGCTCTGCCCGGTCATCAGCACCAGAAAGACGACGGAGAGCGCTGTGACCGCCGTGATCACCGTGATCGCCCAGTTGCGCGCCCAGCGGCCCTTGAGCACCGAGGCCGGCGCGGCGGAAAAGAGCGGCAGCAGGATGCACGCAAAGGGAATGGACTGCCAAAGCGCCATTTACTGCTCCTCCTTCCGGCTCAGAGCGGTGATTTCGTCAATGTCGAGGGTGTGATAGCGCCGGTAGAGGCGCACGGTCAGCGCCAGCATCAGCGCCGTGACGGACACGCTGACCACAATGCCCGTCAGCACCAGACCAGCGGGAATCGGGTTGATGTAGGCGTTCATTGCCGTCACGCCGTCCACGACGATGGGCGCCTTCCGCCCGGCGATGTAGCCCTTCGCCGCCAGGAACAGATAGATCGCGCTGTCCATCATCGAGAAGCCGACGATCTTTTTGATGATGTTCCTGTGCAAAAGCAGCGTCGTAAAGCCGATGCCGAAGAGCACCATCGCGGCCATTTCCTCGTAATTTGTCAGGCCGTTCATCTTACATATCCCCCTTCCGGAACAGGGTGTAGAAGGCGTACATCGTGCAGCAGACCACCAGGCCCACCGCGATGTTCAGGTACGGAATCAGCCCGGCGGAGAACAGCTTGCCCGGCGTGCCGGGGGTGATGAAGCTCCACAGATGATTCGCGCCGGTGAAGAAGGAGTACGCCTTGGACAGCGCGTAGAAGGACAGCGCGCACAGCGACACGGCGCGGAACGTCTTGAAGGTGAAGAAGCGCTCGGTCTTTTTGAAGCCGAAGGCGTTCAGGTACAGGATTAGCCCCGCGCCCATCACCGCGCCGCCGGAGAAGCCGCCGCCGGGGGAAATGTGGCCGTTGAGAATCACATACAGGCCGAACATCAGCACCAGCGGCACCAGCAGCGTCGCGACGTGCTGGAGAATCATGTCGTTCTTCGGCTCGTACATCCGGTCGTCCGCCTCGGCGGCAAGCTGCTCCGCGCTGACGGAGCCGTCCTTCTCCGAGGAAAGGCGCAGCAGGATCAGCACCGAGCAGGCGGCGATAAACAGCACGTTGCTCTCGCCCAGGGTATCGAAGGCGCGGTAGTCCAGGATCATCCCCGCGACGATGTTCACCGCGCCGGTCTCCTCCATGCCCTTTTCAATGTACCGCTGGCTGACCTCGTTGTTGACCGGGTTGTCGGCGTGGCCGAAGGGCGGCAGATAGGAGGCCGTGACCAGCAGCAGCGCGATGATCGCCGCGCAGATGACGACGGCCACCGCCATATACAGCCGGCGAACCAGCTTCGCGCCGCGGCGGAGCGACCACTCGTGCGCGTGGGCGTACAGGGCCTCCTCCTCCTTCATGCGCGCCTGGATGCGCATTTCGCTGCGCTGCTCCCGCGCGTCGGCTTCCTCGCCCGCGGTCAGCCCCTCCGCGCGGCGCTCCGACAGCTCCTGCTGCATCGCATGATCGAGGGGCGTACTGCCCAGGCCGATCCACCGGAGAAAGCGCGGCCACCAGCTGTTGTCATAATCATTGCGGATCCTTGCCATGGGGCGCGTCCTCCTTTCCCTCGGCGTTGGGTTGATCGCCGCCGGTTTTCAGGTCGATGGCGTGGATTTTTTTCAGCGTCACAAACAGCAACAGGCTCGTGATGCCTGCGCCCACCGCCGCTTCCGTGATCGCCAGATCCGGAGATTCGAGCATGATCCAGATCACGCTCATCGCCAGGGACTGGCCCATAAAGATCACCAGCGAGGTCAGCAGGTCGCGCGTCAGGGAAACCGCGACCGCGCAGATGAGGATAAAGACCAGCAGGATGATGTTCAGCGCCGTCATGCGTCAATCCCCCTCCTTCTCGTGAATCACGGCTTCTTCGTCGGCGACGGTCATGACCTGCTCCAGCTCGTCGTTGCTGGTGACCTCCATGCGCCCGATCAGGTGGGAGGATACGGGGCTGGTCAGCCACAGGATGGCGACGACCGCGAGCATCTTCAGCGACGTGACCGTGAAGCCCTCCGCGACGATCAGCCCCAGCAGCATCAGCAGGATGCCGGCGGTGTCGATCAGCGCCGCGGCGTGGATGCGGCTGAGCGCGTACTTGAAGCGGAACACACCCGCCACGCCGGAAATCATTGCGAACAGCCCGCCCAGCGTCAGCACGCAGGACACGATAAAGCGCAATACGTCAAGCACGCTTCTTCGCCTCCTTTTCCTCGCGCATCCGGCGCTTTTCGCGGTAGATGCCCATGTAGATTTTCGTCAGCAGCACCACGGCCAGGAAGGACAGCATCACATAGATGATCGCCACGTCCACCAGGTAGCCCTCCGACATCAGGAAGGCCAGAATGCAGATGGTGATGACGATCAGCGTGCCCATCATGTTCACGGCGATGACCCGGTCGGCGATGCGGGGACCGATGATCGCCCGCACCAGGCAGCAGAGCAGCAGCACGCCGATGACGCACAGCGCGGCGGTATAAAGCGTCTGATAAGCCTCAGCCATGCTTTCGGCCTCCCTTCCCCTCGATTTTGGCGATGCGGTGCTCCATATCGGAGCCTTCCAGACCCTCGCCAAAGGATTCGTCCAGGCAGTGGACGAGGAACTGATCGTCTCTTACGTCGATGGTGATGGTGCCGGGCGTCATGGTGATGGAGTTGGCCAGCACCACCTTGCCCGGATCGGTGCGCAGCCGGGTGCGGAAGGAGGCCAGGCGCGGCTCCACCTCCAGCTTGGGCGACCAGACGAGGCGGATGGTCTGCCAGGCGGATTTCAGCACCTCGCCCACCAGGTAGACCAGGTAGCGGGCGATGCGTCCGCCGCGGCGCAGGCAGGCCCACTCCTTCCGCGGGGAGTAGCCCATAAACCGCCAGATGAACCAGTACAGCGCCGCGGAAAGCACCAGGCCCACGACGGCGATCTCTGTCGTCCACTGACCGTTGAGCAGCAGCCAGAAGGCAAATAACAGGAAAAACATCGTTGCTCCTCCATTCCCACAGTCGTCAAACCGTGTCGAATTGCATCCGACCTATTGTAAACATTCCTATTAAAAGTGTCAATCCGTTTTTCAGGAGAAAGCGGACAAATTTTTCTTTTGTCGGGCGCGACGGGAGGTTTTTCGCACTTTCTCTTGACTTTTGGCGTCCGAATGATATACTGATTTTGTTATTTCCGCAAGGAACGGGAACGCCCTTCAGGAATCGTCTCCAGAGAGCCGCGCGCGGGTGGAAGCGCGGCGGGGTTCGGAGGGGCCGCTCGCCCGGGAGCGGGCCGATGAGAGTCGGCGGCGCGCGCCGTTATCCGCGCAAAGGAGAGGCCCGGCGTGCGCCGGGCAAGCAGAGTGGTACCGCGAAACATCCGTTTCGTCTTTGCGCAGGCAGGACGGGACGGTTTTTTTCATTCACAGGAGGAGGAACGCATTCATGGAGATCAAGGCCTACGACCCCAAACGGATTGAGCCGAAGTGGCAGCGGCGCTGGGCGGAAACCCATGCCTTCGAGGCGACGGACGATTATACCAAGCCCAAGTTTTACGGGCTGATCGAGTTCCCGTATCCCTCCGGCAAGGGCCTGCACGTCGGCCATCCTCGGTCGAACACCGCGATGGACATCATCGCCCGCAAGCGCCGCATGGAGGGCTGTAACGTGCTGTTCCCCATCGGCTGGGACGCCTTCGGCCTGCCGACGGAGAACTACGCCATCAAAAACCACGTCCATCCCGCGGGCGTCACCAAGAAGAACATCGACCACTTCCGCGAGCAGCTGCAGCGC
>CAZRLM010000072.1:0-13847 GCA_964600835.1 uncultured Oscillospiraceae bacterium
ATGCACGAGTACAAGCGGCAGATGCTCAACGCGCTGCATATTCTGGTGCTCTACAACCGCATCGTCAACGACGAGAGCTTCACCATGGAGCCGCGGGTCTTCTTCTTCGGCGCGAAGGCGTCCCCCGGATACTACCGCGCCAAGCAGATCATCCGCTTCATCAACGCCATCGCGGCGCTGATCAACAAGCATCCCCGCGCGTCGAAGATGCTCAAGGTCGTGTTCCTGGAGAATTACTGCGTGTCCATCGCCGAGACGCTCATGCCCGCGGCGGAGGTTTCCGAGCAGCTGTCCACCGCCTCGAAGGAAGCCAGCGGCACCGGCAACATGAAGTTCATGATGAACGGCGCGGTGACCATCGGCACCATGGACGGCGCGAACATCGAGATCAGCGAGCAGGTCGGCATGGACAATATCTACATCTTCGGGATGCGTTCGGACACTGTGCGCAATATGTACCAGGAGAACACCTACAACGCCATGCAGATTTTCGAGACGAATCAGGAGATTCGCCAGGCCATGACGCAGATGATCGACGGCACGCTGTTCCCCAACAACGCCACCATTTTGCAGGATCTGTACCACAGCCTGCTGCTGGGCGACAACGGCTCCATGGCGGATCCGTACTTCGTGCTGAAGGATTTCGGCTCCTACTCCATGGCGCAGCGCCGCCTGAACGCGGACTACGCCGATCAGGAGAAGTGGCAGCGCATGGCGGTCATCAACACGGCCATGTCCGGCGTGTTCTCCTCCGACCGCACCATCCGCGAGTCCAACGACTCGATCTGGCACCTGGACGCGCTCAAGCGCAAGGTCTGATTGATTTCATTGCTTGACGGGCCTGGGCGCGTTCAGGCCCGTTTTTCTCCGAAATGATGATCGAAGAAGGGGCGTTCTTCTCCCATGATGCTGCACAATTCGCACGAGGCTTTTTTCCGCCAGCCGGGCGGCCCCGCGCCAACCGGAAGCACCGTGACTTTCCGTTTTTTGACTGACGAAGCGAGCGCCGTCATCCTGCGCACCTGGATGACGGAGGAGCTGGCGTATCCCATGACCTGCGATGACGGACGCGCGTATGAGGCGACCGTGACCCTGCCGGACACCCCCGGCCTCTTCTGGTATGACTTTATCGTCTACCGGAAGGACGGCCACGTCGTCCGCTACGGCAACGCGGCGGATGGCCTGGGCGGCGAGGGACAGGTCTATCAGGAGGGCGAAATGCACTCCTATCAGATCACGCTCTATCAGCCCAATTTCCACACGCCGGGATTTTTCCACGGCGCGAACATCTATCAAATCTTTCCCGACCGCTTTCATCGCGCGGCGACGGCGAGCGTCGACCGTCGGCGGGATCGGCACATCCATGAAAGCTGGGACGAGGATCTTCTCACTGACAGCGATCCCCGCAGCGGCGATCACATGGCGCTGGATTTCTTCGGCGGCACGCTGACGGGCATTCAGGAGAAGCTGCCGTATTTGCAGGAGCTGGGCGTGACGGTGCTCTACCTGAACCCGATCTTCCGCGCCCGTTCCAACCACCGCTACGACACGGGCGACTATACGCAGATTGATCCGCTGCTGGGCACGGAGGCGGAGTTCCGCGCGCTGTGCGACGCGGCGGAGGAGGTCGGCATTCGCGTGATGCTGGACGGCGTGTTCAGCCACACGGGCGAGGACAGCCGGTACTTCAACCACTTCGGCACCTACGAAACCGTCGGCGCGTATCAGTCGAAGGAGTCCCCCTATTACGACTGGTATACCTTCCGCCATTATCCGGACGATTACCGCTGCTGGTGGAATATCCCCTCCCTGCCCGAGTGCCGCAAGGACTGCGAGAGCTACCGTCGCTTCATGTTCCAGGATGGCGAGGGCATCGTGCCCCGGTGGATCCACGCGGGGGCCAGCGGCTGGCGGCTGGACGTGGCGGACGAGCTGTCGATGGACTTCCTGCGCGACCTGCGCACCGCGGCCAAAAAAGCCAAGCGGGACGCGGTTGTTCTCGGCGAAGTGTGGGAGGACGCGAGCAACAAGGTCGCCTATGGGCAGATGCGTTGCTACTGCACCGGCGACACGCTTGATTCCGTGATGAACTACCCGCTGCGGGAGGCCATCCTGGACTTCATGACCGGCAAAACGACGGCTCACGCGTTGGCGCGGCTGGTGAAGCATCAGGCGGAGGTCTATCCGCCCCAGTTCCGTTACGCGCTGATGAACCTGGTCGGCAGTCACGACCGGGCGCGGGTGCTGAACGTGCTGTGCGGCAAGGAGGGCAAGGAGCTGTCCAAGGCGGAGCAGCAGGCGCTGCGGCTCACTCCGGAGGAGTACGCCCTGGCGGTGGAGCGCTACAAGCGCTGCGTGGACCTGATCTGCGCGCTGCCCGGCTGCCCGACCATCTACTACGGCGACGAGGTCGGCCTGACCGGCTGCCCGGATCCCTTCTGCCGTCGTCCGTTCCCCTGGGGCAGGGAGGACAAGTCGCTGCAACAGTACGTCGCCAACCGGCTGACGCACCACAAGCAGTCCAACGTGCTGAAATACGGCCACTGCGCCATTGAAGCCATCGACGACGACACGGTCACCATTACGCGCTTCATGGACGGCACCGACGCGCTGGGCCGCAAGGCCGGACACGCGCGCGAGGTCATTACGGTGAAGCGCTGAGTCCACCCAAATTCCGGCATACATCAACCCGCCGTGTCGCCCTTGACAGGAGGACGGCACGGCGGGCTTTTGTTTCAGACGACCGGATAAATTTCCATAGAGAAAAGTCGTTGCTATCCAATACTGCATCATGGAGGACGTTCTCCCGCCGCCCGGCATCGTTATGGCATCGCCTGGTCAAGCGTCCGAAAACGCGGCTGGATCCCCTCCGGGAATTCTGCTGTATCCATACTGAAACCGGAAGGAATGTCACGCGAAAGCCTGCCGTTTATCATGCTTGCACGACTGGCTTTTTTTGTCTCCCTGTCGAAGGATTTATCCTTCGTTTTTTCAGAATGTCAAAAAAGTTCTGGAAGGTATCGGAGAATCTGCAGGCTCTGACTTTTCATCGTATCTGCCTGGTATCCCGGCGGGGCGGTTTCGGCTTCAACCGAAACCGTTCTTTTTTACTGCCAGCAAAAATGCAAAACCTCCTCTTGAAAAGTGGCCGCAACCTTCTTTTCACGCGCTAAAAACCCGGAATCCCTTGATTTGCAAGAGGTTCCGGGCTTTGGGTTGGTGTTCTCACTCAAGCCTTGGGTTTTGATTCAGGGTAAAAAACGCACTATCAATGCGTATTTCGTCCCCAATAATTCATGTATCTCGCGCCTTTCACAAGTTCTTCACGAATTTAGCAGCCGCGGCTACAATGCGCACTTTGCTGGCTGATTCACCTCTAAGCCAGCAAGGAGGTTTGTACTATGGAAACTATATCTTGCGGTATCAACATAATCAATAAATGCCCTTTGCAGTAAGCAAGAATGCTTGCGCTTCTTATATGTACGTTCATTGCGGTATCGTTCTTGTATACGGCTTGCCATCCCTGTTATAGGTAACATTGAACACCAAATCACTCAGCCTTTTTCTGAAATCCTGGTTATCTGTATACAGCTTGAACAGCTCCATGTTGTCCGCCATAATCGAGTAAATCACCTTCTGAAGCACGCGGTCGCTTTCGGTGCGCGCTTCCTGCTTGTCGCTGTTGCGCATGGCGTTTTGATACTGCTCGTCACAGCTGACCATTGCTGGAATTTCAAGAATCTGCCGGCGCATATTGTCCGCTTCCTTCCAGTCAATGTTGCCAAATATGTCATTGAAGTTCGAGAGAATTGTGGAAAGCAAGTCCATCTCCGGCTCTTGTCTTCCCTTGGCTGTGCTTGTCGGAACGGGGCCAACCTCCGCATTCTCATCGGAGAGAATCAATGATATGGTTTCCCGATTTTCCACACGGTAGCTATCCAAATCAATCGCATCCAGAATGCCTATGGACAGATCATCCTCCCGGGGCGAGGGCAGCTTCGGAAGAAGCATATTCAGGAAAATCGACAGCTTCTCCCATTCGGGATTTCCGTAGGGCAGAATGGCGCTCAGGAAGCCATAGGTGCGCACAAAGCCTTTTGCCGCGCTCTTGAACTTGATCTGCCCATCGGGATCAAGTTGCTTATAGATCGTGGCGCAGGCGTCCAACACAGGGTCGAGCTGGTCGCGGTCTGCGCCATCCAGGTAGCGGTTGACCGTCTGATCAACAAGGTCATGGCTGAACACCTGGTACAGCTCCATGTTTGCCATCAGATCATACAGCTTGTTGGGATCCGTCTCGCCGGACAGCAGTGTGGTCTTGTAGTACCGGGAAAAGGATTTGATGATGTCGTTTGGATCATTGAAGAAGTCCAGCACAAAGGTGTCGTACTTCTTCGGGCAGGAACGGTTCAGGCGGCTGAGGGTCTGCACGGCTTTGATGTCGTAGAGCTGCTTGTCCACATACATGGTATGCAGCAGCGGCTCGTCATAGCCGGTCTGGAACATATCCGCCACGATGAGAAAACGGTAGGGATCGTGCTTGAATGTCTTGGGGATAGCCGCGTCTGGGAAGCCATTCAGCCCGGCAGAGGTCAGCCAGGGGCCATCTTTCTCCAGCTGCTTTTCGCCCGAAAAGGCGATGATGGCCTTGTAGGGGCTGTGCCGTTCAGTGAGGCAGCGATTGATGGCGCGGTAATACTCGATGCAGCGTTCAATGCTGCTGGTGATGACCATGGCGCGGGCCTGGCCGCCGATTTTTCCCTTGGCAATCACCTGCTCATGGAAGTGGGTGACCATTATATCGGCCTTCTGCGCGATGGTGAAGGACTGGTTTTCGACAAAGGCGCGGAGCTTCTTCTGCGCTTTCTTTTTGTCGAACATCGGGTCATCTTCAACGGTTTTCCGCAGGCGGTAGTAGCTGCTGATGGGCGTATAGTATTTCAGAACATCCAGAATGAAGCCCTCTTGAATGGCCTGTTTCATGGTGTACACATGGAAGGGCCGGTATTGCCTCTCGCCCTTTTCGTTCAGCAGCGGATTCCCCTGTGCGTCCGTTATCACGGTGCCGAAGGTTTCCAGCGTCTTGTTCTTGGGCGTGGCGGTGAAGGCAAAATAACTGGCATTGGTCAGTAGCTTTTTGCCTTCGCACATAGCGTTGATCTTGTCCTCGTTATCCAAATCAGGGTCGGCCATGATGGCAGAGAGCGTCATGTTCATGGTGCCGGAGGTTTTGCCGTTCTGGCTGGAATGGGCTTCATCGATGATGATGGCGAAATGGCGATCTTTGTGGTCGGTGCCAATCGCAGGGAGGACATAGGGGAACTTCTCGATCGTAGTGATGATGATGCGCCGACCGTCCTCAATGGCCTTGCGCAGATCGCCGGAATGTTCCGCCCAGGCGACGATGTTGCCCACCTGTGCAAACTGCCGGATGTTGTCGCGAATCTGCTTATCCAGAATCACGCGGTCTGTGACCACCAGCACGGAATCCACCAGCAGATTTCCCTGCGCATCCTCCAGGCTGGTCAGCTGATGCGCCAGCCAGGCAATGGAGTTGGATTTTCCGCTGCCAGCGCTATGCTGGATGAGATAGCGCTTGCCAACGCCGTGCTGCCTGACATCGCCCAGGAGGCTTTCAACTGCCGTTAACTGATGATAGCGCGGGAAAATCTGCTTATACTTCGTTTTGCCGGTATCCCGATCCTTTTCTTCGATCACGGCGGCGTAGTTCTCGATGATGCGCGAAAGCATCTCCTTGGTCAGAATGTGCTTCCACAGGTAATCGGTCATCAGGCCGTCCGGGTTGGGCGGATTGCCCGCGCCGTCGTTGTAGCCCTTGTTGAAGGGCAGGAACCAGCTCTCCTTGCCCTGCAAACGGGTGCAGAACTTGACCTGCGCGTCGTCCACGGCGAAATGAACCATGCAGCGGGTAAATTGGAACAGCAGCTCCCTGGGGTTGCGGTCGTGCTGATACTGGTACACCGCATTGTCTACGTTTTGCTTGGTCAGCTGGTTTTTCAGCTCGAAGGTGATGACGGGCAGGCCGTTGATGAAGATGCACAAATCCAGCGACAGGTGGGTGGCGTCGGGAGAAAAATGGAGCTGGCGCGTGACGCTGAAGATGTTCTTGGCGTGCAGCGTGGCTGCCGCGGGGTTGTTGGCGCTGGGCGTCATATAAAACAGGACAACGCTGGCGGGATAGGCCTTCACGCCCCGGCGCAGCACATCCACAATGCCGCGCTTGGTGATTTCGTCGCGCACGCGGGCGAGGAACTGCGCCGTCTTTTGCGGATTGGTTTCCAGTTGGAGCATTTTCACGGCCTCGGGCTGGGTATCCCGCAGGAAGCGGAACAGGCGCACCGTGTCCACGGCGTATTCCACGTTGTAGTCGTGGCTGTGGCCTTGCTCGTAGCCGTTGTGGGTGACGAGCCAGTTGACGATGAGTGATTCGAGGCCGGATTCGGTAGTGTTGGTTAATATCATGTTTATCACCTTATTTGTCTATTCAGGTTTAACAAGTGTTAGTTTGTAGGTTTGACAATAAATAGTTCATCTGCATTGACGCCTGATTTAACAAATAACTTAGGCGTATTATACTCAGCTGGTTCTTCTGTCAATAGAAGGCTTTGAGCTTGTTTGAAAGCTCTTTGAACAGATAACCCAAAGCCAAGAGCTGAATAGAACTGAGAGGCAAATACACATGCAGCATTATCCCCAATGGAAGTAGTCATACCAATTGCAGCATCAACATTCTGTACAATTGCTTCTGCTTGCTCTTGCGAAAAGCAAGCGTTGAAAAATAGAAGATGAATTCGATCTGAAGCAGAAGTTATGATTTGAGTCATAGCTTCTTTAGTAATCAATTTCGCTGACCCATCTGTGTTTTCCAGTACTAAATTGCCGTTATCCGCCCCATGTCCACTAAAGTGAACAACATCTGGATTTACTTCATTGATGGCTTGAAGTACATCTGCGGGTCTAACTGCCCATCGAGTTATAAAAGAAATTGAATCCCGATGTTCAGACATGCGTATTTTTTCTTGAATATCACGAGCTTCTTTGTCTAAGCGAAGTTGATCTGTATCAATAGGATTTGTGGCAAAAAACAGGACAGTGATTCTTTCAGGGACAGATTTTAACATGTTAATATCCTCTTGCATAGCTTCTTGCTGCCTTCGCTGTGTAGAAATGGCACTATTTAGTTGCTGCAAAGTACGTTTGTTTTCTTGCAGCCGTTTCTCATCTTCACGAGCTTGTTGCTTGCGAATCCGTTCTTCTTCGGAACGAACTTTCTTTTCTTCTGCATGGTAGTCTTTTTCCTTTGCTGCTAATTGCTTATCAATGTCTGCTATTTTTTTCTGTGTGTCAGCTCGCTCCTTCTGATAGCGAGAAATCTCTCGGAGCTTTGATTGCATGGTGGATGGAGAAGAAGCTCGATGCAATGCTGATTCAGCAGACTGAATCTTTGCAGAAAGGTCAGCCAAACGTTTCGACTCGGTTGCCTTTTTTGTCTGCAGGTCAACTATTTCTTTGTGTTTGCGTTCCATGTTGCTGCGGTAAGTATCAATTAGTGCCATTTATTCATCCTCCAGCTCTTCATTTTCTGTTTCGTTTTCTTGTTCATCAACAACGTCCTGCATCGGGCCAAATTCTGGCACCGTGATTTCCCTCACATCCACCTGCCCGGTGACAACGTCGGAGATTAGGCGGGTACGAAGGTCGTGCAATTTATCTATTGCCTGAGTTAGTTTCTGACGATAGTTAGTATATTCCTTGTCAATGTTGCTGATCTTTCGTATGATTATTCACTGTTCGCGTATATCTGGGCAAGGAATTAAGACTGCCTTGAGTTGTGGCTTTGAAATGTTTTTCATTGATGAACTTGAGCCAGTCGCAATGGCCGCAAACCATGCCTTTATCGAGGCGCTTGAAAGATAACGCCATACATATTCTGGAAGCAATGTGCTATCAACTTGGATTTGCCATAGACGATCAGGTAAGTACACATTTTTTATATCCTTATCAGAAAAACCGCAAGCTCCAACTAAAGAGGGTGTATTCATACGACTAACAATAATCGTATTGCGTTTTACAGGGCACGAAACACGGCAATAATCTTCTGGAGATACTTGCTTGTTCTCTTGTGGGTTAAAACTATTTTCATATACACATGATGTTGCAAGGATACCGGGAATTTCATGCGTTGCCTTCCCCGTTACGGAATTTACGCTTGTCCCGCTTTCAATTTTTGTGATATGCCGTCCTAAAGGGACCACGCAATCACATTCCTTTGAAAGATGACGCCAAATAGTTTCTATCGCCATTGTGGAAAGCTCTTTTGCTTTTTCAATCTCTTTCTTCTTTGCCGCAATCAGCCGATTGATTCTCGACACCTGCCAGTCGAGGTAGCGCACAATCTGGTCTTGCTCGTCGCGGGGAGGAACGGGGAGAAACTGTCGAGCAAATACATCAAAGCGAAAATCAGAAGAACGCTCTCGAATGCCGCGATATAATGACTGAATAAAGCCGGCACGAGCCATCTCGCGTAGTACATAAGCATAGTAATAATTATTGCTATCATCGTATGCGGTACATACATTATATACAGGAGTTCCTTTTCCATCGGAATCTGAAACACCAATAGCACCAGCAAAAGCGTCCATTATGTGAATAACCAAATCGCCTTTTCTGATGCCTTGATAGCCAAATTCGCTTAATGCTTCTGTAAAACCACTTGTTCTCCTATTTTTGCGCAATGTAACCGTTCCATCTCGAAAGCAAGTAACTACGTCATCTTCTTTCTCAACGGAACGTTGCTCTTTCCGATAAAGAAATTTTGCTCGTTCAATCATCCAATGAGATGGTATTTGCTTTATCCATGGAATATTGCTATCCTTATACGCTTCATACCCCTTCATCCGTGCATCCCTCCAAGAATCTCCGCCAGCATACCATCCGTTTCCTTCTCCAGCGCCTGGAGGTCGGCCACAATCTCCGCCATGGGGCGCAGCTGCACCGGCTTGTAGAAATACTTGGTGAAGCTCAGCTCATAGCCGATCTTCGTCGCCTTGGGGTCGATGTAGGCGCCGGGCGCATAGGGGCGCACCTCGGCATCCATGAAGGCCTCGATGCCGCCCTCATAGTTCAGCGGGATGATCTCCGTGTTGGCCTTCGCCTTGTCCGGCTGGATGCGCCCCTTCTTGTCGAGGACGGGGTTGCCCTGCGCATCCAGCAGGGGCTGCTGCACGGACACCTTCCAGTACCCAAACTCGCTGTTCGGGAAAATCTTGCTGATTTCGCTCTCCTCAAACGCCATGAAACCGTCCACGATCTCCTGCCGCTGCTCCGGGGGACAGCTCGCAGTTCTTCTCGCCCATGTTCTTGCGCAGGGGCGTTTTAATTTGGGTGGCGTCAATGAGCTGAATCTTGCCCTTGCGGCGCTCCTCCTTGCGGTTGGACAGTACCCAGATGAACGTGCCAATGCCCGTGTTGTAGAACATCTTTTCCGGCAGAGCAATGATGGCCTCCACCATGTCGTTTTCAATCATGAAGCGGCGGGCGTTGCTTTCGCCGCTGCCCGCGTCGCCGGTGAACAGGCTGGAACCGTTGTGCACCTCCACAATGCGGCTGCCCAGCGGCGTGTCCTGCTTCATTTTGCTGATGTTGTTGAGCAGGAACAGCAGCTGCCCGTCGGAGGATCGGGGAATCATCGCCAGCGGTTCGCCATCCGATGTGGCAGCGTTGAAGCGGGGATCAATGATTTCCTTCTTCTTGCCGCAGGCCATGCGTTCCGCATCGGTTTTCCAGCTCTTTCCGTAGGGTGGATTTGCCAGCATGAAGTCGAAGGAGCGCGTCGTATGCTGGTCGCCGGACAGCGTGGAGCCATAGGCAATGTGCATGGCCTCCTCGCCGTCGCCTTTGAGCATCATGTCCGCCTTGGCAATGGCGTAGGTTTCCGGCTGAATCTCCTGGCCAAACAGGTGGATGGACACCTTCTTGCCGTGCTCCTCGGCAATCTTCTTCAAGCGATCCTGCGCCACCGTCAGCATACCGCCCGTGCCGCAGGCGCCGTCATAGCACGAATAGGTGGCGTCCTTGATCTGATCCGCGATGGGCGCAAACACCAAATCAGCCATCAGCTCCACCACGTCCCGGGGCGTCCAATGCTCGCCAGCCTCTTCATTGTTCGCCTCGTTGAAGCGGCGCACCAGTTCCTCAAAGAGCGTGCCCATGGCATGGTTGTCCAGGCCGGGCAGATTCCCGCACGGCTTCGGGCTGAGGTTGATGTCCTTGGCAATAAACTTCTGGATGACCGCGCCGAGAATATCCGCCTCGACCATGGTGTTCAGCAGGTTGCGGAACTTGAACTTTTCCAGTATCTCCTGCACGTTGGGCGAGAAGCCGTCCAGGTAGGCCTCGAAATCCGCCTTGAGCTTCTGCGGGGTCGGACGGCTGGTCAGATCGCGCAGGCAGAAGGGCGAAGCGTTGCAGAATGCCTGCCCGGCCGCATTGCACAGCGCACCCCATTGGTTGGTGATGTTCGCCTCATCCAGCATCTTCTTCATGCTGAGCACCTGGGGCTTGGTGTCCTCCAACACGGCGTCAAGACGGCGGATGACCGTCATGGGCAAAATCACATCGCGGTACTTTCCACGCACATACACATCCCGCAGGCAATCGTCGGCGATGCCCCAGATGAAGTTTGCAATCGCATTGAGCATATGAGCGTCCATCAGTTTTTCCTCCTGTATTGTACCTTCAGCTTCGGTTACAGC
Organism: uncultured Oscillospiraceae bacterium; assembly: GCA_964600835.1. Lineage (GTDB taxonomy): Bacteria > Bacillota > Clostridia > Christensenellales > Aristaeellaceae > UBA11524. The sequence continues at coordinate 10,776 of CAZRLM010000072.1, forward strand.
GAAATCCCTGGCGGTCTTTTGCACGCTTAGCGCCGCTATTTGGTCTGCTCCGAACTATGGCAAGTTTCCTCAGGCAAAAACTCCAAAATATCGTCTACTCCGCAACTCATGGTGCGACAGATGCTTTCAATTGTATCCAATGATAAATACCTGTTTCGTTTCATTCGTGTGATGATATTTGCTGAAAACCCGGCTTGCTGCTGCAGCTGAGCTGTGGTCATATCCCTTTCGATCAGCAGATGAAACAGCTTTTTATAAGAAACAGCCACAATTACACCTCCATTGGCATTCAATCACTCGCCACGATGATTTTATCACACAAATGTGAATTTTTCAAGATGAACGCAAATGTTCTTTACAGTTCTTTCTAAATGATGCCTTGCAATATGAACAAAACCGCCATGAGTCATCCTCATTTTCTCGGGTTGTTCTCCTTATCTCATCATGAATTGTTGCCTGGTGAATTTCCTGGTTCCCTTTTCTTTTTTGGCTCTTTAGCGCCTGTTCACATGTACAGGCTGTACACGGAGCGCAACACTTTCACGATCTTTTTCCAAGCAGGCTTGGCCTTGTTCTTGCGGTAGGATTTGGCACTTTCTGCGAAGGACGTAGCGGGCAGCGCTTTCGGCGGATCGTCGGAGAACTGCTTGGCGAGCTTAGCGGCATGGTTGACCTTGCTGGTCAGAAGATGCAGCTCTTTCGTGGCTTCTTTCTGTTCCTGCTCGGTCTGCTGGAGAGCCTCCTGCAATGCTTCCAGCCGCCGCTGCTCCTGCTGCACCTTGATCTGTGTGACGGTCAGGTGTTCTTCGGTGCTGCCGCGCTGCCCACGCTCCACATCGTCATAGCCAGCTGCACTCATGGCGTTGAAGAAGGTGTCCTGCAACACGCTGTAGGACGGGCGCAGAATCGTCTTGCCGTTCTTTGACACAATTGGTTCACCAAACTCGTCCAGCACGGGCTGCGATGCCCACTTCTTACTGCGGCTTTTTCCTTCACGGTTCTGACAAGGGCAGGATCCTTGCAGCGCTTTGACCAAAGAATCTGCTTCTCGACCACCGGCACATAGACAACGTGCAGATGATAATGGAACACATACTGCCCAAGAGCGTCCGACATGGCTCGGTTCTTTTCATCGGCATGCATGACGGCTAAGAGGATGTACTGCTCGTCGCCAACAATCTCTATGGCCGAACGGTACGCATCGGCATAGAACTGGCGGGTAAACTCGTAGCCGCCGTGGTTGTGGAAGTACGCGCTGTTCACATCGAAGATCAGCTCGCAATAGTGATCGGCATCCGGCTTGAGTCCACGGGTGGAGATGGTTCCGTCAGCTTCCATGCTGGCGAACATCTCGCGATAGTTGCCCGTGGGCTCCTTGAAGTGGACGTTTCGCCAGGTCTGTTCGGGCACGATACCGTCCTTCATGTTGCACCCAAACAGGGCGGCCAGCACCGCCCCGATCTGGGACTTGCCCTCGCCGCCGTTGCCCTTGATAATCATCATGCGCTGCCCCTTGTTGCTGGGGATCAGGCAGTAGCCGATAAACTCCTGCACCGTTGGAATGTCCTCCGGGTGGAGCAGGTCATTGAGAAAAGCCAGCCACCGTTTCGGGGCGGGTGCTTCTGGAAGGTAGGACACGGGCAACCTGTTCCGCACGATCTCCGGCTTACCCGGTGTAAATGTTCCGTTCAGATACAGCGTTCCGTTTTGCACGTGAATCCTGTCTGCCTCCGGCGTAAAGTCATCCACCAGCGCCACCAGCTTCATAATCTTAAGAATGTTGCTGATCTTTCGAGGAATGTTTGTGACAGCACAGGTTTTGAGTTCGTCAAAGATTTCCCGGCGAAGCGGCGTTTCATCGACCACCCGACCGTCTACTGTAAAGAAGGAGCCTCCGGTGAAAATCAACTTGTGCCTTGTTAGATAATCTGAGCAGAACAGGGCTTCGTTGATGTTCTTTCCGTCAAACCAGAGAGCAGTATCAATTTCGCTCTTGCTTTCAGCGACTTCCTCTGCTATACTTTGGTCAGTACATAGGATTGGCTGTCCGCCGTCTGCGCCAACAGGCGGGATTCGGACAGCTTTTTCTTTTTCATCTATCATTCGCTTTCCTCCTTCATGCCGCCCATGATGACGGCGATCATTTCAATGATGTCGAGCAGCTCATCGTCCACGCTCTCCCCGGACCCAATCTGACGCAGCTCGTCCAGCACAGCGGCAAGCTGATCACGCAGTGCCTTGTACACTCTCGGATTGCCCTGTACCACCACGTCTTGATTCAGACAACGGCGGTAACAATATTCCTGTTTTGGCAAACCCGATAAAGCAACCGCCTTGTTAATGAGTTCGTTTTCTTCGGGAGATACTCGGAACCCCACTGTGATACTTCTGAAACGGTTATGCTGATCTACATTTTTAGCTGACATTTTCATCGTTCCTTTCCATGTTTAGTTTGTTTGCCATCTCCACCTGCTTTGATGGGAACAGATGGGAATAGCGATAGGTGATCTCGATGCTCTCATGCCCTACACGGTCTGCAATCGCCACCGCCGAGAAGCCCATATCAATCAGCAGGCTTACATGACTGTGACGAATATCATGCACGCGAATCCGTTTGACCCCGGACACACGGCAACCCCGATCCATTTCGTGATAGAGGTAGCTTTTTGTAACCGGGAAGATACGATCCTTCTTCTTCGCTCCATAGAGGGATTTCATGTATTCCTGCATTTCCTCACAGAGGAATTTGGGCATCCTGATCGACCGAACGCTCTTCTTCGTCTTCGGTGTAGTGATCACGTCCTCTCCGTGGAGCCGCTGGTGGGATTTGTTGATGGATACGGTTCCGGCTTTGAAGTTGAAGTCTCCGGGCGTCAGCGCCAGCAGCTCGCCCTCGCGGATTCCGCACCAGTAGAGCATCTCAAAAGCGTAGTAGGACATCGGTTTATCCATGACGGCCTCCGCGAACCGCTGGTATTCCTCCTTCGTCCAGAACTGCATTTCCTCCGCTTCCTTGCTCCCGATGTACCCCACCTTGGATGCCGGATTGCTCTTCAGCCTGTAGTGCCGGAC
>CAZRLM010000073.1:0-768 GCA_964600835.1 uncultured Oscillospiraceae bacterium
CCATTGATTTACCTCCTTGATCGTTCTCGGTTGCGCTCAAGGCTTGCCCACTGCAGGTGCAGGCTTGCCCGCGCTGCGAGTCCGTCGCCCGATTATCGGGCTGGTCCACGGTAATTACCCGCCTGGCCTGGCGGCAACTTACCGCTTCATCCCTGAACAGACAACGTTCACATTATATCCTACATGGCCGGGAAAATCAATAGTTTTTTCAAAAAAATTTCACTTTTTTTCTGTTCTCCGCGCCTTGAAAGCGGCTTTTTGAATCACTTCTTCCCATGTGCCCTTATCCACCCGTCCGGGCGTATCCTGATGCGCTTTTCACCGGCAATTTTTCCGCGGGAATGCGCAAAAAAGCGGCCGTTGCACCCTTTCGGCACATACCGACCGCTGTTTTTTTATTGTTCTTCCGCTTCCAGCGCCTCCCAGGCGGCGTAGAGCCGATCGACTTCTTCCTTCTTTTGCTGATACGCCCGCGCCAGCCGTGCCGCTTTCTCCGCGTCCTGATAGGTGGCGGGGTCGGCCAGACGCGTTTCAAGCGCCGCGGCCTCCTCCTCGGCCCGGGCGACGTCCGCCTCGGCCTTTTGCAGCGCCGCGCGGCGCTCCTTGATCCGCCGCTCCTCCTCGCGGGAACGGCGCTTTTCCTTGTCCAGCTGCGTGCGGGTCATGCCCGCCGTGTCGCCGTCCGGCTCCTGCGCGCGGTTGACCTTCTCGAAATAGTCGTCGTAGTTGCCCAGGTACTCCCTGATGCCGCCGTTTTCCAGCACGCAC
>CAZRLM010000073.1:778-13754 GCA_964600835.1 uncultured Oscillospiraceae bacterium
TTGATGAAGTACCGGTCATGGCTGATGGCCAGGATGGTGCCCGGGAAGTCGGCCAGCGCGTCCTCAAGCACCTCGCGGCTGTCCATGTCGAGGTGGTTGGTCGGCTCGTCCAGCAGAAGCAGGTTGTCCTTGCGCAGCATCAGTTTTGTCAGCGCGACGCGCCCCTTCTCGCCGCCGGAAAGCGTCCCGACCGGCATGAGCACCTCGTCGCCGGTGAACAGGAACAGCCCCAACGCGCCGCGCACCTCCGTTTGATCAAGGCGGCGGAAGTCGTCCCACACCTCGTCCAGCACGGTTTTGTCGTCGTGCAGGTGCGCCTGATGCTGGTCGTAGTAGCCGATGTCCACGCCCGCGCCCAGGCGGATCGCGCCGCTGTCGGGCTTCTCCTCGCCGATCAGGCACTTGAAGAGCGTCGACTTGCCCACGCCGTTGTCGCCAATGAGCGCCACGCGGTCGCCCGCCCTGAGGTGCAGCTTCACCTGATCGAACAGCGTCCGCCCGTCAAAGCCCTTGCGCAGTCCGTCCACCATCAATACATCCTCGCCGGTGCGGCGGCGGATGTCAAAGCGGAAGCGGATCGCGCTCTCGTCCTGCGGCTTTTCCAGACGCTCCACCTTCTCGAGGCGCTTCTCGCGGCTCTCGGCGGCGCGGATCGACTTTTCCCGGTTGAACTGCCGATAGCGGGCGATGATCGCCTCCTGCCGGGCGATTTCCTTCTGTTGCAGCTCGTAGGCCTTCATGCGGATCTCGAAGCGCTCCGTCCGTTGAGCCAGGAAGGACGTGTAGTTGCCGTCGTAGCACTCGGTTGCGCCCAGCAGCAGCTCGCACATCCGGTCGCAGACGTGATCCATGAAGTACCGGTCGTGGCTGATGAGCAGCACCGCGCCCCGATAGCTGCGCAGATAGTCCTCCAGCCAGGCGATGGACTTCAAATCGAGATGGTTGGTCGGCTCGTCCAGCAGGAGCAGATCCGGCTCGGTGAGCAGCATCCGCCCCAGGCACAGCCGCGTCCGCTCCCCGCCGGACAAAAGATGCGCAGGCTGGCTTTGCTGCTCCTTGCGGAAGCCCAGACCGGAGAGCACGCCCTGCACGGTCGACCGCCAGCCGTAGCCGTTGCACCGCTCGAACTCCCGCGTCAGCTGGTCGTACTGGCTGCCCAGGCGGTGCAGCAGCGCCTCGTCCTCCGCCGCGCCGGCCATCTCCTCCTCCAGCGCGCGCAATTGACGCTCCATCGCCACCACCGGCTCAAAGACGCTCTCCAGCTCCTCCAGCACGGTGCGGTTCTCGTCCACCTCGCCCTGCTGCGCCAGATAGCCCAGCTTCAATCCCCGCTGCGTCGTGACCGTGCCGCCGTCCGCCGTCTCGATCCCGGCGATAATCTTCATCAGGGTGGACTTGCCGCAGCCGTTCACGCCCACCAATCCCATGCGCTGGCCTTCCTGCAGCACCAGGGACGCGTCCCGGAGCACCACGTTCGTGCCAAAGCTCTTCTGCACCTTCTGCAGCGACAGCAGGATCATCCGATTCACCCTCTTTGTTTCTACATCAGCATTTGCAATCCGGCCGACGCGAGCAGCAGCGCGGTCAGCAGCGCCGCCCGGCCCGTCAGCCGCCCGTGGGGCGCGCGCCAGGGCGCGTCCACCGCCCAGGCCGTCGCCACACCCAGCAAAAGAATCGCCGACAGCACCGACGACGCCGCCGGTACATCCGCCACGCTGATCAGCAGCGCCGCAGCGTTATAGCCCATATGCGTCAATACGCTGACCGTCAGGTGGCCATAGCGCAGGTACGCCAGCGAGCACAGCAGGCTGATCAGCAAATGCGCGGGCAGCCCGGCCAGGCTGCCATGGGACAGCGCAAAGACGACCGCCGTCACAAAAAAAGCCGCCGGGGCGCTCATGCATTCCGTCAGGCGGTTCATCAGCCCGCCCCGGTAGAAGGTTTCCTCCGCCACCGCGGGCGCGACGACAAGCGCCAGCGCCGCCAGCAGCCATTCCGCGCCGTTGCGGGGCATGAGCATCGCGGCGCTCTCCGCGCCGATGAAGGCCGTCCAGTAGGGCGTCACCAACGCCATCGCCGCCTGCGCTGCCGCGCCGGCCAACGCCGCCGCGACGCAACCCGCGCCCCAATGAGCGTCCGGGCGCAGTCCGCCCTTTCGGCCCGGGCGCAGCCACAGCATCGCCGCCGCCCACAGCAGACACTCCTCCAGCACAACGCCCGCGTAATACAGCGCCGGATCGTCCGCCGTCACGCCCGGGAAGCGCGTCAGCAGCGCCCCGACAGGCCGACGCAGCAGCGTCGCCAGGAGCGTCAGCAGCAGCGCCCGCTCGCCGCCAAGCGCCCCGCTCATACGCCCTCCCGCAGCGTGTACACGTCCCCCACCGTATCGCGCCGCGCCACGTCCAGGCGCAGGTCGCTTCCCAGCCGGATCCCTTCCATGCGCGCCCGGCGGGTATTGACGGCCATCGCCAGCTCCGGCGTGTTGTTCTCCCCGCTGAGGTGGCCCAGCACCACATGGCGCACGCCGGTATCCGCCAGCTGCACCAGCGCCTCGGCGCACGCCTCGTTGCTCAGATGGCCGCGATTGCCCAGAATGCGCTGCTTGAGCGCGCTGGTATAGTGCGGATTCTGCCGGAGCATATCGGGGTCGTGGTTGCTTTCCAGCAGCACCATCGAGCTGCCGCCCACCGCCTGCCGCACCGCCTTGGAGAAGTACCCCAGGTCGGTGGCAATGGACAGGCTGATCCCGCCGCCGCAGAGCCGGTAACCCACCGGATCCGCCGCGTCGTGGGAGGTGCCGAAGGGGATCACCCCCAGGTCGCCCACATAAAAATCGCACTGCTTGTCAAACTCCCGGCGACAACCGTCGGGGATGTTGCCCACCTTGCCCGCCATCGCGTGCCAGGTGCCCTCCGTCGCGTAGACGGGCACGTTCAGCTTTCGGGACAGCACGCCCGCGCCGGCGATGTGGTCGCTGTGCTCGTGGGTGATCAGGATCGCGCTGAGGGTGGCCGGATCCACGCCGATCATCTCCAGCGCGCTCAGAATCGCTCTTCCCGGCTTGCCCGCGTCCACCAGCAGCCGCGTCCGCCCGTACTGCACAAACAGCGCGTTCCCGCTCGACCCGGAACTGAGCGGGCAGAATATCATATCCATCCGGTTCCTATCCTTTCAGGAGGCAAAAATCATACGTCGAGATGCTTGGCGACCCGCTCGCTCTCCGGCGGCGGCGTCATGTAGTCCGGCCCGAACAGAATGGTCAGCACCTCGTCGTACCGCTTGGGGATCAGGCAGGAAACGTCCTCGAAGGGGACGGCAATCTTCTCAGCGAACTGATCGGAATGCCAGATGTGCATCATCAGCTCGAACGCGCCGTTGGACATACACAGGTCGTCGCCCGACGCGTATCGGGTCGAAACGCGCTCGTACCGGCGCGTTTTCCACGCCGTGGTGAAGGGCAGTCCCAGGATGTGCGTGCTCATCAAAAGAATCCGGTTCTTCCAATTGAAGCGGCTGTAATCCACGTTGCGCTTGATCATCCCCTGCAGCAGGTGCAGCTCCAGGAACCACAGCTTCCGCTTCAGCCCTTCCGGCGGCACAGCATCGAGAATGAAAAAGTCCGTGAACGCGGCGGCCTTTTCGGGGTCACGGTTCATCACGCGGGGCGTCCAGGTGTCCAGATAGGTCAGCTCGAAGCGCTTGTCGCACTCCCTGGGGTAAACCTCCCGGAAGCGGGTGAACTCCGCGCGGGTCATCAGCAGGTCGACGTCGTCGTCCCAGGGGATGAACCCCTGATGGCGCACCGCGCCCAGCAGCGTGCCGCACATCAGGTTGTACTCGATGCCATGCCGCTGGCACACCGCCACAATGTCCCGCAGCTGGCAGAGCAGCTCCTCGTGAATTTCCGGCAGGGACAGCTTCTTTTCCTCCACGCCCGTCATGCCTCTTTCTCCTCCAGCCACGCCAGCGTCCGCCGACAGATCGCCTGATCATCCATTTGATATGCACCCCGCAGGTACTGCTGCGTGCCCACGATGATGGAATACACGTCCGGCATTCCGATGCGGTGGACGCGGCAGGGCGCGCCGGACTCCGCCAGCACCTCGCACACCGCCGAGCCAAAGCCGCCCACCACGTTATGCTCCTCCACCGTCACGAGGTGGCGGAAGCGCCCGGCCAGCGCCAAGATGGCCTCCCGGTCGATGGGCTTGACGCAGGGGAAGGACGTCACCTGCGCGGACACGCCCTTTTCCGCCAGCAGCGCGGCGGCGGACAGCGTCTGCGTCAGAATGCCGCCGGAGGACAGGAGCGCCACATCCGACCCCTCTCGCAGCGTCAGCGCCTTCGGGACGCGCCAATCCTCCACCGGGCCGTCGTGGAGCACCGGCTCGCCGCCCCGGCCCAGGCGCAGATAGCAGGTGCCCGGCGTGCGCAGCATCACCGGCACCACCGCCTCCACCTCGCAGGGATCGCCGGGGGCGAACACCGTCACGCCCGGCAGCGCGCGCAAAATCGCGACGTCCTCCGTGGCGTGGTGACTCATGCCCAGGCTGCCGTATACAAAACCGCCGCCCACGCACACGATTTTGACGTTCGCCTCGTGGTACGCGCAGTCGTTGCGAATCTGCTCCAGGCAGCGCAGCGTGGGAAAGTTGCCGATGGAATAGGTCAGCACCGTGCGCCCCGTGCGCGCCAGCCCCGCCGCCAGCCCGGTCATTGCCTGCTCGGCGATGCCCGCGTTGACAAACTGCTTCGGATAAGTCTCCCAGAAGGGCTTCAATACGCCGAAGCCCAGGTCGCCCGTGATCAGCGTCAGGCGCGGATCCTTCGCCGCCTCGCGCATCAAGGCGCGGCAAAACGCGTCTCTCATGGCCGCTGCGCCTCCAATTCCTTCAGCGCCGCCTCATACTCCTCGCCCTGCGGCGTGCGATAGTGCCAGAGAATGTCGTTCTCCATGAAGGAAACGCCCTTCCCCTTCGTCGTCACCGCGACGATCATCTGCGGCTTGCCGCTGCCCCGCGCCGCCTGCGCGCGATGGAAAGCCGCCCGCAGCGCGTCGACGTCGTGCCCGTCCACAGTCTGCGTTTCCCAGCCGAAGTCGCGCCATTTGTCCGCCAGCGGCTCCAGCCGCAGCGTGTTCTCGCAGAAGTCGAGGGACTGCATCCGGTTGTGGTCGATTACCGCGATCAGCCCGTCCAGGCCGAACTGCGCGGCCTGCAGCGCCGCCTCCCATACCGCGCCCTCGTCGCACTCGCCGTCGCCCAGCACGGCATACGTCCGCCAGGACGCGCCATCGAGCTTCGCGCCCAGCGCCATCCCCGCCGCCGCTGCCAGGCCATGGCCCAGGGAGCCGGTGGAAAAGTCAATCCCCGGCACGCCGTGATGGCTCACATGGCCGGACAGCCGGGAACCGTTCGCGTAATGGGTTTTCAGCTCCTCCACAGGAAAAAAACCGCGCTCGGCCAGCGCCGCGTAAACCGCCGCGCCCGCGTGGCCCTTGCTGAGGATCAGCCGGTCGCGCTCGGGCCAGTCCGGCCAGGCGGGATCGACGCGCATCACGCCGGTGTACAGCGTTGCGATGATCTCCGCGACGGAGAAAATCGCGCCGATGTGGCTGCCGCGGCTCAGGTGGGTCATCTCCAGCCCATGGCGGCGGATCAGCCACGCCAGCGTCCGCGCGTCGCCCGTGTCGATGGGCGCGCCGCCGAACGCCGCGTGCGTCCGCGCCGTGTAGGATTCGCCGTCAATCATCACGCTGCCGTCCTTTCCCGCTTCGCTCGTCGGCCATCTTCTTCGCTTTGCCGAACACGCCGCCGATCGTCTCGAAGAACAGCCGCGCGTCCAGCAGGAACGACTGGTTCCGCGCGTACTCGACCCGCAGCCGGTTCTTCTCCGGCAGGATGTACTTCTCGAAATTCTCCACCGGATTTTCCGTGCCGACAATCTCGTCCTGGGCAATGTAGACCAGGCTGCTGCGGTCGGTCACGCCCGGGCGAACCCACAGGATGCACTCCTGCTCCTTCGTGTACTGCCGCGTGTAGAGCAGCAGCTCGGGCCGGGGGCCGACAAAGGACATCTCGCCCTTCAAAATGTTAAACAGCTGCGGCAGCTCGTCCAGCTTGAGGCGGCGCATCACGCGGCCCGCCCGGGTGACGCGGCTGTCGTTGAGGGCGGTGCAGCCGCCGGACTTGTCCGCGCCCACGACCATGGAGCGAAACTTCATAATATAAAACGGCTGATTGTGGTAGCCGCCCCGCACAGCCTTGTAAAGAACCGGCCCGGGGGAATCCAGCTTGACCCACAGCGCCAGGGGCAGCATGATCACCACGCCGGGAATCAGCAAAACCAGCGCCAGCACAAAGTCCAGCGCGCGCTTCACGACATGGCTGTAAAAGGGATGGGACAGCGGGCCGTCCCACCGGGGCAAAACAGGCAGAGGCTGCCGGGTCATGCGCAGCGCTCCTTTCATTGGTTCATTCCCCCGTCAGGCGCTCAAGCAGCTCATTGAGGTGCTCCAGCTCCTCCCGGGAGTAGTATTGCAGGACGATGCGGCCCTTCTTCATATTGCCGGTGAGCGTGGCGCGCACGCCCATCGTCTCCCGGAAGCGGCCCTCCAGCTCGCTCAGCTCGACGGGCAGCGCACGGGCGGCGCGCGCGGGCTTCTGACGCGCCGCTTCGCCGTTTTTCAGCGCGGCGGCGTACTGTTCCATCTGTCGGACGCTCCAGCCCTCCTCCACGCAGCGGCGGGCCAGCGCTTCCTTCATTCCGTCGTCGTCCAGACCGGCCAGCACCCGCGCGTGCCCGGCGGACAGCGTGCCCGCGCTGACCAGCGCCGTCACGCTCTCGGGCAGCGTCAGCAGCCGGAGCAGGTTCGCCACCGCCGGGCGGCTCTTGCTCAGCCGGGTCGCGACGGTCTCCTGCGTGTAGCCGCACTGCTGCATCAGGGCGCGAATCCCCTGCGCCGCCTCGATGGGATTCAAATCCTCGCGCTGCAAATTTTCGATCAGCGCGATCTCCATCTGCTGGGTCAGATCCAGCTCCCGCACGACGCAGGGCACCGTTTCCAGCCCCGCGGCCCGGGAAGCGCGCCAGCGGCGCTCGCCCGCCACAATGCGGTAGCGCCCGTCGCCGGTCGGCGTCACGAGCAGCGGCTGAAGCACGCCCTGCTCCCGGATGGACTGCGCCAGCTGCGCGATGCTCTCCTCCTGAAAAACGCGGCGCGGCTGATCCGGATTCGGATCGATGTCGCCCAGGGCGATCTCCTGCCCCGCGCCGGTCAGCTCGTCCGACTCGGGCAGCAGCGCGTCCAGTCCGCGCCCCAACCCGCGGTTCTTTTTCGTCATGCTTCCTCGCTCCTTTACGCTTTCGCCTTCACGCCGTTGCGCGAGAGCACCTCCTGCGCCAGCGCCCGATACGCCACCGCTCCCGCCGAGCGGGGATCATAGATATGGATCGGCTCGCCGTGGGACGGGGCCTCCCCCAGCCGCACGCTGCGGGGAATGGTGGTCGCGTACACCTTCTTGCGAAAGTGCTTCTTCACCTGATCCACCACCTGCAACCCCAGGTTCGTCCGGCCGTCGAGCATGGTGAGCAGCACGCCCTCCACGTCGATGCGCGGGTTGATCGTCCGCTTGACCCGGCCGATGGTATTCATCAGGCTGGTCACGCCCTCCAGCGCGTAATACTCGCACTGAATCGGAATCAGCACCCGATCCGCCGCGGCCAGGGCGTTGAGCGTCAGCAGGCTCAGGGAGGGCGGGCAGTCGATGAAGATGAAGTCGTAGGCCCCGCTCAGCGCCGCCAGCAGCGTTTTCAGCCGGTATTCCCGCTTTTCCAGGTCGACCAGCTCCAGCTCCGCCCCCGCCAGGCGGATATCCGCCCCGATCAGCGACAGATTCTTATAGCGCGTCGTCTGCACGCACTCCCGCGCCGACGCCCGGCCCAGCAGCGCCTCGTAGACGCTCCTGTCGGTAGCCGTCATGCCCAGACCGCTGGTCGTGTTGCCCTGCGGATCAAGATCCACCACCAGCACCCGCTGTCCCATATCCGCCAGGATCGCCGTCAAATTCACGGACGTCGTGGTCTTGCCCACGCCGCCCTTCTGGTTCGTAATCGCAATCGTCTTGACCATGCCGTTCTCCCCGCCGCGCTTTGCATCCATGATGGAATACGCATACAGCTTTATTATATCGGTTTTTTCGCAAAATGTAAAGGGAAAGCCCTTACGTCTTTTGACGCGCCGGACGCTGGTTTCAGTCCGCCGGACGTATCGTTGGAGCAGCCTGTCTTGACACGCCGCCCTGGCCCCGTTATCATAGAGCGCGATAAGGAGGGACGTACTTATGCTGCGTATTCAGGATGTTACAAAACGCTACGGCAAAACGCTGGCCAACGACCATGTGTCCTTTACCGTGCCGGACGGGGAGATCGCCGTGCTGCTGGGGCCGAACGGCGCGGGAAAATCGACGCTGATCAAGTCCATCGCCGGTTTGCTCCGCTTTCAGGGGGAGATTGAGGTCAACGGGCATGGCAGCAAGACCCTGGCCGCGAAGCAGACGCTGGCCTATGTGCCTGAGATGCCCGCCGTGTACGATTTGCTGACCGTGTGGGAGCACATGGAGTTCATCGGCCGGGCCTACCGCCTCGCCGACTGGCAGACGAGCGCCGAGGCGCTGCTGACCCGCTTTGAGATGATGGACAAGAAGGACAAGTTAGGCAAGGAGCTGTCGAAGGGAATGCAGCAGAAGCTGTCCATCGCCTGCGCGTTGCTGCCCCACCCCGCCGTCGCCATTCTGGACGAGCCGCTGGTGGGTCTCGATCCGCACGCCATCAAGGAACTGAAGGCGCTGCTCAAGCAATGGCGGGACGAGGGCTGCACCATCCTGCTCTCCACGCACATGATCGACAGCGTGGAGCAGGACTGGGACTCCGCCTTCATCATGATGAACGGTCGCCTGGCCGCCGCGATGCGCCGGGAGGATGAGACGGAGGAGGAAACGCTGGAAAAGCTGTTCTTCCGCATCACCGAGGGCAAGGAGGCGGACGGGCAATGAGCGCGCTGCTCTGGCAGATCAAAACGAGGCTGAAGAACAGCCTGCGCGCGTTCTTCAAGAAGCCCTCCAACTGGGTGCTGCTGATCCTCTTCGCGGGCTTGATGGGGATGATGCTCTTCTCCGGCGCGCAGCCGACCGACACGCCGCGCCGCCCCATCGCCGAGGTGTACGGCATGGTGTTCCTGCTGCTGTCGGCGGCGTACCTCTTTGCCGCGTATCAGGGGCTGGGCCGGGGCGCGAGCCTGTACACCATGGCGGATGTGCAGCTGCTCTTTCCCGCGCCGTTTTCCCCGTCGCACCTGCTCTATTTCGGGCTTTTGCAGCGACTGGGCACGTCGCTCTTAACAGGCTGCTTCCTGCTGTTCCAGTACGGTTGGCTGGGCCAAGGCTACGGCGTTTCCTTCTGGGTGGTACTGGTGATTGTGCTGCTGTACGCGCTGGCGCTGTTCCTGGGGCAGATGACCGCCATGGCGATCTACGCCGCCGTCAGCGGAAGCTCGAAAAAGCGCCGCGTCGCGACCTGCGTCTTTTTCGGCGTAATCGCCGTCTTTGGCGCCATTGGCCTTGCAACGGCGCTGACCTCCGGCAAGACCGGGCTGGCCGCGGCCCTGGCGCTGATCGGCACGCCGGTAACGGACTGCTTCCCCGTCGGCGGATGGCTGGCGTGCTCCTTCCGGGCGCTGATGACGGGAGACTTCCCCGCGGTGCTGCCCGGCATGGCGGCTTCCGTCGCCCTGATCGCGCTGCTGACCGCGCGCATCGCCCATCTGGGCAGCGACTTCTACGAGGACGTGCTCGCCGCCACCGCGCGCAGCCATCAGGCCATCACCGCGCAGAAGGAGGGCCGGATGCAGGAGGCGCTGCCGGAGAACGTCGCCGTGGGCAAAACGGGACTGGGCGGCGGCTGGGGCGCATCGGCGCTGTTTTACAAGCACCGGCTGGAATCCCGGCGCGGTCGGCGGTTCCTGCTGGACACCACCACCATGGTCTTTGCCGTGATCTCCATCGTGTTCGCCTTCGTCATGCGCGGCGAGGGCATCCTCCCCGCGTTTGCCTTTGCCACCTATATGCAGCTGTTTTCCGTGAATACAGGCCGCTGGGTGCGTGAACTGACGCAGCCCTGGGTTTATCGCCTGCCGGACTCCGCCTTCCGTCGACTGGTCGCCTGTTTGGGCGAATCGGTGCTCACCTACGCGCTGGAGGCGGCGGTCGTGATGATCCCCATCGGGCTGATCGCGGGCGTGAGCGGCGCGGAAATCGCGATGGCCGTCGTCGCCCGGTTCCTGATCTCGCTGCTGTTCGTCGGCGCGAATCTGCTGGAGGAGCGCTTCTTCGGCGGCGCCCATGCGAAAATGCTGACGCTGGCGCTGTACTTCCTGATGATCCTGCTGCTGCTCGCACCCGGCATTGCGCTGATGGTTTTCCTGCTCGTCGGCGGACAGATCGTCGTTTCGCTGCCCTTTACGGTGATGGGCGCTTTGGCGCTGCCCACGCTGCTGGTCACGCCGCTGTGCCTGTTCCTGAGCCGCGGCGTGCTGGACAACGCCGAGCTGACCGGCTCCTGACCCGCCGCAAGTTTTGCTCACTTTTTTTCAAATTGGCCTTGCTTTTTCTCTGTGCCTGTGCTATAATCTCATTTGTTGACAGTCCATGGGATTATAGCTCAGTTGGTTAGAGCGCCACGTTGACATCGTGGAGGTCATAGGTTCGAGCCCTACTAATCCCACACAGGCAGGAAGCCAGATCGGCTTCCTGCCTTTTTGCTGTGCTGATGATGACTACTTAAAAAATTATTTTGACAGCGTCGCCTTGCGGGCTAAAAAAGAAAAGGCTGTACGCGTCTAATGGGTGAAAGGAGGTGATGGAGATGACCGTCACGGGCCCTGACGGAAATCTCGAATCGCAGCTCTGTCACCTGATGATACAATACGAGCGGGAGATTCTCCGCACCTGCTGTGCCATCCTCCAGGATCGGCAGATGGCGGAGGACGCAACACAGGAAAACTTTTTGAAAGCCTATCAGCATTTGAAGGACTTCCGCAGCGAGTCAAGCGAAAAGACCTGGCTCATGCGCATCGCAATCAATGTATGCAACGACCAGCGCAGGTCGCGGTGGTTCCGGCTGGTGGATCGGCGCGTTACCCCAGAGGAGTTTCCGGACGGCAGCTGCTCGTCGCATGATATGGCGCTGTCGGACGCGATTCTCCGTCTGCCGCACAGACAAAGGGAAGCGATTCTGCTTTATTACTACCACGGGATGACGCTTGAGGAGACAGCCGACGCGCTGGGCGTTCGCCCCTCGTCCGTCTCGGTTCGGCTCAAACGCGCCCGCGCCCGATTGAAAGACCTGCTGGAGGGAGACGAGCAGCATGAAAACCGATAAAGCAATCCGGAACGAAATCCATACGGCGCTCAAGCATCGCCTTTCGAGCGTTGTCGAGCAGCCGGACAGTCAGCAAAAAATGCTTCGGCTGATCCGAGGAGAGGAGAAAAGCATGAAGAAGAAATTATCCGTAGGATTCGCGCTCGCGATGGCGCTTGCGTTGACCGTAGCCGCGGCCTTTGCCGTTGTGTCGATCACCGCAACGGGGCGTTTGATGGCGCAGACCGAGCAAGAGAGCGGCGACTACATCAACTGGCCGACGGCGAAAAGGGTTCAGGTTGTGGTCGAGCTGATGGACGAGGGATATGTGACTGAAAGCGGCGAGCTGAAACAACTGCGCGACGGCACGCTGACAGATACGGAGGCCGCAAGGATCGCCGACAGCGCCATTGAAGCGATGACGGGCGAGCCTGCGAGAAACGCCACCTTCCTGAGCATCATGAGCGCCGCGTGGGGCCCCTTCGAGCAGTGGACGCAGGAGGAGCAGGCCTGGTATTCGCAGGTGCTGGCAGATGTGGGCGCGACGACAGCGGGAAAAACCTGCTATGCTGCGTCCACCGGAAAGATGACCAAAGAGGAAGCGATTGCCATCGCGAAAAAAGAGATTGCCCGCGGCTTCAGCATGGAGGATGGGCTGATCGACAAGTATCGCGTCTATGACGCGAGCTATCAGATTCCGGAGTTTGCCAAGTCCGGCGATCAAAAGGCTTACTGGTATGTGGCGATGGATACGCTGGGCACGGAGCTGGCGGGGCAGGAAGGGCTTCCCCATGCGATCGACGTGTTCGTCGACCCCGATACGGGCTTGCTGCTTGCGCCGATTGAGGACAAGGCGGTGGCCTGGAAGGCTGCCGCTGACCGAAGCAGCAGCGCGGTTGCGACGGCGGTTCGGACGTTTATCACGGCTGCCGGAGAAGAGAAAACCTTCCCGCATTGGAGCCTGGAGAACAAAGCGCGCTGGTCGGATGAGATTGCGCCGCTGATTCGCGCTTTCCTTGCCGAGCGGCCTGAAGAGGCGGAAGCCGTGTTCAGCCGGGACGCATTGGCGTCGGCGGACTTCCGCTATGCGATGCCTGATGAAGACGCGATCCCGCAGGAGGAGGCGCTGACCATTGCGCGGGAGGCGCTGCAATCGACCTGTCAGCTCTCCGATGAAGAAATTGCGCTGCTGTTCGATACGGGCATCCCATACTACACCTGCGTGTTCTACGATGTGACCGACGAGGCGCAGCCCATGTGGAAATTCCTGCTGATCATGCCGACTGCCTATGACTCGGATGAAGCCATCGCCGGTCGCGTGCAGGAGCTGTATGGCGAGAACGACTACGACAGGCTCTACAAGGTTGAGGTGAACGCCCGCACGGGAGAAGTTGTCCGCGTCGTGAAACTCCGTTCCGTCCCAGACAGCCTGGAAGTCTATCAGGATATGCTGTAAAGCCTGTGCAGACGTGATTGAAATAAAACCGGCCCCGCGTCGGTTCAGCGCCGACGCGGGGCCTTGTACATCTCGGATTTTGTCAGGGCTGCTTGCCGATGTAGG
>CAZRLM010000074.1:0-13622 GCA_964600835.1 uncultured Oscillospiraceae bacterium
CAGGCCGCGTCCGCCGGAGTCCACCACGCCCGCCTGCTTGAGCGCGGGCAGCATATCGGGCGTGCGCTTCAAAATCGCCTCGCCGCTGCGCAGCATCACGGTCATCAGCGCGTCATAATCCTCGGGATCCTTCTGCACCTGCTTGAGCGCGTCTTCGGCGATCACCCGCGCCACCGTCAAAATGGTGCCCTCCTTGGGCTTCATGACCGCCTTGTACGCCTGATCGGCGCCGGCCTTGAGCGCGGCGGCAAACTGGGTCGGCGTAATCTTTTCCACGCCGCTCAGGGCCTTTGAAAAGCCGCGCAGCAGCTGAGAGGTAATCACGCCGGAATTGCCCCGCGCGCCCTTCAAAGCGCCCTTGGCCAGCGCGCCCGCCGCCTCGTCCGCCCGAAGATACTCCTTGCTGGACACCTCGCGGATGGCGCTCTGCATCGTCAGGGACATATTGGTGCCCGTATCGCCGTCCGGCACGGGGAACACGTTCAGCGCGTCCACCGCCTCGCGGTTCTTTTCCAGCAGCGTTGCGCCGGCGACTGCCATATCGCGCAGCAGCAGGCCGTCAATCGTCTTGAACTGTATCAAAGGTCTTTCCTCCGTTCAACAGGTGTGGCCGCGATTAAATGCGGATCCCTTCCACCGAGATATTCACCTTGCGCACCTTCACGCCGGTCATGCTCTCCAGCTTATAGCGCACGGTGTCCACAATGGTTTTGCACACCTCCGCAATGGAGATGCCGTATTCCACAATGATGAAAAGATCCACATCCAGCATTTCTCCGACGCTGCGGATCTGCACGCCCTTCGATAGATTTTCACGGCCCAGCCACTCGACGAAGCCGTCCTTCGCGCGCTTGGAGGACATCGCAACGATGCCATAGCATTCCAGCGCCGCGTAGCCGACGACCTTCAGCATCACATCCTCGGTAATGGAGATGGTACCGATGTTGTTCTTTATCTTGCATTCCATGGTTACACCCAACCTCCTCGTGCCCGGTTGCGCCCACAGCGCCCCCGATTGGCGCATTGGCCATGACAAAGATACCCATGACCAGGGATATTATGTAGTATACAGGATTTCCGGCGAATTAGCAAGGCTTTTTTCTTTTTTCCGCTTGACATCACCGCTTTTCCTGCTATAATGACCTTTGTAAAAGCAATGAGGAGAAGAGTAGCGCTTCCCCTTGCGGCCTTCAAGAGAGCGCCCGGTTGGTGGAAGGGCGCGGTCGCGGACGCGTGAAGTACATCTCCGAGCCATCCGCTGAAGGAGTCATCTGCGTAGGCGGTATCCGGCGCGCCGGTTACAGCGCGGGAGGATTCATGCTGATCCTCGCTGAGGGCCGTTTTGCGGCTGAATGTGGAAGTGGTACCGTGAGATTGATCACCTTCCCGGACGTTTGTCCGGGAAGGTTTTTTGTAAAGGAGGAACCGCCATGGAGCTTGATCATCTGCGCTTTGCCCGCCGGTTTGACGGCATAAGCGGCAGCGCGATCCGGGAAATTTTGAAGATGAGCGCCAGACCCGGGATGATTTCCTTTGCCGGAGGCAATCCTGCCCTGTCCGCCCTGCCGGACGGCGATGTGGCGGAAATTGCCGCTCGGGTGCTCAAAGACAATGGCAAGACCATCCTGCAATACGGCGCAACGGAAGGCTATGCGCCCTTCGTGGAGAGCCTGCTCGCCTATGCCCGCGAGCAGCTGGAATGCGAAATTCCGGCCGTGCTGCCGGTGACAGGCTCCAGCCAGGCGATGGATCTGCTCTGCAAGGCGCTGATCAACCCCGGGGACGTGATTCTGGTGGAGAATCCCTCCTTTCTGGGCAATTTGCAGTGTATGCGCCTGTACGAGGCGCAGCTTGTCCCGGTGGAAAGCGACGAAAACGGGCTGCGCGTCGACTGCCTCGAGGAAGCGATCCGCCGCTACCATCCAAAGCTGCTCTATACCATCCCGACCTTCCAAAATCCTACCGGCAAGGCGCTCAGCGCCGACCGCCGACCGCGCATTGCGGAGCTTGCGTCCCAGTACGGCATGGTTGTGGCGGAGGACGATCCCTATCGCGACCTGCGCTACGTCGGCACACCTCTGCGCTCGATCAAGTCCTATGACAGGGAGGGCTGGGTCGTTTTCCTCGGTTCCTTCAGCAAGATTATCTCTCCCGGTCTGCGCGTCGGCTTTATGGCGGGCGACCCGCGCATCCTGCGCAAGTGCACCATCGGCAAGCAGTCCACCGACGTGCACACATCCAACCTGAATCAGGCCATCGTCGACCAGTTCCTGCGGCGCGGCCTGCTGCCGGGTCACATCAAAGAAATCTGCGAGAGCTATCGTGCTCAGCTGAACGCCATGCTTGCCGAGTTGGCCGCTTTCCCGGAGGGCACCCGATATACCCGGCCCGAGGGCGGGCTGTTCGTATGGGTGGAGCTGCCCTCGGGCGTTCAGGCCTTGCCGCTTTTGCAAAAGGCCGTCGAATCCCACGTTGCCTATGTGCCGGGCACGCACTTCTTTGTGGAAGGCGGACATGACAACACGCTCCGGCTGAACTTCTCCAACGCCACCCTTCAGCAAATTCACGACGGCATGACCACCCTGCGTCGGTTAGTGGAGGAGGCGTCCGCGTCAAGGAGCTGAACACAATTGACCATTCGACTCGTCCGGGCTACGCTGTCCGACGCGCCGCTCATTCAGGCGCTGCAACGAATCGCCTTTGATGAGCTGCTCAAGACCTACGAGGATTTTGAGACCAATCCGGCCTGTGAATCCCTTGACCGTATCCAGGCAAAACTGTCGCAGCCCTTTACCTACTTCTACTTCATTTGGCAGGATGATCAGCTTGCGGGCGGCATCCGCGTGGTGGATCGGCAAAACGGCGAACGCAAGCGAATCTCTCCCCTTTTTGTGCTTCCTGATTTCCAGAATCACGGCATCGCGCAGGCGGCGGTTCGCGAAGCGGAGGCGCTTCACGGCGCCGAGGGCTGGTCGCTTGGCACCATCCTTCAAGAATCAAGGAACTGCCATCTTTACGAAAAGCTCGGCTACCGCCGAACGGGCGCGAGCAAAGTCATCAACGACCGAATGACCATCGTCTTTTACGAGAAATGAAAGGAGCAATTTTCCCATGACGCACGTTCTTGACACCCTCAAGGAGCGCGGATTCCTCGCGCAGATGACCTTCCCGGAGGAGCTGTACGAGCAGCTCAAGGAGCCGACCACCTTCTACGTCGGCTTTGACCCCACCGCCGATTCGCTGCACATCGGCCACTACATCCCGATCATGGCCATGGCGCATATGCAGCGCGCCGGGCACCGCCCCATCGCGCTGATGGGCGGCGGCACCGCGATGATCGGCGACCCCTCCGGCAAGACCGATATGCGCAAGATGATGACCGTTGAGACGATTGACGACAACGTGGCGCATATCAAGGCGCAGATGAGCCGCTTCCTGGACTTCTCCGACGACAAGGCGATCATCGCCAACAACGCCGACTGGCTGCGGCATTTGAACTTCATCGACTTCATGCGCGACATCGGCGCGATGTTCTCCGTCAACAAGATGCTGACGGCGGAATGCTACAAGGCGCGCATGGCGACCGAAAACGGCCTGTCCTTCCTGGAATTTACCTATATGCTCATGCAGTCCTACGACTTCCTGGAGCTGTTCCACCGCTACGGCTGCCGACTCGAGATGGGCGGCAACGATCAGTGGAGCAATATGCTGGGCGGCGCGGATCTTGTCCGCCGCAAGGACAACGAGCGCGCCTTCGCCTGCACCTTCCAGCTGCTGCTGACCCATGACGGCCGCAAGATGGGCAAGACGGAAAAGGGCGCGCTGTGGCTCGACCCGAACAAGACCTCTCCCTTCGACTTCTACCAGTACTGGCGGAACGTGGACGACAAGGACGTCGAAAAATGCCTCGGCCTGCTGACCTTCCTGCCCATGGACGAGGTTCGCCGCCTGGGCGCGCTGGAGGGCAGCGAGATCAACGAGGCAAAGAAGGTGCTCGCCTTTGAGGTGACGAAGCTGGTGCATGGCGAGGAAGAAGCCCGCAAGGCAGCCGACGCGGCGCAGGCGCTCTTTGCCGGCGGCGCGAACGGCGCGAATGTGCCCACCCTGACGCTGAGCGCAGAGCAGCTGGCTGAGGATGCGCGCGTGACCACCATGCTGGTGCGCAGCGGCCTGTGCAAGAGCCAGAGCGACGCCCGCAATCAGCTGAAGGCCGGCGCGGTGTTCCTCGACGACGCGAAGGTGGAGGACTTTGCCGCGGTCGTGACGGCGGAGATGCTCGGCGGCGACGGCGTTCTGCTCAAGAAGGGCAAGAAGGGCTTCTGCCGCCTCACGCTCCAATGAGCGCGTCCTATTTGACGCTTCGACGCGCCGCCTCCGATGAGTTCATCGTCAACAAAAGCCGCTTCATCGGCTATGCGTCCCCGGCGGAAACGGAGGAGGAAGCGCTCGCCTTCCTGCAAAGCGTCCGTCAAAAGCACAAGGACGCCTCCCACAACTGTTACGCGTATGTGATCGGCCGCAACGCGGGCGTCATGCGCTACTCCGACGACGGCGAGCCGGGCGGCACCGCGGGCCTGCCGATGATGGAGGTGCTCAAGGCGCGCGGCGTGGTCAACTGCTGCTGCGTCGTCACGCGATACTTTGGCGGCGTGCTGCTGGGCGCGGGCGGACTGGTGCGTGCGTACACGCAGGGCGCGGCCATCGCGCTGAACGCCGCGCAGGTAGTCGTAATGGAGCCGACGCAGCGCTATCTGTGCGAGGTCGCCTATCCCCTGTGGGATCGCGTCCGGCACGCGCTGAACGCGCTGCCGGCGCAGCTTGCGTCCAGCGAGTTCACCACTGCCGTGACCTTTTCCCTGCTCGTCAGGACGCGGGACGCAGACGCGCTGCTCGCGGAGCTGACGCGCCTGACCGACGGCCGCGTCGAAGCGCTGCTGGAGGAGGAATCCTATCAGGCGTGGGACGCGGAGTAACAAAAAGCAACGATCCGAAAAGACCGGTTCAGCCTGCCGCTGGCCGGTTTTTTCATGGCCGAACTGTTATTTCATCTTCAGTTCACACGGCAGGCATATACTGTCAGCGCATCAAACAGAAAGGGGCTGCCAGCTCATGAAAAAGAAAGCCCGTAAAATCGTTCCCTGGCTGATCATTCTTGCTATTGCCGCCGTTGGATTGTACTGCTTTGTGCTGCGTCCGCGCGATATTGATTACGACGAGGAAACCGCCCGCACACAGGATATTCGGACGTATTACACCTTCTCCGGCAACCTGGAGCCGCGCCGGTTCAAGGTGGTCGCCGCCATGGGCCGCGGAACCGTCAAGGAGTGGAAGTTCGCCGAGGGCGACCGGGTCGTGGAGGACGACGTGGTTCTCCAGCCCAAGTCCGGCGCGCAGTACAAGTCGCCGATGGACGGCACGATTTCCGATCTGTACCTGGACGCGGACGAGGATTTCGCGCCGGGCGACACGCTGTTCCGCGTCGCGGATTATGATCATCCCATCGTCAAAATCCGCGTGGATGAATACGATGTGTCCGCCCTTGCCAAGGACATGAGCGTGACCATCCGCGTTCAATCCACCGGCGAGGAGCTGACGGGCACGATCACCCGCATCGCGCAGGAGGCGACCGTCTCCAATGACCTGGCCTATTACGAGGCCGAGGTATCCGTCCCCCAAAGCGGCCATCTGGCCATGGGACTGACCTGTGAAATCGTCGTGCCCCGGGAGAGCGCGCTGAACGCAACGACCGTCTCCATGGACGCGATTCAGTATGACGACGACGGTAAGCCGTTCGTTTATTGCTACTCCCGCGGAGACGAGATCGTCCGCCAGTCGGTGCTCCTTGGCATCAACAACGGCACGATCGTCGAGATTCTTGACGGCGTGAAGAGCGGCGAAACCATTCTTTTGCCGCCGAAAAACGATTTTGCCATGATGCCCATGATGGCGCGCTGAGCGAGGTGCGAGATGAGCGACGTGATTCTTTCCATGCGCGGCATCGTCAAGCGCTATCAGATGGGCGATGAAACGCAGACCGTGCTGCGCGGCATTGATCTGGACATCGAGCAGGGCGAGTTTGTCGCGGTGCTCGGCCCCTCCGGCTCCGGCAAATCGACGCTGATGAACATCATCGGCTGTCTGGATACGCCCAGCGAGGGAAGCTATGTGCTCCACGGCCGCGACGTGGGCGGACTGGACGAGAGCGAGCTTGCGCAGGTGCGCAGCCGGGAAATCGGGTTCGTTTTCCAGTCCTTTCAGCTGCTTCAGCGGCAGGACGCGCTCCAAAACGTCGAGCTGCCGCTGATTTACAGCGGCGTTCCCGCCCATGAGCGGACGGCGCGGGCGCGCCATATGCTGGAGCGGGTCGGTTTGGCCGACAAGCTGCATCACTTTCCCAACCAGCTCTCCGGCGGCCAACAGCAGCGCGTAGCCATTGCCCGCGCGCTGGCGAATAATCCCACCATTCTTCTGGCGGACGAGCCGACCGGCGCTCTGGATCAGCAGACCGGGCGGCAGGTCATGGGGCTTTTCCACGACCTGAACGAGGAAGGGCGCACCATCATCATGATCACTCACGACATCGGCATCGCGCGCCATGCGCGCCGTATCGTTCGGCTGCTGGACGGCAATCTGTCCGAGGGGGTGGCCGAGGATGCTTAAAGAAAGCCTGCGGATGTCCTGGCAGAACATCAAGGGCAACAAAATGCGCACCTTTCTGACAATGTTGGGCATTATCATCGGCGTGACGGCGATCATTGCCCTGATTACCACGGTGGAAGGCGCGACAGGCGAGATCACCAGCCAGTTTACCGCCCTTGGCGCTGGCAAGGTAAGCGTATCCGTCACGGGGACGCCGCTCAAGCGCGGCCTGACCGAGGACGATATCGCCCGCATTGCCAATCTGGACAACGTTTCCGGCGTCGATCCGACGGTTTCTCTGACGCGTCATATTGCCTGCGACGGTACGCTGCTGGAGGACGTAACCATTGATGGCCGGAGCCATGCCTACTTCTCCGGCGAAACGACGGTGCTGGCCGCGGGGCGCGGTCTGACGCCAATGGACATGAACCGGCATAGCCGGGTCTGTGTCATTGACGGCAAAGTGCGCTCGGCGCTCTTTCCCAACGAGAACCCCATCGGGCAACGCATTGTGATCGCCGGCCTGTCCTTTCAGGTGGTCGGCATGACGGACGACGACAGCGACAACGACGTCATGCGCGCCATGTCCGCCATGAGCGGCGCGGAGAGCGGCGGCACGGTCATTATCCCCTATCAGGCTGCGCTGCGCCTGACGGGCGTGAACTCCGTCAACAGCCTGACGCTGTATCTGCGCGATACCGAGCAGACCGACAGCACCATCAGCAACGTGGAGGACGTGCTGAACGCCGCCTTCAACTACCGGGACGACGCGTACCGCATCATCAACCTGGACAGCCTGCTGGACACCATGAACACGATCACCGGCATGATGACAACCCTGCTGGCGGGTATCGCCTCCATCGCGCTGCTGGTAGGCGGCATCGGCATCATGAACATGATGCTCGTCTCCGTCACCGAACGCACGACGGAAATCGGCCTGCGCAAGGCGCTGGGCGCGCGTCCCGGGCTGATTCAGGCACAGTTTCTCATTGAATCCGTCATGCTCAGCCTGATGGGCGGGGTGATCGGCATCGTGCTGGGTAACGTCATCTCCTATATCATCGCACAGCTGATCGGCTTTACCTTCGTCATTTCCACCGGCGCGGTGGTGCTGGCATTCACCTTCTCCGCCACCGTCGGCGTGCTGTTTGGCTGGGCGCCGGCACGTAAAGCCTCCCGCCTCAATCCCATTGAAGCGCTCCGCAGTATGTGATATAATAAAAGCAGAAAGCGGATCATAGAATATCAAGGAGGGCGCATATGTTTACAATCCTGGTGGTCGAGGACGATCTGCCCCTGCAACGGATGATGTGCGCCTTTCTCGGCATGAACGGCTATCGTACCGTCGGCGCCGTCAACGGTGAGGAAGCGCTGAACGCCATTGAGCGCGTCATGCCCGATCTCGTTGTCGCCGACGTGATGATGCCGGTGATGGACGGCTGGCAGCTGACCGAAGAGCTGCGCCGTGCTTATCCGCTGCTGCCGATCATGCTTGTCACCGCCCGAGATACGCTGGAGGACAAGCGAACCGGCTTCACCAGCGGTGCCGATGACTATATGACCAAGCCGGTCGATCTGGACGAGCTGATTCTCCACGTCGGCGCGCTGCTGCGGCGCGCACAGGCCATGACCAGCCATCGCCTGACCATCGGCGAAACCGTCCTGGACTACGACTCGCTCACCGTTACGCGGCAGGATGTGTCCATCACCCTGCCGAAAAAGGAGTTCTATCTGCTGTTCAAGCTGTTGTCCAGCCCAAAGCAGATCTTCACCCGCCGCCAGCTGATGGACGAAATCTGGGGAATGGACGCACAGAGCGACGAACGCACGGTGGATGTTCATGTCAAGCGCCTTCGAGAGAAATGCGAAATTTTTCCGGACTTCTCCATCGTGACCGTGCGGGGTCTGGGTTACAAGGCGGAAAAAAACCATGAATAAGGTTGGGCGGGCAATCCATCCCTACACCTTCCGCAGCCGCACGCTGCTTGTGCTGCTGATTTGCACGCTGCTGGCGTTTTCCATTTCGCTCATCTGCGCGGTTGGCTTCGGTCAATCCGATCTTCGCGATGAAATGATCGCTATCGAGCGGAGTGCAGCGATCCATCTGTTGGAGCTGAATCAGAAAACAGAGCTGTCTCTGCCGGAGCTGATCAGCATGGTTTCCCATGACTCGTTGCACGTTTCCCTGCTCACAGAAGCCGAGCTGCGCCTGTCCGCCAAGGAACGGGAGCTGCTCTCCCAGCAGATGATCCTGACCCGCTGGTCGGGGCTGCTGGATTATCCCGTGACCTATGTGCAGCTGAATGAAGCCGTCATGCGCATCACAACCGGACGCAGCTCCAATCTGCTGTTGAGCGCGTTTTTCCGGATCAACTTTGCGCTGCTGTCCTTCCTGACGGTGTTCGCGCTGATGGCATTCTGGGCCTCCTACAAAATATCCCGCCCCATTTCCGCACTGATGAAGGCTACCGAGCAGGTGCAGTCGGGCGACTTTTCCGTTCGCCTGCCTGAGGAGGAGCCAGGTGAGGTCGGCGCGCTGGTTCGTTCCTTTAACGGCATGACCGAGGCGCTTTCCAGAACGGCTTACCTGCAAAAGGACTTCATCAGCAGCATTTCCCATGAGTTCCGAACGCCGATCGCGTCCATCCGCGGCTTTGCCCGGCTGCTTCAAATGCCCGGGCTGACGCAGGAGCAGCGGGATGAGTATGTCCAGACGATCGCGCAGGAGAGCGACCGTTTGTCCCGCCTGTCGGATACGCTGCTCCGCCTCTCCGCGCTGGAACAGCAGGAGACGCCCGCTTCCCTGTCCACCTTCCGGCTGGACGAACAGCTGCGGCAGGTGATTCTGCGGCTGGAACCGATCTGGAGCGCGCGGAACATGGACTGGCAGCTGGCCCTCTCGCCGGTGACAGTCACCGCCGACGGCGAGCTGCTCATGCAGGTATGGATCAACCTGCTTCAAAACGCGATCAAGTTCTCCCCTGACGGCAGCGTCATTGAGGTCAGCGTCTCCGCCAACGATATGGCCGAGGTCGAAATCACAGACCATGGCATCGGCATGGACGAAGCCACGGTTCAGCGCATTTTCGACCGGTTCTACCAGGCCGATTCCTCCCGCAACCGCGAAGGCATTGGCTTGGGGCTGTGCCTGGTGCAGCGCATCCTCGTCATGCTGAAGGGCGAAATCCACGTCCGTTCCACCCCCGGCGAAGGCAGCGTATTCCGCGTCCGTATTCCCTTGAAGCCCACAACAACCCAATGGAAGGAGCATCCAAATGTCGAATCAACCCCCGCTTGATGCGCACAACGCCAGCATCCAGCAGATGTCCAACGAATTTCAAAAGATGGTCGACGATTTCTTTTCCCTGCAATGCCGCTATCAGGCCGCCATCCGCGAGGTGCAGACCAAGCTGGAGATCCTCGACGACGAGTTTCAGATGCGGCACAAGCGGAACCCGATTCACCATATGCACAGCCGCATGAAAAGCATTCAGAGCATGATGGAAAAGCTCCGGCGGAAGAATTATACCGTCAGTATGCCCTCCGCCGTGCAAAACCTGTCGGACATTGCCGGCATCCGCGTTGTGTGCTCCTATATTCAGGATATTTATACCGTCGCGGATCTGCTGACCAGTCAGGATGATATTCGCGTTGTGCGGGTGCGGGATTACATCAAGCAGCCAAAGGCAAACGGCTATCGAAGCCTGCACCTGGTGGTTGAGGTGCCGGTTTTTCTCGCCGAGGGCCGCATCCTGGTACCCGTGGAGGTTCAAATCCGCACCATCGCCATGGACTTCTGGGCGTCGCTGGAGCACTCCCTCCGCTACAAGGCGCAGGGGCAAGTGCCGGAGGACATCTCCGACGAGCTGGTGCAAACCGCGCAGGACATTGCCGCTATTGACCTGAGAATGCAGAACCTGCACGACCGGGTGGACGCCCTGTCCGCCGCGGCGGAGGAAAAGCACGCCTGAGCAGCCTGTATTCCACGCATAAACCCCAGCCATCGCGCCATACTATTGCCATCAAGGAGGGGTGCGAATGCTGGGGTTTATTTGCGCGTTGATCGCCGGAGCGGCCATGAGCATCCAGGGCGTGATGAATACGCGGCTGGGCGACAAGATGGGCGTGCTGGAAACGAACGCCTATGTCCAGCTGACCGGCTTCGTGCTGGCGCTGATCATTGCCATGGTCTTCGGCAAAGGGGACATCCGTCGCCTGCCGGACGCGCCCTGGTATGCCTGGCTTGGCGGCGTGCTGGCGCCGATCATCACCGTGACGGTGATGCTGTCCATCTCCGGCCTGTCCCCGACCATTGCCATATCCACCATTCTGCTGTCCCAGCTGACCGTCGCTGCGCTCATCGACGCGTTCGGCATCATGGACGCGGAAAAGATCGCCTTCACCTGGCAGAAGCTCGTCGGCGTGGCGCTGATGGTCGGCGGCGTGATCATGATGAAGCTCAAGTCATGAAACGCTCTTGTCTTTCCCGGAAGGCAATCCATATGATCTAACCGACCGAACAGCTCGGCCGGTTTTTTTGTCGAACGATTTATCGCGGATGCGCATAACCAGACATTTTTCGCGGCAGGATACGACATGGATAGGATGGAATGTACATTCAGCTTCATAAAGGAGGGGTTGCTTGCAATGCTTCGATTTATCCGCGACGGCGACCGGTTGGTTGTGCGGTTGGAGGGAGAGCTGGATCACTGCTGCGCGCAGTCCGTTCGGCGGGACCTGGACGCGCTGATCGCCGATCCCACGGTTCGGTGTCTGATTCTTGATTTCACCACGCTGTCCTTCATGGATTCCTCCGGCATCGGCGTGCTGTTAGGACGCTACCGACTCCTGCGCGACCGGGGCGGCAGCGTCGCGGTCATCCACATGAATCCGCAGATCAGCCGCATCTTTCATATGTCCGGGCTGGACAGAATCATTACGCAGCTTGACAAAAAGCAGGAGGCACGGGCATGACGCAGCATAACGAAATGGAAACGACCTTTTTGAGCCTGCCGGAGAACGAATCCTTTGCCCGCGTGGTCATCGCGGCGTTCACCGTGCAGCTCAGCCCGACCGTCAGCGAGATTGCGGACATCAAGACCGCGGTCAGCGAAGCGGTCACAAACGCCATCGTCCACGGCTACGAGGGCGTTGTCGGTCAGGTGACGCTGCGCGCGACGCTGGATGAACGCGGAATGCTGACCGTCGAGGTGGAGGATCACGGCCGCGGCATCGCTGATGTGGACAAGGCCATGGAGCCGTTCTTCACTACCCGACCCGAGCAGGAGCGAAGCGGCATGGGCTTTGCCGTCATGCAGACCTTCATGGACGACCTGGAGGTTCGCTCCGCGCCGAATCAGGGAACGCTGGTACGGATGCGCAAGCGCATTCACGCCGGAGGCGCGCTGTGACACGCTGCCGCTCGGAGCGCGCCTCCGACTTTCCCGGCACAGCGCTTAACGACCGCCAGGCGCTTGTGGACGCGCTGGTGGCGCGCTTCCCATGCGGCGGACGGGAACGGGAGGAGCTGTACCAGCAAGGCTGCTGCGCGCTGATCAAGGCGCTCTCCCGCTACGTTCCGGAGGAAGGCACACGCTTTTCCGCCTTCGCGGCGCGGGTCATTCTGTCCGATCTGCGCGTCCTGTGCCGATCGGACGCGCCGGCGTATGCGCAGAGTCAGCGGCGAATCATCCGGGGCCACATCCGAAAAGCGGAGTCGCTCCTGACCGCCGCGCTTCACAGGGAGCCGACCATCGCCGAGCTGGCGTCCGCGCTTCGCGTCTCTCCGCCAGAGCTGGCCATGACGCTGGAATCGGTCGCTCCCCTGCCCGCCTGTCCCGTTCGGCTCCTGCCGGAAGGCGTGCCTCCCTCCCGGGAGGCACGGCGATTGATGTTGCTCCGCCTGCGCTATGGCCTGACGCAGGCCGAAGCGGGTCGCCGTCTGGGCCTGACGCAGGTACAGGTCAGTGGGCGGGAGTCGACGCTGAGGGACGGCTTTCCACAAAGGCGCGAAACAAAATCGCCTCCCGCGTCACCAAATCAGAAAAGCGATTCGGCGGCGCGGGAGGCTGATTCCACAGAAACGATCAGCAGAACCTGAGCTGAACCGGCTTGCCCAGCTTTTTGAGGCACTCGGAGATGTCCTTCACCAACCGCAGCTTGATCGACAGGGAAATCGGCATATCCGGGTTTTGATGGGCGGGGTTCAGCGCACGGCCGACAATAAACTTGACCGACGTGCACTTGCCCGCCAGCACCTGCGCCAGCAGATACGCGCCGTCCTTCTTTTCCAGCAGCACGGCGGGATTCCGGTTGAGCGCGTATCGCTCCAGAATGTCCAGCGTTCTTCCCAGCGTCACCACGCCCTCCGTCACCAGATCAACGCCCTCCATGTGGGCGATCGGCGGTACCTCGGGGGAAATGTAGTTCAGATCGATTTGCAGTTCGCGGCCCAGATGCTTGCTTACAATCTGCGACGTGGTGCCGCCGCAGATCACCTTCGTCCCCGTGCAGGAGAGCAGATCGTTCACCACGTCGTCATCATCGTCCGGATTGACGGGCGGGCCAACCATTACGCAGCAGGGGCACGGCTCAGTCACCCGCAGCGCGGCGACGGTCGTATCATCCCCGCAGCGCCCCTCGTAAAGCGCGTGGCACTGCATCAGCAGCCGGTGCTGCACGTCCACCGAAGTATCCGTTTCCCGATACGTTTCCTCCAGGAACTTGACCACGTTTTCATGCTGCCAGCCCATGTTGAGCGCCAGCCCGACGCCCGCGTGAATCACGCCGTCGGAGAAGATAATCGCCATGTCGCCGAGCTTCAGCTTCATGTGCGCCTCACGGATCTGCTTGCCGGAGATGGTCTGCTCCACCCACGGGACAAAGACCCGCTTGCCCTCCCGCAGCACGACCAGCGAGGGGTTGTCAAACTCGACGATATAGGCGTTTCCCTCCGTGTCCACCTGCATCATGGTGAAGGAGGA